>NZ_JAHLQB010000017.1 GCF_018918205.1 Lachnoclostridium sp. MSJ-17 | reverse complement strand
ATGGAACAGAATTTATTGCAGCGCATAAACGAGCTTGCCAAAAAGAAAAAGACCGTCGGTCTGACGGCTGAGGAGCAGGCTGAGCAGAAAAAGCTCTACAAAATCTATCTCGGCGAGATCCGACAGCAGTTCAGCGCGACCCTCGACAATGTGTCCGTCGAGGAAAAGGACGGCACCGTCGTACCCTTTAAGGAAGCGTACAAGAAGAAAGGGTGAGCAAGGTGGAGCTTACGAAAGAAGACAAAAAACGTCTCGACAAATTTCTGTCGGCAGCAGCCATTTACGGAAAAACAACTCCGATAGAATATACTTCTTGTGATAAAGAATCCGGTAAATACTACATTGAAATCAACAATCAGTCAAATAAAGTAAAAAAGATTATAAAGTATATTTACACGGAGTATTATCAGATATTATCCACGGAATCCAAAGAAACGACCCTGATTTGCCTGAGTTTGCCGGAATCAGAGGAGTTTGACTTTGCTTGTGATCACGACCGTTCCGTTAAAGCCTGGAGATATTATCAAAATATGTGCGGCACTTCCTTGACAAGCGAAAATTCCGCATATTATTACAACGAAACGATTGAGGTAAACGGCGACGTAAGTTTTAATTTCGGCTACGATAGCCACAAATACTTTCGCAGTATTGTCCGGAACAGCAATTTGTCGGACAACGAAAAACAAAACACATATGATCTCCTGAACTGTTGCGCGTTACACAACTATGAACCGATAAACTTTTCACTTATGCCGGTAACGGGCAACCTGCAAGCAGCCAAGCAAAAATTCGGAAACGATCGGTTTGATACATTTATTTATACTCTGGATTTATTCTATAACGGCGGAGAGCTGCCGCTTTGTCAGGGCGGTAATATGGCTGTTGAAAACCGTCGTATTCTCCGTGATACCCTTAACAGCTTTGACGACGTTTATGACTTCTGCGAAAAGCTATGCTTTATTCAAAACAAATATTTGGTAAATAAATTAATACAATCGGGCAAGAAGCCAATCTTAGAAATAGATAGAGTTAATGAATACATCGATCTTGCAATTCTTGTTTGGACGGAACGCAGCAGACAAACACGTTTCCCCGGCTCGAACGAATGAAATGATCACCTTCAGACAAAATAGCGGACGTGCAGCAAACACGCCCGTTATTTTATTTCCTTATTTTCAGAAGCCGCGCCGTGTAGAGCACACAGATAACGCAGACTCCCGTGTCCGCGACGACTGACATCCATATCGCCGCTAGTCCCAGACAGGCGAGAACAATGACCGCCGCCTTTACCGCGAGGGCAAAGATAATATTTGTGCGGATAGTGCGCATGGTTCTCCGCGCGGTCTTGACCGCCTTTGGAAGCGCGTGTAAGGTTCCCGACGAGAGCACAGCGTCAGCAGCCTCTATCGCCGCCTCGCTGCCCAGACCCATCGCGATACCGCAGTCGCTCGCCGTGAGTACGGGCGCGTCGTTGATTCCGTCGCCGACAAAGCACACGCCGCCGTCGAGCGACTTCACGGCGCTTAGCTTATCGGCGGGCAGAAGCTGAGCTTTGTATGAATCGACTCCTGTCTCTGCCGCCGCTGACCGAGCCGCATTATCTCTGTCGCCGGTCAGCATCATCGTGTTTTTCACGCCGAGTTCTTTTAATTGAGATACTACCTCCGCGCTTTCGTCACGGACGGTGTCGGCGACCTTTATCGCGCCTATCAGCTCGCCGCCGAGGGTGAGAAAGACGTTGCAGTCAGCCGCGCTCCCGGGAATATCGCCGCCAAAGCTGCCGCAGCACAGGATTTTTCCCTCGTAAAGAGCCGAGGTGCCCTTGCCGGCGGTCTCGGTGAAATTGCTCAGAGTAATATCCGCGGCATTCGCTTCACTGCAAATCGCGTGCGCTACCGGGTGCGAGGAATACTCCTCCACAGCCGCCGCAAGGCTGAGTATCTCGCTCTCGGAATAATCAGAAAGCGTGACGGTTTTCGCGACCCTGAGCTTGCCGGTGGTGAGGGTGCCTGTCTTGTCAAAAACGAAGTTCTTTGCCGCCGCGAGAGCCTCAAGGTACTTGCCGCCCTTGATAAGCACGCCCTGCCTTGAAGCCGCGCCTATGCCCGAGAAGTACGCGAGCGGAACCGAGATAACGATCGCGCACGGACAGGAAGCGACGAGTACGACAAGCGCGTTGTAGACCCACTGACCGAAGGTGCCGAAGCCGATAATCGGCGGCACGACCGCGATAAGCACGGCAAGTCCGACCATTATCGGGGTGTATACGGCGGCAAAACGCGAGATCAGCTTTTCGCTTCTGCCCTTCTGAGCCGCCGCGTCCTCGACCATCTGCAAAATCCTCGCGGCGGTGCTGTCGCCGAACGCCTTTGTCGTGCGGATTTTCAGCAGACCGTCGCCGTTCATGCCGCCGCTGAGCACCTCGTCGTTCATACCGACGGCAACGGGAATGCTCTCGCCGGTCAGAGCGGCGTTATCAACGCTTGAGCTGCCTTCAACGACGACTCCGTCGATCGGAATCCTCGCGTGCGGCTTGATAACGATGACGTCGCCGACATTAACGCTCTCGGCGGCTACTTCCTCCTCGTGACCGTGGTGAAGAATGATCGCGGTGTCCGGGCGGATCTGACTTAGCTTCTCGATATCGCGGCGCGACGCGTCGACGGCGAAGTCCTCGATCAGCTCGCCGACTGTGAACAGCAGAGTCACCATCGCGCCCTCGACGTACTCGCCGAGGATAAACGCCGCGATAACCGCCACGCTCATCAGCACGGTTTCCTCTATGCGGAATTTTATGAGATTTTTGAAGCCTTTTACAAAGACCTTCCAGCCCGCGAGAACGGTCGCGGAAAGGCTGAGCGCCAGCACAGCTATGTCGGCGGCTTCATTATGCACGGCGAGGTGAAAAACAAGAGCCGCCGCGCCGAACACGAGAGCGATGATAAGCAGAGCATGCTCGATATCAACGCGTTTTTTCTCCTTTACGGCGGTCTGCTTTACGGTCACACCGTCCTCGATGCTGTCGCAGATTTGCTGAACCTCTGAAACGGGGTTCTTTTTTTCGCTGTCGAACCTCAGCGCCTTTGTCGCGAAGTTGAAGCTGACGTTTTCGAAGCCGTCAGTACCGGCTATCGCCTGCTCGATTTTCCCGGCGCAGTGGGCGCAGTTGAGGTTTTCCAATATCAATGTATGTTTCATGGCGCTACTCCATAAGGTGGTCGATACCCATTTCAATTATTTTCTTGACGTGGTCGTCGTCGAGGGAGTAGTATATCTGCTTACCCTCGCGGCGCGCGCGGACGAGCTTGTTGTTGCGGAGAACGCGGAGCTGATGCGAGATAGTGCTCTGCTCCATTCCGAGGGTTTCCGCGATGCTCAGAACGCTCAGCTCCCCGTCGGAAATCGCGTACATAATGCGCAGACGGGTCGAGTCGCCGAACACCTTGAACAAGTCCGCAAGCTCAAAGAGCATATCCAGATCTGGTATTTCACGGTTGTCCATATTATCACCTCAATGTTTGTACATATGAATATATGTTCATTTATTAATTTGAGTATATCACAAGAAAAAGGGTTTGTCAATCGGTTTTTAAAAATAATTAAGGGACAGAATCGCTCTGTCCCTTTGATATTTATTACAGTGCTTCGATCGCGGCTTCGATCAGCGCGATCTGCTCTCTTTCCTTTTCAGCCTGCTTCCTGACGTTCTCGACTACCGCCGCGGGAGCCTTTGAGACGAAGCCCTGATTATTGAGCTTGCCCTCGGACTGACTAAGGCGCTTCTTGACCTGCTCGAGCTCCTTGTTGAGGCGCTTGAGCTCGGCTTGTTTGTCAACAAGCTCGTCCATCGGAATGTAGACCTTCGCGTCGGGAGTGACGATAGTCACCGCTCCGTCGATGTCAAAGCTCTCGCCTACCTCGACGCCGCTTGCTGACGCGAGCTTGATGAAGAACGCCTGACCGTCCTCAAAGGTCTTGGGGAACCTTGTGGCGACGTAGATTTTCGCCTTGCGTGAGGGCGGAACGTTCATCTCGTTGCGGCGGTTGCGGATTGCGCGGATAGCGTTCATAATGCGCTGCATTTCCTGAGCCGCCTCGGGGAAGTCAAGCTCCGGCTTGTAGGTCGGATAAGCGCAGAGCATGACGGTCTCGCCCTCGTGGGGAATCGTCTGCCATATCTCCTCGGTGATGTAGGGCATGAAGGGGTGCAGGAGCCTGAGTATCTGATCGAGAACGTAGAGCAGAACCTGACGCGCGTTCTGAGCGTCCTCGCCGTCGCTCTGCAAACGAGCCTTTGTAAGCTCGATGTACCAGTCGCAGTAGCAGTCCCAGATGAACTCATAGACCTTCTGAACCGCGATACCCAGCTCGAACTTGCCGAGATTCTCGTTGACCTCCTTAGCTACGGAGTTGAGGGTTGAGAGAATCCACTTGTCCTCGGTGGTGAGGGTCGTGGGCAGTTCGTTCTTTACGTCGTAGTCGTCGATATTCATGTGAACGTAGCGCGATGCGTTCCAGAGCTTGTTCGCAAAGCCCGAGCAAGCCTCGATGCGCTTCTCGGAGTAGCGGATATCGTTTCCGGGCGAGTTGCCGGTAACGAGGAGGAAGCGCAGCGCGTCGGCGCCGTACTTCTCTATGACCTCGAGCGGGTCAACGCCGTTTCCGAGGGATTTGCTCATCTTTCTGCCCTGCTCGTCGCGGACGATGCCGTGAATGAATACGGTGTCGAACGGAGCCTTGCCTGTCTGCTCGATCGCGGAGAAGATCATTCTCGCGACCCAGAAGAAGATGATATCGTAGCCCGTAACCAGAGTGCTGGTCGGGTAGAAATATTTGAGATCGTCGGTGTTCTCAGGCCAGCCGAGGGTCGAGAACGGCCAGAGAGCGGAGCTGAACCAGGTGTCGAGAGTGTCCTCGTCCTGAGTGAGCTTTGTGCCGCCGCAGTGACAGCAGCACTCCGGAGCGTCCTTAGCGACTGTGACGTCGCCGCAGTCCTCGCAGTAGTAGGCAGGGATCCTGTGACCCCACCAGAGCTGACGTGAAATGCACCAGTCCTTGATGTTCTCCATCCAGTGGAAGTAGACCTTCTCAAAGCGCTCGGGAATGAACTTTGTCTCTCCCTCGCGTACAGCCTTGATCGCGGGCTTCGCAAGCGGTTCCATGCGGACGAACCACTGCTTTGAAACCATAGGCTCGATAGTGGTGTGGCAGCGGTAGCAGGTGCCTACGTCGTGGGTGTGGGGCTTTACCTGCCTGAGCAGACCGAGGTCTTTAAGGTCGGCGAGAACCGCTTCTCTCGCCTCGGCGGTGGTCATGCCGGCGTACTTGCCGCAGTCGATGACCTCAGGCTCGTTCTCGGCGAGTCTGCCCTTAGCCTTGAGCTCCTCGTAAGCCTCAACGTCAGCCCTGCCGGTCATGTGGCCGTCGTAGGTGAATACCCTTACGATAGGCAGCTTGCAGCGCTGACCTACCTCGTAGTCGTTGGGGTCGTGGGCAGGTGTGATCTTTACAACGCCGGTACCCTTTTCCATGTCGGCATGCTCGTCGCAGACGATCGGAATCTCCTTGTCGAGCAGAGGAAGGATAACGTGGCAGCCGTGCAGGTGCTTGTAACGCTCGTCGTCCTTGTTGATAGCGACGGCGGTATCGCCGAGCATCGTCTCGGGACGGGTCGTGGCGATCTCGAGCATCTCGCCGGTTTCCTTTACGGGATAGAGAATGTGCCAGAAATGACCCTGCTGCTCCTCGTACTCTACCTCAGCGTCGGAGATAGAGGTGTTGCAGTGCGGGCACCAGTTTACCATGCGGTTGCCGCGGTAGATCTTGCCGTCCTCATAGAGCTTGACAAAGACCTCGCGTACAGCCTCGGAGCAGCCCTCGTCCATGGTGAAGCGCTCGCGCTCCCAGTCGCAGCTTACGCCCAGCTTGCGCAGCTGCTTTGTGATCCTGCCGCCGTACTCGCGCTTCCACTCCCACGCGCGCTCAAGGAACTTCCCGCGTCCGAGGTCGTCCTTTGAGATTCCTTCCTTGCGCATAGCCTCAACGATCTTCGCCTCGGTGGCGATAGAGGCGTGGTCGGTGCCGGGCACCCAGAGAGCCGCGTAGCCGGACATGCGCTTGTAGCGGATAAGGATATCCTGCAAGGTCTCGTCGAGCGCGTGACCGATGTGCAGCTGACCCGTGATGTTGGGCGGCGGCATAACGATAGTGTAGGGTTTTTTATCGGGATCGGCTTTTGTGTGGAAATAATTCCCCTTGAGCCAGAAATCATAAATTTTGTCCTCAAATTCAGAGGGCTTATAGGATTTTGCCATCTCCTTAGCCATAAAATCGCTCCTTGAAAATGTTTTTTAAATACCGTTATATTATCTCACTTTACGGCGGTTTTGTCAAGTTTGATTTGGGCGGCATCACTCAAAACTCCACTCTTAACTCTCCACTCTGAAAAAGGCGCAGCCTGAGCCGCGCCTTTCGCTTATCTGTATGGATTCTGATAATACCAGCTCTGTATTTCCAGATTGTTGTCATCGTCGAGCGCGCCGATCTCGCGCATCGCTTTCAGAGTCCGGGTGTAGTCCTCGCTGATATATCCCCTGTCGCCGCTCGAGCTTGCAGAGTACGACATAGCGGCGATCATCGCGCCGAGGAAGGAATTTCCGCCGGCATTGTCCTTTTTGACGTACCTGATATCTATCCGCACCACGGCGTCATTCGGCTTGACCTCGCCGTGCTCGGCAAAGTCCTTGCGGAAAGCCGTCATGACCTTCTCGATATCCGCCTTAGCTGTGGGATTGTTGTTGTCCTCCTCAATATAAATCGGCGAATTGATAAGGTAATCGTACCTGTCGCCGTCGTCCTTGGGAACCGACACGCCCAGCGAAATTATCTCGTCATACCTCGCGTTCATAATGCTGCTGTAGCGGAGATAATACTCCGTGCTGCCGAGGATACCGTCGACGGCTACCGTGTTGATGTCGTAATAATTCACGCCGGTCTCGTAGTAGCAGCGCGTCGAGACAAAGCCGCTGCTGAGCTTGTAGGACACGATGTAGCCGCTGTCGTAGAACGTCGAGCCGACGCCGCTCATTATCATGTTGTACCAGATATCCGCGTAAGGGTTGTAATCCGCGGTCTCGAAGTTATTGATGATACTGCGGTGAAAGTCAGTGATATTGCCGATATTCTTCGCGTCGGTGCAGTCGTCGGCGGCGAGATTGCCAAGCTCGACCGCGTTGAGCTTGCCCTTGAAATAGCAGTCCTCGAGGTCGATAACGCCCGCGCTTTTTACGCTTTCAGCGTCGGGTACAAAGCGGTTGTAGCCGAACAGGTCGAAGCTGAGCACAAACATCACGCCCGCGACGACGACAACAAGACCTCCGAGAGGGATAGCGGTTTTGACGAGCTTGTTAACTCCGCGGTAGAGTATCATGTGGGTGATGACGTAGGCGGGAACGCTGCCGAGCACAAAGCCGAACATAAATCCCGCGAACGGAATGAAGAGCACTCCGAGGGCGCCGAAGATGCTGCCGAGGAACATTCCGAAGTCAAAGGCGACGAGCACCTTGACCATGTAGGCGGGCAGCCAATAGGCAAAGGAGGTCTGGGCGCATTCGGCGCGTCTTTTTTTGACAAGATATATGCCGAGCGCAAGACAGGCTGCGGTGAAGATAATCCAGTAAATGATATTTCCGCCGCCGTATGCCGAGAGCGGATTGAGAGCCTTCATGATGAAGCTGTTCTCGTAAATTATCAGCGGAAGTCCGCGCAGGAATGACGTAGCCGTGCCCTTGATGAACAGAGCCGCCACGACGTAGGCGAAGTTTATCGCGATGAACGAGATAACGCTGTTTACGGTGGTGCCGCAGCAGACCGCGAGCAGTCCGTAGAACGAGATGCAGGCTATCGAGCCGAGCAGAAGATTGAGGTAAATTCCCGTGACCTCGTTGACGAGCGGCTGACCGAAGCATATCGATATCAGCGCGATAAGCGAGAGAAAGAACATCGTCGGAATTATCGAGAATATGTAAGCCGAGACGGTCTTGGCGGCGTAGAAGGTGCGGCGGCTTATCGGAAGCGCGCCGTACATGTCAGCCTTGCGCTTGTTGTGCAGATATGAATAGATGCGTATGGTGTAGATGATAGTGAACACCGCGTTGAGAGCGAAAACCGCGTAGGACGCGACGATCTGAAAAATCTTTACCGCTCCCTTTATCGCGTCGAAATCGATAGACGAGGGATTCGCCGTACTCCAAGAATCCGTCGCCTCGGTAAAGCCCGCGACAAGGCAGATAGTCAGAATGACCGTGGTGAACACTGCCGCCAATATCGCGAATATCAGCAGCGCGCCCGAGCAGTTGTAAAGCTCCCACTTGAAGGTCGTCAGGCACTGCCTGAATCTGCCCTTAGAGGATACTGTTTGTGTCATAACCCGCAGCCCCCATTTCACTGATAAAAATCTCCTCAAGGGTCAGCGGCATGGCTGAGATATATGCGGGCTGCAGGGCGTTGAGCCTCGGCATAAACTCCTCCTCCGTTCCCCTGATGGTAACGTTGAATACATTTCCGTTGCGCCAGACGCTTATGGCGTTGATGCCCTCAAAGAGGTTCGGCACGTTTGGCACCTGTTTGAAGGCTATCTGAACCTTTCTGAACTCGTGGCGCAGAGAATCGATATCCCTCTCCATGAGCACCGAACCGCGGTGCATAAGGCAGATGCGGTCGCACAAGTCCTCAAGCTCGCGCAGATTGTGCGAGGCGATGATGACCGTCATCTGATGCTCGGCGACGTGCTCGATAAGAATGCGCTTGAGCAGGTGCCGTACAACGGGGTCAAGGCCGTCAAATATCTCGTCGAGAAACAGATACCTCGGGCAGGTCGAAAGCGCGAGGATAAGCGCCGCCTGACGCTGCATGCCCTTTGACATGTTGATTATCCTGTCCTTCGTGTTAATCGGGAAAACCGAGCAGTAGCGCATGTACGCTTCGTCGCTCCAGTGCGGATAAAGCTCGCGGTAGAGCACAGCGGTGTTCTCGATAGTGCTGTTGTTGTAGAAGAACGGAAAGTCGGGAATGAAAAAGCACTCGCCCTTCGCGGCGGGATTGTCGAAAAGCTCCCTGCCGTCGAGCAGAATCGTGCCTTCTTCCCCTCTGAAAACCCCGGCGAGCATTCGCAGCAGGGTAGATTTACCGCTGCCGTTGCTGCCGACCAAGCCGGTAACGGTTCCCTCGCGGACGGTGAGATCAAGGCGGTTTACCGCGACGACCTTCTCGAACCGTTTGGTCAGCCCTCTGATTTCAATCAAAACAATACCTCCCTCTGTACAATTCCTCGATGATGCCGAGCAGCTCTTCCTTTTGCGCTCCGAGAGCGAAGGCGTTCTTTGCCGCCCTTCTGAACTCGTCGAGCGTCATCAGCTTCTGAGCCGAATCAGCGGTCAGCTTGTCGGTGAGAAAGCTGCCCCTGCCTACCGAGGAATAGATATATCCCTCGTTTTCAAGCTCACGGTAAGCCTTAGCCGCGGTGTTCGGGTTGATGCCCAGATCAGACGCGATACTTCGCACGGGCGGAAGCTTGTCGCCCGGCTGAATGACGCCCGCAGCCGCAAGCCTTATCACGCTGTTGTACAGCTGCTCGTAAATAGGTTCTCTAGCCGCAAAATCAATTTGAAACATTCTCTCTCCCCCTCAAAAATGTCACCAATCGAAAGTCTTGTATTAGTAAATTTAATACATGTTTATCATAATATAAAGTTCTGAGGATGTCAAGGGTTTAGGGGGCATTATTCGTAGTTGGTAGTTGGTAGAAATTAAATCCGACGTTTTGATTTACACCGTAGCGACAGCTGTAGCCAGCCGGCAACCCTTTTGTCGCCTGTGGCGACATTTCCCCTTGAAAGGGGAATCACCTTGCGGCTGTCAGGGAACGTGAACAGAACGTTATTGTAATATGATACTAACCGCGATAAACGTGCATTTTCCGGTGTATCATATTCCGGTAAACATCTGCCGTTACTGCTGACTACAATTGTCCATTGTCAATTGTCAATTGTCCATTGTCCATTGTCCTATCCCTTGCCAAACCCCGGAAACTATGGTATGATTGCCGTAAGGAAGTGACATAAAATGCATGAAATCTACCCCTCATTCTACCGCGAATTCAAGTGTATCGCGAATCTTTGCGAGGACAGCTGCTGCAAGGACTGGGATATCGACATCGACAGCGCCACCGAGGAGTTTTACAAGACCGTAGAGGGCTCTCTCGGCGACAAAATGCGCAGGCTCCTCGTTACCGACGAATACGGCGAGCGGATATTTCCCTGCACCGACGGCAGGTGTCCGTTCTGGAACAAGGACATGCTCTGCGACATATATATCGGTATCGGCGAGGAACACCTCAGCCGGACCTGCGCGAATTTCCCGAGGGTCGCCGTTGATTACGGCAATTTCCGCGAGCACCTTCTCTCCTTCGCCTGCCCCGAGGCGGCGAGGTTCATGCTTAAAAACTCAAGGGAAGCCTACTCCGATTTCGGAAGCTCCACAGAGCTCAGCATCAGCTCAGACGACGAGGTGATGAGCTTCCTGCTCAAGGCGCGCGGGAAAACCCTTGATTATCTTCTGAACAGCGGCGAGCCATTCGCCTACCGCCTTGCCGACTGCCTTGAGTTCAACGCTCAGGTTCAGGCTGTGCTCGACGGTGAGGAACCCGAGCCGCTCGACCTCGGCAGCGCCGAAAGCGACGGCTGCGGCTTTATCTTTGATATGCACAGGGAATTTGAAATAATGAGCGGAGAGTGGAAGGACGCTCTCGATGAAACCGCCGCGATCGCTCAGGAGCTGAGAATCAGCGAGAGCTTTGCAGGTGACTTTGAGAAATTCGCGCTGTATTATGTCTACCGCTACTACCTTGAGGCGGTGAACTCCGGCGACGTGCTCTACTCGATAAAGCGAATCGTCTGCGCGTATCTTGTCACCGGAAAGCTCGACGCGCTGTTTTGCGAAAGAAATTACCCGTATCCGCGCATGAGGATACTGCAGCGGTACTCAAAGGAAGTCGAGCACTCCTACGACAACACCGAAGCGCTCAACTCAGCCTTCGACTCGGACGAGAGGTTCAAGGCAGAAAACCTGATATCCCTCCTCGAGAGCGAGGCAGGGTGAAAAAAAACAGAGGCTTGCTGCCTCTGTTTTTTTAGTTGGTAGTACACTCTTTCTACTACTAACTACCTACTATCCCCTATTCCTCGCTATTCTCCTCCGCGACTCTGCGGATCTCGTCCTCGGCGTCGATGAACGCCTTTACTACCTTCTCGTCAAAATGCGTGCCTGCGTCCTTGACTATGATCTCGATCGCCTTGTCGACCGAGAACGGCGTCTTGTAGCTGCGGCGCGAAACCAGCGCGTCAAACACGTCGGCGACCGCCATTATTCTCGCTGACAGAGGTATCTCCTCGCCCTTTAGACCGAGCGGATAGCCCTTGCCGTTCCATTTTTCGTGGTGCGCGGCGGCGAGGTTCCTTGCCTCGCGCAGATATCCCGAATCGCCCGAGATAGAGGCGATTGCCCTGTCGATGATCTCTCCTCCGGCGGTGGTGTGCTCCTGAATCTGCTTGTATTCTTCTTCGGTCAGTCTGCCGGGCTTGTTGAGCACCGCGTCGGGAACGTGTATCTTGCCTATATCGTGAAGCGGCGCGGAATGAACAACGTCGTCGATGAATCCGTCGTTCATCTGCTCGGCGTAAATGCCCTCGCGCTTCATCTGTTCCATGATGATCTTGGTGTAGGCGGCGGTCTTTTTGATGTGGTCGCCGGTGCACTGATCGCGGCTCTCGACCATGTCAGCGAGAACCATGATAAGACCGTTCTGGAGCTTCGATATCTGCTCGCCCTTTTCCTGAACCTCGCCGATATAGCCCATGGTATCGGAGGTAGTTTTCAGGATAGCGGTGTAGAGGTTCTCGATCTCGTCGCCGGTGTGGATATTCAGATCTCTCAGCCGCTCAACGCTCTCCTCGCGGGCCTCGGCGGTGTCGTAGGCAAAGTCGTTGGTCGCCTCGGTTATGCGGTTTATGGGTTCGGTGATGAAACGGTCGGATATCCACATCGCGAATATCATTATCAGCGAGAGGAAGCCGATGAACAGCGAGATAAGCCGCGTCAGGAAGGATACCTCGTTGCCGCGCATGCGTTCCATTGACATGTCAGCCGCCGCGTAACAGAGATTATCGCCCTCGCCGAGCGGCTGATAGACCGTCAGCATCCAGCCGTACTCGTCGTTTGTGATGACCGGCTCGATCTCCTTTCCCGCGAGGAAGTCATCGAGCTGCTGCCGCATTGTGATGTTGTGCTCGAGCCTGTCGCCGTGCTTGTCAGCCTTGAGCTGGGGCGTGTCGAGGTCAAAGACGACCGTGGTGCCGTCCTCGGTGATCTTGTAAACGTAGATATAGGTGACGTCGGGAACGCTGTCGTTGACGCTGTAGAGCATATCCTCGATGTCGGCGTACTCCTCGTCGTCCCTGCCCTTTTCAATGTAAATATCGAGCCTGTCGGGGTCGATGTTCCGCGCCATCATCGCGGTCACGCGCCTGCCCTCGTCGATATACTTGTCAATTGTCGCGTGGTGGTACTGCAAAATGCAGACCGTCACGGCAGATACCGCGACGAGCGTCGACGAGACGCCCACGAGAAGCAGCACCTTGGCGCGCAGCGAGAGCTTTTTGCGCTTGACGTTTGAGCTGCTGCCGCTGAAAAACGCTATCTGCTCCTTGAAAACCCCGCAGTAGGCGATGAATCTCTTTGGCAGGAGCTTCCACAGCAGGAGAGCGGCGGCGGTTGAGATCGCCTTGTCCGCGATATCGATCAGGAAGTTCGCCGTCAGGTCGGCGGTGAAGCGGCTCATTCCCGTAATGCTTACGATATTCTGCGCAAGCATACCGGCAGCTCCCTCGCCGGAGCTGAGTCCGTACAAAAACCACGTCAATATTCCTCCGCCTATTCCTCCGAACACGGCGAAGGTCAGCACTGCGGCGAGAACCTTCGGGAACTTCGTCAGCCACCCCGTCCTCGCGAAAAACGCCGCAGCCCACGCGATGAGCACGCTGACAAAGCAGTAGTAGGTCGTCATGTTGTCGCCGATGCCGGCGATAATGTTGTACAAGAAGCCGACCGCGATGCACGGCAGATATCCGCCGACAAGAGCGGTCAGTATCGTGCCGATATTGTCGAGGTAAAACGGCAGTTTGAACCATACGTTTAGCCTCGCGCCGAGAATATTGATAAGTATGCCGCAGGCAGTCAGCCCCGCGAACATCAATAAGCTTTTCTTTTTGCCGATGCGCGCCTGATTTGACTCAAGCATAAACAACCCTCCCCGATTCGGACAAAATAAACTGCTTGTATAATATAATATTATTAGTATTGCACGACAATGTCAAGAAAAATTTTAGGGGACAGACAAAACTGACCCCTAAAAAATAATTTCTCTATTCGCTGTTTCTCTCCCAGACCCTCTGCGCGTCGCGGAGAATCGCCTGAGCGGAGCTCTCGTCCTCGATGAAGCTCACATAGCCCTGAATGGCTCTCGCCTTTTCGCAGAGAATCCGCGCGTGCCGGTTGACGAATATCCGCGCTTCTCTTTTGCCGTTCTTCGCCTCCTGAATAGTGTTCGCGCCGGCGGAATTGCCGTCGAGAGCAATGACCACGGACGGTCTGCGCTTGAATATCTCGTAGGCAAAGCTCTTGTAGAGTCCCATTCTCGTCGGCTCTATCGACACCCGCACTCCTACCCCGCTCTTTTGGAGGCGGCGGGCTTCGGCGGCGGTTATCCTTGTCGGGACGATCGCGAAAACCTCGAACCTTCCGTCCGAGAGTCTTAGCAGCTCGCGCTCGTAGCCCGTCAGACGGCTGCCTATCACAAAGCAGAACCGCTCAGGGTCGAGCCGCCCGGTAAGCTCCCTGAGCAGTCCGAGCATCGGCTCCTTTACGCGCGTTGAGTGACGGCTGCTGTTGAAGCTTCCGCCGAGCACGACTACAGGCACCTTTCCGGCGGGTATCTCCCGTATCTGTCCGCTCAGACAGACCGCGCTGTCGAGCTTTTGCGGCGCGATAACTATATCCGGCTCCTCGGGTACGGCTTGCGCGATTTTTTCGCTCAGATACTCCTCAACTCCTGAGGTGAGGAGCTTTTCAAACGTCCTCTTTTTCTCCTCAAAATCGCGCATGCTCGACTTCCGCACCACCTCCTCGGCATGCTTCATCGCGAGCATGTCCTCATACGAGAGGTCAAGCAAACGCTCGAGCGCGAGCTGTTCGTCGATCGAATCGGTGCCGTAGAGCGCTCCTCCGTCGGTGCCCTGAACGCAGAACACTCCGCCGCGCAGATAGCGGCGTATCGGGTGGTTATCAAGCGAGCTGAGGTTGTTGAGCCGGACGTTTGAGGTCAGCTGGAACTCCAGCACGACCTTGTTTTCGCGCAGGTCGTTGATCAGCTGCTTTCCCTTTTGAGAACGGAGATTCGCGGTGTACAGACCGTGGCCTATCCTCAGGCGCGGCATGGGCTGACCCTCGGCGAGAGCCTCGCGCACGCAGGCGAGGGAATTCGCCACGTTGTCGCGGAGTCCGTCGTTTTCGCCCGCGTGAATGCGTATCACAAACCCGCTGTGCTCCGCCGCGATCTTTACAAGCTCATTTATCACGGCGCGCAGCTCGCGGATATCGTTTATCTCCTCGCCGACGATGTCGCTTCCCGCGACATAAGGGTCGTCGGCTATGGCGCTGATAGTGCTCAGCTGCCGCTGAGTATCCTCAAACGCGCCTGCTCTGTCGCGCACGATAGTCAGCGGAATCCTGCGCAGAGCCGCCAGAAATCGCAGGGTAACCCCTGTTTCACGCTCGACCTTGGGCAGGATATCGTGAGCCTGAGCGAGGGTGTGAGCCGCCGCTTCGGGCTTTGCAAGGCTCGTGTCGGATATCTCGAGATAGCTGACTCCGCGCTTTTTAGCTCCGCGCGCGATCCAGAGCAGCTTGTTCTGAAACAGAGTCAGATTGCGGTAATCCTCGCTCTTGCCGTCGGAGATCATCTTTCCGACCGCGTCAGCGACGTCCGCGTCGGGGATATCGCGGTAATTATCGATAGAAATATTTTCGCCGTAAGGAACGCCCTTTGTAAAGACGTAGCGGTAGAGATAGACCTTCTCGAGGTTCGTGAACACCGCCTGACCGTCCTTGAGTATCGTCAGCGACGCGCGAATCTTGGGTATGTTGTACTCCGCGTTTTCAAGGTTGTTCAAAATAAAGTCCGCGAAATTGATGAAGGTGTTGTCGTCGATTTTGCGCGTGAGGTACTTGCCGCTGAGCGGGCTGTCCTCAAACTGCTTGGCGGCTTCCTTTCTGCGCTGAGCGAGCTGTTCGCGCTGTTCCTGAGTGCAGCGCAGGTTAAGCTTTTTTATATAGTATAACGGATATCTGATCCGGTGGTAAATTCCGAGGGCTATCAGCAAATCCGCGTCGAGGTTCGCGCTCATGTGGGTGTGCAGGTCGGTGCGGAACTTGTACTCGCGGCGGATATAGGTCTTGACGAGAGTTTTCCTGACGTCGAGGCGGTAGTCCTTGGTCTGGCTCATCAGGGTCTTTGAAATGGCTGGAATGTACGCCTTGCGCTCTATTTCGCCGCCGGGATAGATATTCGCGACCTTCGTGTCCGCAAGCCTGAGCACATAGACCTCGCGGTTGCGCTCGTCGACATAACAGGGAACCTCGCCCTTTATGACCTTCAAGCCGTCCTCGCCCTTACTCAGAGGAAGCGAACAGAGGTTGGCGAGGTTTGTGATGAGATTGCCCTTCGCGTGGTACGGAGTGCGCAGCAGATAGCTCATAACGCCGTCGGTCAGGTCAAGCTCAACGATGATATCCTTTTCCTTGTCAAGATAAAATTTTCCGAAATACGCCATACTCAGTCCTCCGTCGGGTGTAACAGGACAACCGCCTGCGAGCCCATCTCTGCAAAAACGCTCTCGCACTGTTCCCTTTCATACCATACCGTTGCCGCGTCGAGCGAATCCGCGAAGCAGAAGTTTTCGTCGTCGTAACCGGTCAGGAGCATGCAGTGCTCGTTAACAGGCCACGAAAACTCGCCGCCGACCTCGGTTTTGGCGTTCTCGTCGGCATAGTCCACAGTCCAACTGATGAATTCCTCGGGCAGCTCCATGTCGGTGGTTATCCAGACCATGACGGGCATGCCGCGGGAAATATATTTTTCACACAGCCCGCCGAGCGTGAGGCCGTACACGGTTTCAGCCCTGTCGTCAGAGTCGTTGTCGCCGAGATAATCATTTATCGCGTTCGTGAGCACGGGAGCGTACGCGCCGTAGCCGAACTCCGGCTCTCCGGCGAACGCGCTGTACAAATCGGGGCCGTAGTAGCCGCAGCCGTCCGAATAATTTTCGCGGACGGGTATGTAATTCTGCGAAAAATCCTGAGCGTCGGCTTCATAGCCGTAAAAGCCGAGCAAAGTCACCGCCGCGTAAATCTCGCAGCCCGACTCAAGCTCGTCCTGAAGCATAGGCTCGATTTTTATCTGATGAACATCGGGCGCGGACTCGTCAGCAGCGGGAGCGGTGCCGTCAGCCGCAGTGTCGGCGGTCGCGGTGTCTATGGTCGCGGTATCAGCGGTTGCGGCAACGGCTGCAGCTGTGGTCGTTTGGGGAACGGAGGTTTCCGCATTTGTCACGCAGCCCGCAAGAACAGCGGCGGACATGGCGCAGGCGAGAAAAAGCCGCGCGGATATTGACATAAAACGCATGAGAAAGCCCCCTTTTCTATTAAGTTATTATATCAAACCCTGTCGGTCTTGTCTACAAAAGATGTCAAAAACCTATTGACTTTTTACCTTCGCCGTGCTATAATTCTATCAATTTCATAAATTAAACCGTTGAAGCGGAGATAACGGCAATCATGCCTTTACAGAGAGCCCGCGGCGCTGAGAGCCGGGTGAGAAACAAGTTGTCAAATGGACCGCTGAGGGCGCAGTCAAACGCGTTTACGCGCGGAGTATTCTGCGACGTTGAAGGCAGACGTCATTTGCCGGGGATATGCAGGTATCCCGCTAAGCGCACGGGTCACGCCGTGAATTTAAGGTGGCACCGCGGATAATTTCGTTTATTCGTCCTTAACAGAGCTTGTATTCTGTTAAGGATTTTTTATTTTTTGGAGGTCATTATTATGAAGGTTTTGCCAACGCTTTCCGAAGCGCTCGAAATCGCGGCGACGGGCAAATACGACGTATTGCCGCTGAGCTTTGAGCTGCTCTCGGACTTCACCACGCCTATCGAGACGATGAGGGTACTCAAATCGGTTTCCACACACTGCTACATGCTCGAATCCGCCCAGGCAAACGACCGCTGGGGACGCTACACCTTCCTCGGCTTTGACCCGAAAATGGAGATAACCTGCATCGACGGCGAGATGAAGGCAGGCGATACCGTGATGCATACCGACAATCCGTCTGACTACCTGCGCACGCTTCTGTCGCGTTACAAAAGCCCGCGCTTTGATTATCTTCCGCCGTTCACGGGCGGCTTGGTGGGCTACTTCTCCTACGACTACCTCGGCTACAGCGAGCCGAGCGTAAAGCGGAACGTCGAGGACAGCGAAGCCTTCAAGGACGTCGACCTCATGCTGTTCGACAAGGTCATCGCCTTCGACAACGTCAGACAGAAGATAATTCTCATTGTAAATATGCGGCTCGACGACGGCGAGGACGGCTACAACAGAGCCGTTTCAGACCTCAATAACCTCGCCGGACTGCTCAAAAGCGGCAAAAAATCCCAGGAAAAGAGCGGTAAGCTCACAGGCGGGGTCACTCCGCTGTTCAATAAGGACGAATACTGCGGCATGGTAGAGCGTGCGAAAAAGCATATCCGCGAGGGCGACATCTTCCAGATAGTGCTCTCAAACCGCCTGAGCGCGCCGTTTGAGGGAAGCCTGCTCAACACCTACCGGGTTCTGCGCACGATAAATCCCTCGCCTTACATGTTCTACTTCTCGGGAACGGACGTCGAGGTTGCGGGAGCCTCGCCCGAGACCCTCGTAAAGCTCGAGGACGGAGTTCTCCACACCTTCCCCTTAGCCGGAACAAGACCCCGCGGAAAGACCGAGAAGGAGGATTTACAGCTCGAGCGCGAGCTGCTCGCGGACGAGAAGGAGCTTGCCGAGCACAACATGCTCGTCGATCTGGGCAGGAATGACCTCGGCAAAATCAGCAGCTTCGGCACCGTCTCTGTCGAAAAGCTTCATTCTATCGAGCGTTACTCCCACGTAATGCACATCGGCTCGACCGTCAGAGGTGAGATACGCCCCGGCAAGGACGCTCTCGACGCGATAGAAGCGGTGCTTCCGGCGGGAACGCTCTCGGGCGCGCCCAAGATACGCGCCTGTCAGCTTATCGGCGACCTCGAGAACAACAAGCGCGGCATCTACGGCGGCGCTATCGGATACATCGACTTCACGGGCAACATGGACACCTGCATCGCGATACGCATCGCCTACAAGAAAAACGGCAGGGTATTCGTCAGAAGCGGCGCGGGAATCGTCGCCGACTCGAACCCCGAAAAGGAATTTGAGGAGTGCCTCAACAAGGCGAAATCGTCCTTACGCGCGCTTGAGCTTGCGCAGGAGGTGGAATAATGGTACTGCTTATCGACAACTACGACAGCTTTTCATACAATCTCTACCAGTACGTCGGCGAGCTCGAGCCGGAAATAAAGGTTATCCGCAACGACGAGCTTTCAGTTGACGAAATACGCGCCCTGAAACCCGACAGAATAATCCTCTCGCCGGGTCCGGGACGTCCCGAGGACGCCGGAGTCATCATCGACGTTGTAAAGCAGCTCGGCGGCGAGATACCGATACTCGGCGTTTGTCTCGGTCATCAGGCAATCTGCGCGGCATACGGAGCCGCGATCACCTACGCAAAGCAGCTCATGCACGGCAAGCAGAGCGGCGTTAAGTTCGACAAGACCTGCATTCTCTTTAAGAACTGCCCCGAGACCGCGCCCGTAGCGAGGTATCACTCCCTCGCGGCAGACGCTGACACCATGCCCGACTGCCTAAAAATCACAGCGAGGACTTCCGACGGCGAGATAATGGCGGTGCAGCACAGGGATTTTGCGGTGTACGGAGTGCAGTTCCACCCCGAATCGATAATGACTCCCGACGGTAAGCAGATGCTCAGGGATTTTATATACGGATAACAAGGTTATAGAAAGTGAGTAATAATTATGATCAAGGAAGCAATCGTCAAAATCGTCAACAAGGAAGATCTGACATACTCGGAGGCATACGCTGTCATGAACGAGATAATGAACGGCGAGACCACGCCCACACAGAACGCGGCGTTCCTCGCTTCTCTCTCGACAAAGAGCGCGAAGGCTGAGACCACCGACGAGATCGCGGGCTGCGCGGCTGCAATGCGCGACCACGCCACGAAGGTCGAGACAGACATGGACGTGTTTGAGATCGTCGGCACAGGCGGCGACAACGCCCACAGCTTCAATATCTCCACCACCTCGGCACTCGTCGCGGCGGCAGGCGGAATGAAGGTCGCAAAGCACGGAAACCGCGCCGCTTCGTCGAGCAGCGGCACAGCCGACTGCCTTGAAGCCCTCGGCGTGAATATCAATCAAAGCCCCGAAAGGTGCGTCGAGCTTCTCAGCGAAGCCGGAATGTGCTTCTTCTTCGCGCAGAAGTACCACACCTCGATGAAGTACGTCGGCGCGATCCGCCGCGAGCTGGGCTTCCGCACGGTTTTCAACATTCTCGGACCTCTCACCAACCCGGCTTCTCCCTCAATGCAGCTCCTCGGCGTTTATGACGCTTACCTCGTTGAGCCGCTCGCTCAGGTTCTTGTAAGCCTCGGCGTAAAGCGCGGAATGGTAGTCTACGGCACCGACAAGCTCGACGAGATCTCCCTCAGCGCGCCGACAAAGGTCTGCGAGATCAAGGACGGCTGGTTCAAGACCTACTACATCAAGCCCGAGGACTTCGGCTTTGAGCGCTGCACAAAGGACGACCTCAAAGGCGGCACTCCTGAGGAGAACGCTCAGATCACACGCGACATTCTCTCTGGAATGCAGGGTCACAAGCGCAACGCCGTGCTTCTCAACGCGGGCGCGGCTCTGTACATCGGCGGCAAGGCTGAGTCAATGAGCGACGGAATCAAGCTCGCGGCTGAAATCATCGATTCGGGCAAGGCTCTGGAGACGCTTGAAAAGGTCATAGAAGTCAGCAACCGCCCGGAGGATAACGCATGAATATCCTTGACAAGCTCGCCGCTCACGCAAGGGAACGCTGCGAGGCGGCAAAGAAGAATATTTCTCTTGAAGAAATAAAGTCTCTCGCGGAAGCTGCTCCCAAGGGCGATTTCGCCTTTGAGAAGGCGCTGAAAAAGCCCGGATTATCATTCATCTGCGAGTGCAAAAAGGCTTCTCCGTCAAAGGGGCTGATCGCACCGGACTTTCCGTACCTCGAAATAGCCAAGGAGTACGAACAGGCAGGCGCGGACTGCATCTCCGTCCTGACCGAGCCGAAGTGGTTCCTCGGAAGCGAGGAATATCTCAGAGAGATCGCCGCCGAGGTGAATATCCCCTGTCTGCGCAAGGACTTCACGGTCGACGAGTACATGATCTACGAGGCAAAGCTCCTCGGAGCGTCGGCGGTGCTGCTGATAGCCGCGATACTGAGCGAAGGTCAGCTGAAAGAATACATAGATATCTGCGACAGGCTCGGCTTGTCGGCTCTCGTTGAAGCGCATAACGAGGAAGAAGTAAACAGCGCGGTAAAAGCCGGAGCGAGAATAATCGGAGTCAACAACCGCAACCTCAAGGACTTCTCGGTCGACACCGAAAACAGCAAACGGCTGAGGAAGCTGATACCGCGGGATATTATCTTCGTCGCGGAGAGCGGAATAAAAACGGCAGCTGACGCGCGTTCACTGAGCGAAATCGGCGCCGACGCGGTGCTCGTAGGCGAAACGCTGATGAGAGCCGCGGACAAAAAGCAAAAACTTAACGAACTGAGGGGTATAATATGACTAAGATAAAGCTGTGCGGACTTTCCCGCATCGAAGATATAGAAGCCGCGAACCAACTCAAGCCCGACTTCATCGGCTTTGTTTTCGCTCAGAAGAGCAAACGCAGGGTCTCGCACCTCAAGGCGGCTGAGCTCAAGAGCAAGCTCAACCCCGGCACAAAGGCGGTCGGCGTGTTCCTCGACGACGACCTCGACACCGTAGGCGCGCTGATGAACCTCGGCATCGTCGACATGGTACAGCTCCACGGCAGCGAGGACGAGGAATACATCACAAAGCTCCGCGCGATCACCGACAAGCCGATCATCAAGGCATTCATCATCAACTCCGCCGACGACCTCAGGCGCGCCGGGGAAAGCACTGCGGACTACGTTCTTCTCGACGGCGGCAAGGGCGAGGGCAGAGCCTTCAACTGGGAGCTGCTCGAAAGGATAAAACGCCCGTTCTTCCTCGCGGGAGGACTGAACCCCGGTAACGCCGAGGCTGCCGTAGCCGACCTGCACCCATACGCGGTGGACGTGAGCACGGGCATCGAGACAGACGGAGTAAAGGACAAGAATAAAATGACGGCATTCGTGGAAGCCGTAAGAAAGGGAGAAGAAAAATGACAAATCCAAAGGGACGCTTCGGCATTCACGGCGGGCAGTACATTCCCGAAACGCTGATGAACGCCGTGAACGAGCTGGAGGAAGCTTATTATCACTACAAAAACGACCCCGAATTCAACCGCGAGCTGACGGAGCTGCTCAACGACTACGCGGGCAGACCGTCAAGGCTCTACTACGCCGGGAAGATGACAAAGGATCTCGGCGGCGCGAAGATATACCTCAAGCGCGAGGACTTAAACCACACGGGCGCGCATAAGATAAACAACGTGCTCGGACAGGCTCTGCTCGCCAAGAAAATGGGCAAGACAAGACTCATCGCCGAGACCGGCGCGGGTCAGCACGGCGTAGCCACAGCCACGGCAGCGGCTCTCATGGGCATGGAGTGCGTGGTTTTCATGGGCGAGGAGGACACGGTCCGTCAGGCTCTCAACGTCTACCGCATGCGCCTGCTCGGAGCTGAGGTAATTCCCGTCAAGACAGGCACGCGCACCCTCAAGGACGCGGTAAGCGAGGCAATGAGAGAGTGGACGACGAGGATCTCCGACACCCACTACTGTCTCGGCTCGGTCATGGGACCTCACCCCTTCCCCACTATCGTCCGCGATTTTCAGGCGGTGATCTCAAAGGAGATCAAGGAGCAGATGCTCGAGAAGGAAGGCAGACTGCCCGACGCCGTTCTCGCCTGCGTAGGCGGCGGCTCAAACGCTATCGGAAGCTTCTATAATTTCATTGACGACAAGGACGTGCGGCTGATCGGCTGCGAAGCCGCGGGCAGAGGTATCGACACCTTCGAGACCGCCGCGACGATCTCGACCGGCAGTCTCGGAATTTTCCACGGCATGAAGTCATATTTCTGTCAGGACGCCTTTGGTCAGATCGCTCCCGTATACTCGATCTCGGCGGGTCTTGACTACCCGGGCGTAGGACCCGAGCACGCTCACCTCTACGACACCGGCAGGGCTGAGTACGTCGCGGTCACCGACGACGAGGCGGTAAACGCCTTTGAGTACCTCTCGAGAACCGAGGGAATCATTCCCGCGATCGAGTCCTCACACGCGCTTGCTCACGCGATCAAGCTCGCGCCGACTATGGATAAGGACAAGATAATCGTCGTCACGGTCTCGGGCAGAGGCGACAAGGACTGCGCGGCTATCGCGCGCTACAGAGGGGAGGATATCCATGAGTAATATCGCAAAGGCATTCCAAAACGGCAAGGCGTTCATTCCGTTCATCACCTGCGGCGACCCCGACCTCGTGACCACGGCGGCGGCAGTGAGAGAAGCCGTGAGAAACGGCGCCGACCTGATCGAGCTGGGCATACCCTTCTCCGACCCGACAGCAGAGGGTCCCGTTATTCAGGGCGCGAACCTGCGCGCGCTGAGCGGCGGAATCAACACCGACATGATCTTCTCCTTCGTGCGCGGACTGCGCAGCGACGTGACTGTTCCGATGGTTTTCATGACCTACGCGAACGTCGTGTTCTCCTACGGCGCGGAAAAATTCATTTCGACCTGCGCCGAAATCGGCATTGACGGTCTGATTTTGCCGGACATTCCCTACGAGGAGAAGGAAGAATTCCTTCCGCTCTGTCATCAGTACGGAGTTGATCTGATCTCGCTCATCGCTCCGACCTCACAAAACCGCGTCGGCATGATCGCGAGGGAAGCCGAGGGCTTCATCTATCTCGTGTCGAGCCTCGGCGTAACGGGCGAGCGCAGCAGCATAAACACCGACCTCAGCGATATCGTCAGGACTATCCGTGAGAACACAAGCGTGCCCGTCGCGGTAGGCTTCGGCATTTCGACTCCCGAACAGGCGCGGGCTATGGCGTCCGTGTCCGACGGAGCGATAGTCGGCTCGGCGATCGTCAGGCTCCTCGAAAAGCACGGCAAGGACGCGCCGGAGCACATCGGCGAATACGTAAAGTCCATGAAGGACGCGATAAGAGATCTGTGATTTTTTAATAATATAAAAGCAAAGCCTTCCCACGGCGGGAAGGCTTTTTTCATGCACAGGATTTATATTCGGAAAATGCACGTTTATCGCGGTTAAATTCATATAAGGTAAAGTTCGGTTCACGTTCCCTGACAGCCGCAAGGTGATTCCCCTTTCAAGGGGAAATGTCGCCACAGGCGACAAAAGGGTTGCCGGCTGGCTACAGCTGTCGCTACGGTGTAAATCAGAACGTTAAAATCAACTACCAACTACCCAACTACCAACTGCCAACTACCCAAAAATTGCATAAAAATATGCAATTTTTTCCGATTTCGTACCCTTAGTGAAAGGGGAAATCATTTTTATGAATATATTTTACTCAATTAAAATGGCGGAGGTGGTTTCGTGCTTGAGGGCGGATTCATAAAGCTTCACAGAAAAATTACAAAATGGGAATGGTACCGCAACGCGAACACCTTCCGCGTGTTTATTCATCTGCTGTTGTCGGCGAACTACGAGAGCCACGGCTTTGAGGGCAGAACGATCGAACGCGGTCAGTGCGTGACGAGCGTGAGCAGGCTGTCGCAGGAACTAAAGCTTTCGGTCAAGTCAATCAGAACTGCGCTTAAACACCTGAAATCGACAAACGAGGTGGCAATCCAAACAACCCCGCAATTCTCGATTATTACTATAAAAAACTACGATTTATATCAGCATGTGTCAATCGAAAGGGCAAACGAAGGGCAAACCATCGGCAAGCCAACGGCAAACGAAGGGCAACAATGGAAGAAAGATAAAGAAAGAAAAAGAAAGAATAAGAATGGAGAGAGGGGTGAGCTCTCTCCGCATGGAACATTTATGAATGTATTTTTGTCTGATTCTGAGGTAAGGGATCTCAGAGAAAAGTATCCTTCTCACTATATGGACAAGATCGACAGGCTCTCGCGCGTGATAGAGAGCAAGGGCAGGAATTATTCCAACCACTACGCGACCTTGCTCGACTGGCTGACAGAGGACGTCGGAAAAGCGCACAATGCCGCTGAAAAGCTCAAGCCCTCCTACGACATCGGGGAGCTTGAGGAGATCAATTGGCTGGAGGACTATGCCTGACGGCTATTCGTTTACCGACTGCTCCTGCCAGTGCATTCTCTTCAGCTCGCTCTTGCGCGCGTACATGTTTTTGTCCGCGCGTTCGAATATATCGCGGATATTGTGGTCAATCTCCCTGATGTACTCAGCCATACCCGAGGCGACGACTACCCTGCCGGCGCGCTGGTTTTCCTCGGACTGACAGTCAAACGACAAAAGCAGACCCTCGCGGTTTTTGTAGTCCTCGCCCATGAGGATAACGGCGAACTCGTCGCCGCCGATGCGGTATACGGGGCTGTGCTCAAAGAACTCGCTGATGAGCATCGAGGCGGTGTAAATATAAATATCGCCGGTGTCGTGACCCATTGTGTCGTTGACGGTTTTGAGGTCGTTCACGTCAAAAACGGCGACTGCCATATCCTCAGCCTGATTCCTGCGGATCAGTTGGTTGATCCTTTCGGCGTCCTCCAGGTAAGCCTGCTTGCTTCCTACGCCCGTGAGCGGGTCGGTGTATATCTTCTTTTTGGCGGAACCCAGCTCAGCGCTCTGCTCCTGCTCGCGCCTGAGCATTTCCTCAAGCTCCCTGTGCTGCTCCTCCTTTTCGTCCTCGACGACGAGAGAGTGCAGCAGGCAGCTGCTGAACAGAAAGCCCATTGAGTACAGCGGCAGCATCGGGTGGTAAAACTGAACGCTGATAAGCACGGCAAAGCCCAGCGTACTCAGCTCGATGGTGTGGCACAGACGTTTTGACGCGACAGCGTCCTTCTGCTTTGTGACAAAGGTATTGACCGCCGCCAAGGCAAAGAGCAGCACCTGCATCAGGAGCGTCGAGTACCTCGCGGTTCCCGGGTGATAGCCCGCGTCCCCGTCTATCCAGAAGAGTATCGGGTTAAAGAAATTGATTATCAGCATTATGACGACGCTCAGAAGCATCGCCGCTCCGAGGAACGACACCACCCTGCTGAACAGGCTGCGCTCCTCCATATACTCGGTGACAAAGCGCGTCCAGAGCACAAAGCCCGTCATCATCGCAAGAAAGAATATCGCCGATGCCGCGTAGAGCGGAATGGCGAGCTGATACTCGTACATAATGCCCCAAAGCGCGTCGACCGCACAGAAAATGATCGCGCTGACGATATAGTCGCGGTATTCCCGCCTCGCGGGCATGACGGTATACGTGCTTCGGTGCCAGAACAGATCACGGTTGATGACAAGGTGAATCACAACTGCCATTATTCCGATTATTGCGTAATACATTAAAGTTCACCTCCGCAGGGGTGCTTCAGGGTTTTTCTGCCTTTGCCATTCCGACAAGAAGCTGAGGTCCGTCGTCCTCCTCGACGAGAGCCGCCTTTAGACAGACGGGAATGACTCTGCCGTCAAAGATAATGCGGTAGAATATGCGGTAGATACCGTTTTCTTTGACCTGACTCATTACCTTTTCCTTTGTCAGCTCACTCTTGATATGCTCCACGTCCTCGGGGACGGCGTTGCCTGTCGCGACTCTGCGCGCCGCCGCAAAGAAATCGCTGCCCTCCGTGTGAAGATTGAGCGTGTGGTATTCCTTGATCGCGCTGTATTCGATAAAGTCGTCGGTCTCGGGATCGACCGTGTATAGGCAGATAAAGCCCTCGGACAGAGCTGTTATCCTCGAATAGGCAATACGCTCCTGCTTCATGCGCTCAAACGCCTTTTTCTGACGCATCTGCGTGTCGACGTTGTTCGCGCCGATGATGATGTGGTCGGGGTCGGAATTGATACGCACCGCCTTGAGGTTTACGTATCTGGGAACTCCGTTGATTATCAGGCGGTAGCTGAGCGTAAAAACGCCTGTGGCTTCGATCTCGTTGAGTATCTTTTCCTTTTTGAACGCGGCGCGGAACATCTCGACGTCCTCGTAATAAAGCCGTTTGCGGGCGTCGTGTCTGCTCGCGTTAAAGAAGTCGGTGCCGTGTCTTTCGACCTCAAGCTCCTCTGCAGTCGTGTCGGAGCTGTATTCTATAAAATCATTTGTCTTGATGTTGACGTAGTAGATGCCGACAAAGTCCGCGGACAGGGCTTTGGCGATATAGTTATAGATGATCGGGGCTTTGCCGGAATCTGTGATCGCGAGAACCGCGATAGCGACAGCCCTTGTGTCGGTCACGTGGTTGAAGGCTATTCGCTTGCAGAATCTGTGAACGACGGAGCCGTCGGGCATCTCGGTGTTAATGACCATCTTCTCGCCCGTTTCCGCGCACTCGCAGATCGCGTTGACAACAGTTCTGCCTACCCTGTTACAGCTCTCGGTGTAGCTCAGCCATGAGCCGAACGGGAAGCAGTCCTTTTTGACCTTATTCATGAAGGCGCGGTAGGAGTCGTTGTAGCGGATAAGCTTGAGACGGTCCTCGTTGATCTCGAGGATAGCCATGGGAACGGTGTTGAAATAGTTCTCAAAGGACTCGCTGTCGTCGTTTGAGAGAATGGTGAGGTCGTAGAGGTTGACCTTGCCGATGGACGCGAAATAGTCAGCCTCCTCGGGATTCTCGTAGCCTATCTGCCTGTTGTTTGCGTAACGGTCAAGTATCTGCTCGTACGGAATGGCGCGGCAGAAGTAGTAGCCCTGCATCATTGTACAGCCGATCTGACGCAGGAAATCGACCTGCTCCTGTGTCTCGACGCCCTCGCATACGGTGTCGCAGCCGAGGGAAACAGCCATGCGTATCAGCTCGGTGAGCACGATCTTGTTCTTGCCGCCGCCCTCGAATTCCTTCATGAAGTGCATGTCGTATTTGATAACGTCGAAGTGAATGCTCTGGAGCACCTCGGGGTTTGAATAGCCCGAACCGAAGTCGTCCATCCAGACGCGGAAGCCCAGAGAGCGCAGGCGGTCGATCTGGGATTTCATAAAGTCGAAATCCGTGCCGATTATGCTCTCTGTCACCTCTATATTTATCCTGTCGCGGCTCAGACCCGAGGCGTCTACCCTCTTGCGTATCTCCTCGACGATATCGCAGGCGTCAAAGTCCGCGCGCGAGAGGTTGATCGAATGCGCCACGACGTAAAGATTCGTCTCAGCCTGCATCTTCATTTTTGCGATCACCTGATCGGTGACGTGCAGATCGAGCTTGTATATAAGATTAGCTTCCTCGAGGACGGGAATGAACTCCGAAGGCGGAATCATGCCCTCGACGGGGTCTATCCAGCGGACAAGAGCCTCCTCGTCGCAGACGTTGCCGTTTGCCGAGCGGATGATCGGCTGATAGTAGACCTTTATCCAGCCCTCCTCGATAGCCTTGTCGAGATTGTCAATAAAATACCTGCGCCTCTCGGTTTTTGCGAGCATTTCTCCGTCGAAATAGCGGTAGTTCGAAAGGTAGCTGCTGCGCATGGTGTCGCAGGCGAATTTTGCGCGGTCGCACTCAAGGCTGATATCCTCGCCGCCGTCCTTGTCAAGACAGATTCCGACGCGCACGGGAAGCGAGCGGTCGCCGTTATCGACGCGGAAGCTTGTAAAAATCTCTGAAATAACGTCCTCGATACCGTCCGCGTCCGCTATAGCGCAGAAGTGGTCGGAGCCGAAGCGGCTGCAGTTCTCGTTGCCGAAACGCAGCTTGAGGATATCCGCGAAGGAACGGAGCAGGTTATCGCCCTCCGCAAAGCCGTACTTGCGGTTGAAATACTTCATTCCGCACAGATCCATGTACAGCAGCGCCGCGGTTTTGCCGCTCTCGCAGAACGTCTTGCGCGATTCGCGCGCAAGCTCAAAGAAATAAGACATATTCGGCAGTCCGGTGAGGTAGTCGTAGTAGCCGGTCTTTATCATATTCTCCTCGCGCATGATCTTCTTCATCGCGCCGCTAAGTTCGTTGTCTTTTCCGTCGCCGTCGGAGGTGTAGCTGCCCTCGTCGGTGTACCATATGTACGCGAGTCTGATTCCCTCCTCGGTATAAACGTGCTCGCCCAGCGAGTGTACGATTATGTAATCAGTCTTGTTTTGGGGCAGGGTGCGGTAGACGACCTCGTACCTGCCGCCCTCGGTGGCAAAGCGGTACGCCGCGTCAGCGGCTCTCGACCTGTCCTCGGGGTGTGTGTCGCGGTACATGTCGTGATCCATGAGATAATACGCTTCATCCTTGTCGTCAAAACCGAACAGCTCGCAGAAGCCGTCGGAAAGCAGTATCGTCACAACCCTCTTGTCTATAAACTGATAAACGGCGAGAGGTACCCGCAGCTTTTCGAGAGCCGCTTTGGTCGCGCTGTCAAACTGATATCTCTCCATTATCGCACCATCCTTTTTGCGGGGTATTCCTATGTATAATCATATGATTTTTTTGACGGTATGTCAATATTTTTCGTCAATATTTCCGCGAAATCAAGGGAGAGAAGCAGTTGGGTAGTTGGGTAGTTGGTAGTTGATTTTGACGTACTACACAAAACCTGAAAATCTTTAGATTATCTTCAGATTCGCGTACTATAATGAAGTCAGAACAAAGGAAAGGAATCGTTAATATGAAAAAAGTATTATCGGCAATCATTGCGGCGGCACTTGTCACAGGTCTGTTCACGGCTTGCGGTGCCAAAGAGAGCGGCGAGCGTCACACCCTGTATTTCCGCGACTCCTCAAAGAGCAAGGAAGCTGTCGCGACCTTCTTCAACAGCGACAGCGGCAAGACCGAGGACGTGAAGATGTCCGTCTGCGGCGAGGACAGCGAGGCAATTACCTTCTCCTGCGAGGGAGACGTTTCGGCGTACAATATGGCGTATATTACATATGATAATATCTCCACCGAGAAGTTCGCCTTCAACAAATGCGTAAGCGGCTGGTTCAGCTCAGACCTCGGCTTTCTTCCCTACGCCTACGGCTCGGGCACCGATTATCACGACCGCTTCGATAACGTGACCCTCGACTGCGGCGGTTATGACAAGACCGTACACATCTGGAAGCCCGACGATTACGACGCGAATTCCGGGGAAAAGTATTCTACTATATATCTTCTCGACGGCACGTCGATGGTGTACCTCGGCTTTGACGGAATGTCCGTCTCTGACAGCGAGGTAGCTAACGAGCAGGTCAGGGCGATGTCCTCCGTAACCGGCAAAAAGGCTATCGTTGTGGCTGTCGAGACCTTCGGCGACAACAACAATTACAGCCGCGACGACGAGCTGATTCCCGACCTCGGCAAAATGGCTCATCAGGAGGGAACCTCCAGAAAACTCGCGAAGTCGACCTCAAATTTCATCGCGGACACGCTCATTCCCTACGTCAGGGAGCACTACAACGTTTACGCCGACGCCGAGCACACCTCAATCGCGGGCACGTCTCTCGGCGGACTCGGCGCGTTCTATATCGCAATGGAAAATCCCGACAAGATAGGCACCGCAGGCGCTCTGTCGCCCTCGTTCTGGACGTATAACGACGACGCGTGGCGCAGTTATCTAGGGGAAAAGACTCTTGACGAGACCGCGCCCTTCATATATATTTATACCGGCGGCAAAAACGACACGGGCAAGGAAGCAAAGGAGATGTACGAGCGTCTCGCGGATATGGGATATCCTAAGGACAGGCTCGTGTTCCACTACAACGAAAACGGCGGCCACAGCGTTCCGTTCTGGCGCGCGGTATTCTCGGAATTCCTCGAGGCGGCGATGTTCGGACACGTCGACGTCTTGCAGTAATAATAACTTTGGAGGTCATCAATATGAAAAAATTACTCGCAATAATCATATCGGCAATGGTAGTGTGCGCGGCGTCGGGATGCGGCGCTCAGAACACCCCGTCCGCGACGGAGACGACTCAGGCTCAGACCGAAGCCGCCCCGGAAGCGACTGCTGCCGCGGCAGACCCCACGGTTCCCGCGGGCATGGCGGACACTATCAAGCAGAACGAATTTGAGGGCGTTATCTACGCCGTCGAAAACGGAAAGGCAGTCGCCTCGTTCGCGAGCGGAACCCTCGAAAACGGCGAAAAGATCACCATCGACTCGCCTATGCCGCTCGGCTCCGTATCAAAGCAGTTCTGCGCCGCGGCTGTTCTTCTCTTGCAGGAGCAGGGCAAGCTCAGCGTCAGCGACACTCTCGACAAGTATTACCCCGAATACGCCGACGGCAAAAAGCTCAGCCTGCACAACCTTCTCTCGATGCGCTCGGGCATTACAGAACCGACCGAGGAAGCCGGCGATATCATCAGCGACGACGCGACAGAGGCTGAGAACGTCGCGGCGATCAAGAAATGGATATTCAGTCAGCCGCTGAACTTTGAGCCGGACTCAAGCTACGCCTACACCAACGCGAACTACTTCCTTCTCGCGGATATCGTCGAGCAGGTCTCGGGCGAAAAGTACGTCGATTTCCTGCGCGAAAAATTCTTTGAGCCGCTCGGAATGACCCACACAGGCGCGATCATCGAGCTCAGCGCCAATCCCGCATGGGCACAGGGAAATATTTACAAGCAGGTCGACACTCAGCCCGGGCTCACAAAGGGCGCGGGAGATCTTATCTCAAACGCCGCGGACGTGACCGCGTGGCTCAACGCCCTCAGCGGCGGCAAGGTGCTGTCTGACGAGTCGTACAAGGCGATGACTACCGACTACTCTCCCGAGGAGCACTACGGCTACGGCTTGTACCTAAAGCTCAACGGCGGCGTCGGTCACTACGGCGCGATCCAGATCTACTCGTCCTTCGACTACGTCAACACAGACAAGAACCGGACCCTCGTAGTAATGTCCAACACAGTCTATCCCCCGAGCATGACAGGGCTTGTCGGAGATCTGCTGGAGGACTTGGGGTAGAGTGGAGTTTTAGTTGGTAGTAGGGTAGAAATTAAATCCTAAAAAAATCAAGCACTTCCGTTTGGAAGTGCTTTTTTTAGAGTAGGGGCGACCATTGGTCGCCCGAGGGTGTTGTGTTTTGTCGATGATTCGGGCGTGCAATGCACGCCCCTACAAATTTGATTCACAACAAACCAAATCACTTCTTCTCCGCGAGCATACCTCTTGCTCTGCCGAGGCAGATCAGGAATATGATGTACGCCGTCAGCTCCGTTACCGAGACAAAGAGGTCGAGCATGTACTCCGTTCTGGGGAAGAAAACCGGAACCATGCGCAGAATTACCGCCACGGCAAATGCCGACGCGCCGATGATTATGGTTATCTTCGCGTTGAGCATGATGCTTGCGTTGTCCATCTTCTCAGCGAAGTTGTAGATGCCGAGGATAGTGTACACGCTGACGATCAGTGAGGAAACCTCGCTGATGCTCGAAAAGATATTGCTCAGCGTGCCGCCTGACATGAAGGACACCACGGAAGCCGCGACTCCCACAAAGACAAATGCAAACGCCGTTTTGAACATCTGGTCGTCCTTTTTAGCCTGACCCAGTCCGACGAGCTGTAAAATAAACGCGACTACCGACATCAGACCCGCGGCGATAAGCGGAATGACGATTATCGGGAGATACTGCGGATTAACTATCCTCTGACTGCTGAAAACGGCAAAGACCGACGCTACAAAGAACATTACCGACGAGAAGATGTTGATTATTTCGGACGCAAAAAGCTTATTTACGCCCGCGTATCCTTTTGGAAATCTCATATTGCTCCTCCTTCCGTAATCAGCGCTCGATCGGCGCGTCCGAGTAGTTTTCAAGCGCGTCGAGCGTGATAACGTCCTCCTGCGCGCCTTTTTCCTCGCCGTTCGTCATCAGGTCGTCGCAGTAGCGGTAGAGCCTGTTCGTGGTCGCGGAGACCTCTTTCCACATCTCCTGCTGGGCTTCGGACTGTTCGCCGATTTTAAGGTCGTCGTCGTTTGCAAGTCCTTCCGCGAGGAAATCGGTGAATTTGATCGCGCCGTAGACGTTCATATGATCCTCGTTGTAGAAATCGCGGCTGTCGTCGATTCCGATCAGCTCCGAATAGTTCTCGAACGCGTAGTAGTCGAATCCGCGCTCCTCGAGGATCGACTCCATCTTGTTTGAACGCTTGACGCGGTCGTAGGTATCCTTCGTAACATAGTGCGGCGCGCGCACAAATATGACGTTCAGATTGTTCTCCTTGCTGTAGTCGAGCAGATCGAACAGGTTCTGCTGAAGCTCGGGGTCGAGGTCAAGCTCGCCCGTCTCATACGGGAGCTGTGAGTTGAGGCTCGGCGTGTCGGACTTGAATACCTTTGCGGTGGTGCGGAAGCCCTTGAGGTAGTTGTAGCCGCGCAGGTCGAGGTTGAAATTGCTCTGCATCATGTTGACGCGGTCGGGCAGCTCCGTCCACAGACCGTGGTATTTTATCAGCGGGAACATATACTCCCACTTGTTGTCAACAGGCACCTTTCTGTTGATATAATTGAGCTTGTTTATGCTGAAAGGCAGGTTGTCGAAGAATTTGTGGACATGCGCCTCGTTGGTCTCGTTGTCGCTGTCGCCGTACAGAAAAGCGTTCGCCTCGATGATGATAAGGCTCGGGTGCTGTGTGCGGACGACCTCCTTGACGGCGGTGATAACGCCCTCTGAGGTGATCGACTCAGACGCCAGAAGATAGCTTGTAAAGCCGTATTTCTCGTAGGCTCTGCCGGGCATGAAGCTCGTGTAGATATCGCTCGCGCCGATGAATACCGCGTCGAGCGAATCGCGCTCCTCCTGATAGAAGCCCTCAACTCTCAGGCTGTTGTGGTCGACGTTGCGCAGGACATACTGCTGCAAAAGAAGGCAGGACATCATGACCGCGAGGAAGAAGCAGGCTGTTTTTACGGTACGTGTTACGTAATTCTGAAATTTCATATCGCTTCACCCCTCCCTTAAAACTGCATGTATACGAAGTCCGCGGCGTTGTAGCCCGAACCGTAGATGCCGAAGATGATGACGGTCATAATTCCGAGGTAGAGCAGCACAAAGCGCAGAGCAAGCGGCTTTTGGTCGAGCATGGTGCGGATATCCGTGTCGAGGTGTCTTTCCTGGATAATGCTCGCGACGAGAATGACGATAGCGCCCGCGAGCAGAATGATATAGTCCGCCGTGACAAGACCGAGCTTACTGATCTCCGCCATACCCGCTGAGAAATCCTGTCCCGTAAAGAACAGTGTCAGGGTGCGCATGCCCTCACCGAACGAGGGAGCTACGTCGAACACATAGCCCACGAGAACGATGAGCAGGGTGCGGAAGATCTGGAAGCCGACGAAGAACGGATTCTGACGCTTGATGTGGAGCTTGTCGATGATACCGTCAAAGAGCGGCTGCATGAGAATGCTTATCATGATGATAACGCCGTTCCACACACCGAACGCTATGTATTTCCAGTCGGCGCCGTGCCATATACCGACGACGAGGAATACTATCAGCGACGCGACGCTTGTAGGCAGCACCTTAGAGATATGCGAGCCTGCGGCAGTTCTGCCGAAGCGGGTATTCTTCATCTTCTTGCTCGCGTTGATGAACACATTCGACATCGCGACGGGATAGAACAGGTAGTTCTTGAGCCAGCCGCCGAGGGAAATGTGCCATCTGCGCCAGTATTCGTTGATCGAGCGCGAGAAGTACGGACGCTTGAAGTTGTCTATCATATCGATTCCGAAGATCTGCGCAACGCCGCGGGAGATATCGATACCGCCCGAGAAGTCGGCGTAAAGCTGCAGAGCGTAGAGCAAAATCGTGAAGGTCAGGGTAGTGCCGCCGAACTTCGTGTAGTCCTGCTCGACCGCGCCGATGAGGATATAGGCTCTGTCGGCGATGACGAGCTTTTTGAAGAAGCCCCAGAGGATAAGCTCCATGCCGTGCTTCATGCGCGTGAAGTCGAACTCGTGCGGCTCAAAAAGCTGATGCGCGAGCTGATCGTAGATGCTGATAGGTCCCTGAATGATCTGCGGGAAGAACGATACGAACAGCAGCAGCTTGAACGGATTGCGCTGAGCCTCGGTTTTTTCGCGGTATACGTCGACAATGTAGCCCATTGACTGGAAGGTGTAGAACGAGATACCGAGCGGCAGAAACAGCTTGAGGGTGGGCATTGAGAAGGACATGCCGAAGCTGCCGAGAAGCTCGTTGATACTGCCCGAGAAGAAGCCGTAGTACTTCAGAAACGCGAGGATTCCGAAGTTGATGAGCAGAGCGAGCGTCATGATAAGGCGCTTCTGGATTTTTACGGTGTTTTTGTATTTTTTCTTCTGATCCTTGTCCCATTCCTTTTTCTTTTCCTTGAGCAGCTTTTTGGAATGCGAGGAGACCCGCGAGATCCAGAGAGCGATAAGGTAGGTGCTCAGGGTAGTGAACAAGATGAAGAAGGCGTACTTGTAACCGGCAACGGCGTAGAAGAACATACTCGCCGCGAGCAGCACAGTCCATTTATATTTCTTTGCGGGAAATAAAAAGTAGACCAGCATGGTCACAAACACAAAGCAGAGAAAATTGAGCGTTGTGTAAGAGATGTTGAACAGCAAAACGACAGCCTCCATTTCGGAAAAATGATATAGTTTATATTAAGTATATCATATAATTCGCCGCTAGCCTACTGTTTTTTTGGATTTTTTGATTACAAAACCGAAATTTTTTGTATTATAGTTGGTAGTTGGGTAGTAGGTAGTTGGCAGTTAGTAGTTGGTAGTTAGGTAGTTGGGTAGTTGGCAGTTGGTAGTTGGCAGTTGGTAGTTGGTAGTTGGGTAGTTGGCAGTTGGTAGTTGGTAGTTGGTAGTTGGTAGTTGGTAGTTGGCAGAGAACAGAATCCGACATTTTGATAAACTCCGTAGCGACAGCTGTAGCCAGCCGGCAACCCTTTTGTCGCCTGTGGCGACATTTCCCCTTGAAAGGGGAATCACCTTGCGGCTGTCAGGGAACGTGAATCAAACTTTACCTTGATATGTATTTAACTGCGATAAACGTGCATTTTCCGACGCAACATATTCCGGTAAATATCTGCCGTTACTGCTGACAGGGACAAGCCCTGTCACTACGATTACTACCTACTACCAACTACCTACTAAAAACCAAAAAGCCCTCCCAATGAAGGGAAGGCTTTATTCCCCGAGGTGATCTACCAGATTCCAGCTTATTTCGGGAATGCTGATGTTCGGGTTCTTGTCGTCGTTGGTGACGGCGAAAACGTTCAGTCCTGTACCGGGGTCGGTGTAGACCATCGTCAGATATGTCGAAAAATATCCCGAATGAAACAGACCTTTGCCCCACGGCCGGATTCCGAAGCCGTAGTTTTCCTCATCGCCGTACTCGTCGTACTCGTCGGTGTAGTCGGTCGTCATCATCTCCATGCTCTCCTCGGTGAGCAGCTTGTTAGTCCTCAGCGAGGTGAGCCATTTGTCGATATCGCGGGCGTTTGATATCATGTCGCCCAGACCCATCGTCACCCCGACGTAGACCGTCTGCGGATTGACGCTCGGCATCGCGAAGTGCTGCAGCCCGTTCATATCACCGTCGTCGATGAACGAGGTGTTGTTCATTCCGAGGGGCTTGAATATCCTGTCGCGCATGAAGTCGCTGTAGCTCTGCCCGGAGACTATCTCGACTATCCTCGCGAGCAGGAAGTAGTTTGAGTTGGAGTACTCGAACGCCGAATCAGGCTCGTACTCCAGCTCCTGATCGAGAAGCCAGTCCTCGAGAATTCGGCGGTTCTCCTCGATCGTATTATCGTTGGTGACACGTCCGCGCAGCTCGCCCGTCGGAAGCTCTGTGAACGCGTCGTCGATAAACTCAACGTCGTAAAACTCCTTGATTCCGGAGCGCATTTCGAGCAGGTGACGCACGGTCAGAATGTTGCCGTACTTGTAATCGGGGAAGAACTTCGACAGCTTGTCGTCTACGCTGAGCAAGCCGTCCTGCCTGAGCATCAGTATCGCCGCGGCGGCGAATTGCTTTGATATGGAGCCTATGCAGAATTTTGTGTCGGTAGTTATCGGGCGCTTCGGGTCGTTGTTTTCAACGCCCTTAGCAGTCTCGCAGACCGTGTGTCCGTTCCTTGTCACATACACTACTCCGCTGAAATCCGTACCCTCAAGCATGCTGTTAAGAAATATCTGCTGCTCGTTTTTTCCGCAGGCGGTAAAGACCGTCAGCGTCAATACGGCGGCGAGCAGCAGCGCCATGAGCTTTTTCATATATCGTACCTCCTTTTCCTGTAAGATAAGCAGTATGGATTCTTCTTTTGCAAGTACATTATAACATACAGAGTATAACAAGACTATGACAAACAGGTGAAAAAAGGCAGGGTTTTTAAAAATTTTCCGAAAAAACACGGCTGCAGGACGTTCCCGCAGCCGCGAATTTGTCAACTGTGATTTTTTATCAGTACAGCCACGGAGTCCAGTTCTCTCCGCCGGTGGTTTCGCTGCCATCATATATAACGCTGTCTCCGAATCTTTCCATGGGAGATTGATTTGACGTCAGGATCACATCGTCAATATTAACTTGTGTTATTGTCATTACAGGACGCTCATATTCCATCATCTCTATCCCCTCCTTATTCGGCCTCGAAATATGCTTTCGCCTTCTGACCGAAGTCATACAGCGCGGTGACTGTATTTCTCAGGTTCTCGTAGCTGCTGCCCCCGAGCGTAAGCGCTCTCTTGATGTAGCTGACAGGACTGAATTTCACGGTCAGATCGTCGGGAGTTGTCTCGTTTTTGGTCAAAGCGTCGGTCACCTTGTCGACGTGTATTTTCAGCTCAACGCCGTCGGTGATCTCAGCCGCGGGAATATCGAATAACCTGTACATGCTGTAGCTGCCGTCGAGGTTGAACATGATCTGAGTAGCGGCTACCTCCTCGCCGTTTCTGTAGACCTTAAGACCCTCGGCGGAGTCGCTGCGGAGCATTATGCCGTACGCCGTCTGGTTGAACAAGCCGACGTTGGAGCCCTCGTAGGTGATGCCGTAATCCGAGAATACATCGCCGGGCACAGCCTTCCACGCGGGGATCATATTGCCTCCGAGAGACTTGGAAGCGTTCTCGTCGTCAGGGTATTGATAATAGGTGACAAGCTTGACCGAAGATGCGGCGTTCTCTTCGGTTCCGTCGGAGAAAACAAGCTCCGCGTCCGAGTTAGGTACCTCCGTGGTGTAGACCTTATCGCCGTCCTTGTTTGTTTCCAGATAAGTCATCTGTACGGGTTTATCGCTGTCGACTGTCCGAACATAGACGTTCTCCCAATTCAGGGTATTGATGAATCTTATTTCCCTTTCGAGATCTTCATACTCCAGATACCAGTAGTAGTATTCTTCATAATCTTCTCCTTCGCCGGGGTAATAATAGTTGCTGTAGCCCTTTGAGTCGTAGGGATAATACATTTCGGTTTTATTTTGGCAACTGTCGTCATCCTCGGCGTCGGTGAACCAAATGTCGCCAGTATAGTCGCCGGGAATCACAGCCGAGTAAACGTCGGATCCGTCCTTCTGCTTGCCGGTCTTTTCCATTTCGACAGAAGTTTCATTCCAGTTGTCGTCATAATACCGGAGATAAACCTTGTTCCAATTCTTCTTGTTGATGAACATAATGGAATATTCGGTGATATCCTTGGTGAGATACATAGCCGTCGCGTGGCATTTCGCGCCTTCGACAGTGTAAACCGGCTCAACAAGAGTCTCGGGATCGATTGCCGGAGCGGAATAATCAATATTTTCGTTTGCGAGGTCCCATGTGTTGACGTCAAACTCCAGCTGCGCCATTGCGCCGAGGTTGAGCATGGATTTGCACAGCTCTTTGAGCTCTTCAATCTTCTCGTCCGACAGACCTGCGGTATTTTTAAGGTAATCGTCCTCATCGCCGCGTATGATGCCGTCGGCGTAACTCTTTACCGAGAAGCCCCCGACATTATTGCATATGGTATTGTTGCAGACAAGATCAATGTCAAAGTCGGACGTCATCTCGGTAAAATACTGCTTGTAGGAGACCTTGTAATACTGATTTCCGTCTATGGTCTCAACAGTGCATTCTTTGGGATCCTTGAGGTCGAATTCCTTAGTGTAACTGTTGATTTTCACTACAGCCGACTGGAATTCGGAGATATCCGCGGAAAGGCTTACATAGATATTGGTCGTAACGTCTCCGTTGAGGGAGATCGAGGTGCCCTTGATTTCAGGAGCGTCCAGCCAGTAGGCGTAGAACTTTACCTCGCCCTCGTTGTCGGCGGCAGACATAACGGTTTCGATCGCAACTCCGTCCGCGAGAGTGACCTCTGCGTCGCCGTAGTCCTTTACGAACATCAGAGTGCCTTCGCCGTTCTCCCCGGTGAAGTAGCCCATAAGCACCTTACTGTCCTTGACAGCGGTTACGTTATCGTAAGTAAACTTGCCTGAGCCGGGCTTGTCCATAAGAGCGATATCATTTGTAACGGTATCATCGCCGTCGATAAAGGTCACGGCGTCGCGCCAGACAGCGTAGAGTGTAACGTCCGCGCAGAACGCCGCCTTATCTCCGGGCTGGAATCTCGGAGTCGCGTCATTCGGGGTGGTGCTCCAGCCGAGGAATTCGCGCTTGCTGCCCGCGGTGGGAACTTCGCTTGAAATGTTGATAACGTCGTCTGTGAACTCCTGCGCGGCGGGAACGGTCGCGGGAACGCTGTCGGGAAGGTTTGCGTCGTAGGTCACCGTGTACGGTGATTTGATATGATACGCGGAGCCTACGCTCGGCGATGTATTAGAGCCGTGCTCAAGCTGATACTCAACCGGCGAGCCTTCATAGCATGCCGCGTACGGAATATACATTGCGGCGTCGAAGTCGATATCAAAAATATTCTCTGTTGGTTTAATTATTATGGTGTTATAACGCGCCATGTAAAACGCGGTCTGGTTGGTATAGCCGCAGCCGGCGTCTGTAACTGTGGAAGGAATGATAATGAAGCCCTTACCGGAGCCGCTGTTGTTGAACGCGCCCACGCCGATAGTAGTCAAGCCCTCCTGAAGGTTGACATAGGTGAGCTTATTCTTTCTATATTGCTCGGCGGCGAACGCTGAGGAGCCTATGGTTTTAAGGTTCTTCAGATCCTCAAAATTGACCTCGGCAAGCTCCGGACAGTAACAAAAAGCGCCTTGACCGATCGTCGTCAGTTCGCTGCCTTCCGCAAAGTGGACAACGGAAAGATTTTCGCATTCGTAAAACGCTTCGTCTTCGATCGAGGTGATGGAAGCGGGAATATTTACGCGCTTGATGACATTGTTATTACTGAACGCTCCCTCGCCGATTGCGGTGATAGTATAACCGTCAAGCTCGGAAGGTACAGTAACATCTGAGTCCTCGCCGTTGTACTTGGTGATAACATTTGAATCGTGCTCCCAGACGGGAACCTCCTCGAGGGTAACGGGGCAAGTAAAAGAATACAATAGCCGCTACATGCAGGATTTTTACGACGACGCCTTCGTCCGCTTCATGAAAACCGTCGATATCGTCTGGGACGAGAGAAACACCGAGAGCGACCGCGAAAAATTGAGCTACTGCCAAAAAATCTTCCGCGACCCCTCTTTCAGGGAAACGGTGAATAAGGTCAGCGAAAAAACCTGTCCGCGCAAAAAACGCGCGTTAATAAAAACCGGCAGCTTCCGTCTGTACAGGCTGCTGAGCAAATAAAATGCCTTCCCCTCGGGGAAGGCGTTTTTTTGTATTATTCTGTAGGTAAGGTCAGGAAGCTTCTCCATGCGGGCTTCCAGTCATTGTCCGTATATACAGTGCCGTCGGCGTCTATCTCCGTCGTCTGAACGGTCTCGGTGTAGACTACGATGTCGAAGTCGTCGATATTGCCGGCGTTTGAGTCGCCCTCGGAAGCGGCGAAATTCGTCTGCACACCTTCCATCAGCGGAGGTGTGGTCTGACCAGCGCTGAGCTTCTTCGTGCAGTAAAAATATCCGCCGAGCAGCTCGCCGTCGGTCGCGTCGTTCTCAGATACATACGCCCAGTCAGCCGGCAGGTCGCCTAGAAATTCGCTCCAGCTTTTTGCCGTCTGGGTTCCGTTCTTCGTGTACACGATTTTCGCGTTGTCGCGCACCCGTGAGTCGGAGAAGTCGAGATACACCCTGACAAACTCGTCGGTGCTTCCGGTGTTCTCCACCATTACGACCTTTTCAAAAGTGTCGCTCATGTGCATTTCGGGCGGCTCGGTGAAAGCCTCGGTGACCTCCGCCTTATCCTCGCCTATGCTGAACTCGTTGGACTTCTGCGCGGTGTTTTGCAGGTACGCGTAAACGGTGACCGTCGCCGCCGCCAAAACCAGAACCGCGGCAACAATGATGATTAAAGTTCTCTTTTTCATTGCCGACCGCCTTTCATATGCCCGCCTTGTTCTTGACGATGGAATAGATTTCATTCAAATCCGCCGCGGAATAGTGCGCCTTTGTGAAATCCACGTCCTCCACCGCCTCACCTCTGAGGTAATCCGCCTGAATGCCGTACGCCTTGACGCCTATCGTCACTCCGTCCTTTTTCTCGCCGTCGATGAAGCTCTTGAGCTGAACCTTGTCGAACAGGGTGACTGTCTCGTTTGCGGGAAGCATTTTCTTGTTGTAGCCGAACACATAGAGGTCATAGTCTGAGCCGTTGGTATCGCACTCGGAAGTGAGCAGCACCCAGCCGTCAGCGCCATTGCCGGTATCCGAGCAGGAATGGTAGGTAAAATCGATATCCCTGCCGCTGACTGCCGGAACCTGCAACGCGGTATCCGGGTCAGTCGGATTTGCAATGAGCTTGAAAAGCTGCTGCGCGCCGTCCAGCCCCTTGGGATTGCCCTTGTTTGCGTCGCTCTCGTCGAGCAGAGTGACCTGCGCCTTCGGAACGGTGACGGTCATGAACACGAACTCGTCGCGTGTGCCGTCGTTTTTGATCTTGGGAGCCTTCTCGACCACGCTGCCCGGCACTACGGGATATGTGGTGTCCGGGTCAAAGCTGCCCTCGGTGAGCTCGATGCTGATGTTTCCTATCGTGATTTTGTTGTCCTTTACCTCGACCTCGGTGAAATACGCCCTGATCACCCCTATCGCAACAAGAGTGACGACCAGTGCGGCTGCCGCGGCGATGATGAGGATTTTACGCTTCTTCATTAGCCGCTTACCTCCCCCGAGAGGATATCCCACACGCCGTAGATGTCGTTTGCGGGAATATCCGTCTGAATGCCGAGCGCCTCGACCTTCACGTCGTGGGGCTTGTTTTTGTCGAATTTCTCGTTGAAGTTCCAGAGCAGGAGCTTGTCAAAGAGCGGATTTGTGATGTCGTTGCGCTCCATTATCGTCGGAGTGTTGCCCTCCGCGTAGGCGTAGACGTACACATAGTCCTTGTTTTCGCTGTCAAATTCGGTGTAGCCCTTGTTTTCGCTGTCAATAAGCTGCCAATGGTCGTTTACACGCTGATTCGGCGAAAAGGTCTCGTCGGCAACATAGGTATCGTCGGAATTCTTTATCATGAACTTGTACATCGGGACGTTCGCGTCGGTGGAAGAATCCATCGGTGTGCCGTCGGCGTTATCGACCATCGTCGTGTCGCAGGGCACCGTCACTCTCAGGTAAACGTAGCAGTTCGCTCGTTCGGTGTTGGTGACCTGCGGATTCTTGTCAAGCTCCTCGCCGGGAATGACGTTCTTCGCCTTTTCGGGATCCCATTTGGTCTCGAGGAGCATAACGTCAAAGCGGCTGCCGACGAATTTATTGGTTGTGTTGTCCTTTGAGGTAAAGTAAGCCATGGTGGAGCTGATGACTATCAGCGCCGTTACCGATGCGATAACAGCCAAAGACTTTAGATGCTTTTTCTGAATCTTATGTGCCACAGTCATCAACTCCTTTCCTTATGATGATTTTTCTTTGAGAACCGCGGTGACGGTTATCTTCGCGTTATCCGGCGCGTTTTTGATCACATCGATCAGCTCTGCGCTGCTCGCCGTGCCTGTAACAGGTGTGCCTGCATTGTCGTAGGAATACGACCACTTGTCGAACTCCCACTTGTCGCTGTAATCGCTCTCGATAACGGGCGCCGGGAACGCTTGCTCATTGAACTTGCCTGTAGCAACTCCGTTGTGGAGGATCTGATTTACAACCGTCGTCGAACCGACCGCTTTCAGAATGAACATCAGCGAATAGACATTCGTTTGATTGGCGCCGTCCATGTAGTGCGAGCGGTTGAGCGTATCGTTGCGGAACTCAACGGTTTTCTCGGTCTTGTCAAACAGCTGAACAGGCGGAATCCTCAGCTCGAATTCATCGGTGAACTTGCCGTCGTAGGTCGCGGTGAGCTTGTACGAGCTGCCCGCGAGGTCCTCTCTGCGGCCCTTTATTGTTATAGACGCGCCGTTGTCGATGAGCGTGAACTCGGTGTCCGCCGCTTTCTTTGTAACGGCGAGCTTGCTGAAATCAGAAGTGATCGCAGTCTTTGTGCCGTCGCTGCGGATAAGCTGCGGATTCAGATCTGACTTTGGAACCGTCACGGTGTAGTTTACGCCGTCGACGTCTAGACTAAGAATCAGTCCGTCCTTGTCGTGAACCTCAAGCGCCTTGAAGCCGTTGAAGCTGTTGGTTTTCTTGTCGGTGTGGCTGAGCTTCTCGTAGGTCTTGAGCTGATTTGAGAAGGTGATCTCAGCGTCGCCGCCGGGCTTGACGCTCAATGTCGCTGTCGTCTTTGTAACGTAGGTTCCGAGCACCTTGTCAGAGGAATTTTCCCTGATAACGGCGTTTGAGCTTGCTGAGTATCTCGCGACGCGCATTTCGGTGATGACATACGTGCCGGGTTCAACGTCGAACTTGCCGGTAGTTCCGCTCAAGCCGTCGCTGATAGTGATCGACTTTGTCAGCGTGCGCTGCTTGTTCGCCGCGAGAGCAACGAAGCTCTCAGTGTCGTAGTCATAGCCTGCGGTCTGCTTCACCTTGAAGATGAATACCGGGTTGCCCCACGCCGAAACGTTCTTTTTGTCAATAGTCTTGATGATATTGAGAGCCGCCGTGTCGGGGTCGTTCTTCATTGTCAGCTGCTGTGCGGTGTCGCCGCTGTTCGTTCTGCCGACGGAGAAGTAAACCTTCGCGTCCTCTCCCGAGGGGATCTTGTAGCCCGTGGGAGCCTGCGTTTCGAGCAGGTAGTAGTCGCCCCAGTCAAGACCCTCGATATGGAGCTTGCCAAGCTCGGCGGCTGCGCTTGTTGTAAGCGTTGTGACCGTCGTGTTCGGGTCGAAGCCCGCAGCCGTGATATCGGCGGGAACATCGGCCGCGCTGAAAACGCGGTAGGTGTTAATATTTGTCGTGTGCGGATAAAGGCTCAGCTTTGTGCCGTCCTTTGCGTAGAGCTCGAATACCGCTCCGCCCAGAGGATCGCCCGCGCTGACTGTCGTGGTCTGCGACGACGAAACCTGGGTGAGGTCGACCTTGCCCTTGAGCCGCACGTCGTTTGCTCTCACGACGTGTACAACTTCCTCGGCAAGCTCGGGCGTGAGTGTGAACTCGATCTTTGTCGGCTGCTCCGGCATATTGTCCGCGTCGTAGCCGATCGGCGGAGTCGTTTCGATAAGGTAGAATTTCTGACCCCACGCGTATGATGAGGTGTCGATCTCATAAACATTTTCAGCGGAATCCATTCCGTCGTAGCCTGTCTTGAAGGTCGTCAGAAGAACAGGAGTATCGCCGTCCTTGTAGAGCTTGAACTCCGCGTCCTTCAGCGGATTGCCGTTTTCGTCGGTTTTCAGCACGTTGGTATGCGCCTTGCTTCGCGGCTCGAGGTGAGTCAGACTGTGCGTTTCTGTTTCGTGCTGCGCGTTATGGTAATCCAGATAAATGGGACCGAGAACGTTTTTATTGGTCTCAGTTTCCGCGGTCGTCGGGTTGTAGGTGTAATCGCGTTCAAAGCCCGTGGGAGCCTTGACCTCGTAGAACACGTAGGTGCCGAACATATGACCTTCAAACGTGATCTGTCCGTTCGAGTCTGTTGACCTGACGGCGATCTTCTCCCAGTATGTCCAGAGCGGGCTTGTGTCGCTGTAATCCGCCCCCAGAGT
>NZ_JAHLQB010000075.1 GCF_018918205.1 Lachnoclostridium sp. MSJ-17 | reverse complement strand
GCAAGGTCATTGTAGCCCTCTAATATCGCATTGTGGGAACAGTAAGGGCAACCGCTTCCGCTTATTACTCTGTTTTTTATTGAAGCTCGCCATTCGTGTCCGCATTTGCCATTCCACCATACTATTTTATTAGAGCCGTGCGTTACGCTGTCCGGCGTAAGAGGTAAATTGCGTTGTGACCATTCATTTATAAGTTCAGGGCAAACATCAGCTAACATTCTTTTCATACCGTATCCTCTCCTTTACCTATATTATATAAGAAACAGGAGAAAATCGTAGTTTGCGATTCGTTTCAGGGCATAAAAAACAGGCAACCACGAAAGGCTGCCTGCGTAAATTCAAAAATAGGATGTTCATAGTGAGATACGCAGTACCGCCTTATGAAACAGACTAACATTAACGACCGAAAGCATATCTTGTTTCCCGAATGATTCCCGTATATCAACATCTATTATATCCTTGTCACCCGAGGAAAAGTCATAGTGTGCTTTTCTTCCTGCCGGAGCAGACAGCCATGTTCCGCCATCGGGAGTGTATGCGCCGTGATTTATCCTAATTTTCCCTTCAAGTACTTCGACACAAAGTGTATTTATTCCTATTTCAACAGGTATTCGCAGACTGTGTTGTCCTTTCAAGGTTATAAGTTCATCAAATACAAGCTCCTTCATTGATTATCACCACCTAACAATGCTTTATGTGTTCGGTCTATCCCGATTGCTCCGAGCGGAGCTGTTATCAGTATCGCAAGCACCGCCACAGACAGTACGATCTTTCCGCAGGGCAGACCGAGTGACAGCGGCACTGAGCCGATAGCTGCCTGAACAGTCGCTTTCGGAAGATATGCGATCACACAGAACAGCCTTTCTTTCATTGTAAGTTCTGTACCGAGCATACACAGACATACGCCGGCTCCACGAAATGCAAGCGCTATGAATATCATAAGCACAGCCATACCACCTGCCGTCAGCGTATAGCGAATATCAACAGCAGCACCGACCAGCACGAACAGTATGACCTCCGCACCGATCCACAGCTTGCCGAACTTTTTCGACAGCCGAACGGAAACGCTTTTATCAGCCTTCAGTTTCACGACGCAAGCCATAGCGACCACGGCAAGCAACCCCGACACAGCTACATAGGGCTTCACAAGCGTTTCAATACCCATCAGCAGAAAAGATGTGCCGAGCAGAATAATGACCTTTGTGCTGTTCCTGATTTTATGGTTATACTGATATGCCTTTTCAAAAAGAAAGAATACCGCAAACCCTGCTGCCATACCAATCAGGACGCCAAGGACTATGGATATGGGGATATTCAGAAAATCGGTTGCTTTTGCCGAGCCGCCCTGCGCCATCGTCACGAATGTGGAAAACAGCACTATAACAAAAATGTCATCGCAGGAAGCTCCCGCGAGTATCATTTGTGGAATGCTCTTGTCCGTGCCGATTTTTTCTTCGATGAGTTTCACCATTCTCGGCACGACCACCGCAGGCGATACCGCACTCAGCACAGCACCCATGACGGCGGCTTCGATCAGATTCACTCCGAGCAGAAGCGGAGCGAACAGCACATATCCGATGATTTCACAGCAGGCAGGAACGAATGACATCATCACTGCAGGTCTGCCGACCTTTTTCAAATCGGAAAGGTTCAGCGACAATCCTGCCTTCACAAGTATGATGATGAGGGCAATCTGCCGAAGCTCCGATGAAATTCCGAGAATAGACGGATCGAGCCAATCAAGTACATAGGGACTGACTGCTATTCCGACACCGAGCATTCCTATGATTCTCGGTAAGCCTATTTTTTCAAAGATCGCAGCGGCAGACAGCCCGACAAGAAAAATGATCGCAAGTGATAACAGCATAAATATTTCCTCCATATAAAACAAAAAAGCCGACAACTATTGCGTAAAAACGCAGAAGTCATCAGCTTAAATAAGCGGTTTCGCTGGCTCGGTTCGAGCCTTGCGTGGGAGAACATCATTCCCAGCATTTAATTTACGTTATCATTTTACCATTGATAAAGGAGTAAGTCAATAGCTTTTCAATTTGTATCATAATCTTGAATGATAAAAGTTCTTCAGCTTTTCAGATATGACTACAATTACTAAGATTATCCACTACTACTCCGATTTGTCTATCAAATATACAGGCAACCTCGTCATAAGGCTGCCTGTGTGAGTCCAAAAATATGCGATTGATTCAGCTCTGCACAACTTTCTGCATCGTTTGGCGTAAATGGCGTAAATCCGAGACATCATAACTCTCAAAACCCGCATAAACACTGGGGCTTTGGGGTATTACTTATCTAAGGATTTCATTGTCGGGAACAGCAGTACGTCTCTGATCGCGGGGCTGTCGGTGAGGAGCATTGTCAGTCTGTCAATGCCGTAGCCGATGCCGCCTGTGGGAGGCATGCCGATTTCGAGGGCGTTGAGGAAGTCCTCGTCGGTGGTGTTCGCTTCTTCGTCGCCCTGAGCCAGCGCTTCCTCCTGCGCCTTGAAACGCTCGCGCTGATCGATCGGGTCGTTGAGCTCGGAATAGGCGTTCGCCATTTCCCAGCCGTTCATGAACAGTTCGAAACGCTCGACGTAGTTCGGGTCCTCGGGCTTTTTCTTTGTCAATGGTGAAATCTCGATCGGGTGGTCGATGACGAAGGTCGGCTGAATCAGGTGCTCCTCGGCGTATTCCTCGAAGAACAGGCTGAGGATATCGCCCTTCTTGTGTCTGTCCTCAAATTCAACGTGGTGTTCCTTGGCGACAGCCTTGGCTTCCTCGTCGCTGTGGATCTCGTTGAAGTCGACGTTCGCGTACTTCTTGACGGCATCGATCATCGTGATTCTCTCGAAGGGCTTGCCCAGATCCATCTCGACTCCGTTGTAGGTGATGGTCGTGGTGCCGAGCACCTCCTGTGCTACGTGGCGGTAGAGGTTCTCGGTGAGATCCATCATGCCGTTGTAGTCGGTGTATGCCTGATAGAGCTCCATCAGGGTGAATTCGGGGTTGTGACGGGTGTCAACGCCCTCGTTGCGGAAAACTCTGCCGATTTCATAAACGCGCTCGAGACCGCCGACGATGAGTCTCTTGAGGTAAAGCTCGAGCGAAATGCGCAGCTTGAACTCCTCGTCAAGAGCGTTGGAGTGGGTGAGGAAGGGTCTTGCCGCAGCGCCGCCGGCGTTGGCGACGAGCATGGGAGTTTCAACCTCAATGAAATCCTGAGAGTCGAGATAACGGCGGATAGCCGCGATGATTTTTGAACGCTTAACGAAGGTGTCCTTGACCTCGGGGTTCATAATCAGATCGACGTAGCGCTGACGGTAGCGCAGGTCGGTATTTGTCAGACCGTGGTACTTCTCGGGCAGGGGCTTGAGGGATTTTGAGAGAAGTCTGACCGCCTTGGCGTGAATCGAGATCTCGCCCATCTGTGTCTTGAAAACAAAGCCCTTGACCTCAACGATATCGCCGATATCCCATTTCTTGAGGAAGCCGTATTCCTCCTCGCCGAGGTCGTCGAACTTGGCGAAAATCTGGATTTTGCCGGTCTTGTCGTGCAGATCGAGGAACGACACCTTGCCCTTGCCGCGCTTTGACATGATCCTGCCGGCTACGCAGACGTCCTTGTTCTCGTATTCCTCAAAATTATCCTTAACGGTTTTTGTATAAACGTCGCGGTCGCTCGTTGTGATGACAAAGGGATCTCTGCCCGCGTCTCTGAGCGCCTGCAGCTTTTCGTAGCGAACCTTGATTACGTCGCTTGTGTTTGCCTGCTGTGGCTTGTTACCCATATTTCTACTTCCTTACTTAGTAATTTCGAGAATCTTGATGCCGACTATGCCGCCGGGTGTTTCTACCTCGACAACGTCGCCGACGCTCTTGTCCATCAGAGCGGCGCCGATAGGACTTTCGTCGGAGATTTTACCCTCCTTGGGGTTGGCTTCGTTTGAGCCGGAGCCGACGATTTTATACTGAACCTGTCTGCCGGTCGAGAGCATCTCGATCTTTACGACAGAGGTGAGGTGTACGCGCTCGTTCGAGGTCTCGGACTCGTCGATCAGAACGGCGGTCTTGAGGATAGCCTCGATAGTGTTGATGCGGGCTTCCATGATCGCCTGCTCATTCTTTGCGTCGTCGTATTCGCTGTTCTCGGAGAGGTCGCCGAAGGAACGCGCTACCTTGATTTTCTCAGCGATTTCCTTACGCTTTACGTTTTGTAAGAATACAAGCTCGTCTTCGAGCTTTTTCAAGCCTTCCGCGGTGAGCATTGTGGGTTTTGCTGCCATATCAATAAACTTCCTTTCAATTAATTTGGTTACACACTCACCTATTATATGCTTTTTTCGCGCGGTTGTCAAGAAGCTCTGAGAGGGAATTGACGGTTTGAGAGCCGGATTTTCCGTCAACGCCCAGCGGTACTATCGACCCGAGCTCATACTGCGCGCCGAGGGTGTAAAGCGCCGAACAGAAATACTCCTCGCTGAGCTCCTTGGGTTTGAGCGCGTCAAAGCCGTTCGGCATACGGAATCTGTATTTGTAGTAAACCTCGCCGCTTATCTGAGTTGACGGTTCTCCCGAGGTGAGTATGATAGCCTCGGGCTTGAGCTTGAGCTCAGCGTCAATACCTGCCGGGGCGAGCACAAAATCGCAGCGTTCAAGCTCGGACAGGTTTTTTGTCACGGTAACAGTCGCTCCGAGCTCTGTAAGAGCGCGCTCGCGGGCGAGAGAATATATCTCATTGTCACCCTCGATAACGACAGGGTTGACGCAGTACGAGAGCGATTGCAGCAGATAGCCTGACGCAATGCCCTTTGGGTCGTATATCCCGCACCTGAGACTTGCAGCAGATGGGCAGAGCCGCAGAATCTCAAGCGCCATGTTCGCACAGAGTCTCGATGAGAACGAGCGCGACGAAAAACGCCTGTAGCCGCTGTGCAGGGGGAAAACGAGCTTTTCTGAGCAGAGCAGCTGCGAGCGGCTCGCGCCTATCAGCCTGTCTGCGCGGTCGAGCCGGACCTCGCCGCTGTAGCTCGTGTATGTAATGTGCCGCAGGCTCACGCCCCTTGCGCGGCTTACCTGAACCTCGACTCTGTCGCGGCGCAGGCGGTCGCGCAGTCTTTTTAATCCGTCAGCCCTTTCGGGAATGTTTACACTCAGTGCTGTTAACATAAAAAACCTCCGCATATAATCTCAGTGAATTATATGCGGAGATAATGCGAATTATTTATTTTCAAACTGCGAGTGATAAAGCGTATGGTAGAAGCCGCCTTTTTTGAGCAGCTCCTCGTGATTGCCCTGCTCGATAATGTTGCCGTCCTTCATCACGAGGATAACGTCGCTCTCCTTGATAGTGGAGAGTCTGTGGGCGACAACAAAGCTCGTCCTGCCCTTCATCATCTTCGCAAACGCCTTCTGAACGCGGATCTCGGTGAGGGTATCTATCGACGAGGTCGCTTCGTCGAGAATCAGCACGCTCGGGTTTGTCAGCATCGCGCGCGCGATACAGAGCAGCTGCTTCTGTCCCTGACTGAGGTTGCCGCCGCCTTCGCTGATCTCGGTGTCATAGCCATTGGGCATTCGCTTGATGAAGCTGTGGGCGTGCGCGGATTTAGCCGCCGCGATAACCTCGTCGTCGGTGGCGTTCTCGTTGCCGTAACGGAGATTTTCCATGATCGTGCCGCAGAACAGCCAGCTGTCCTGGAGCACCATGCCGTAGCAGCGTCTGAGCGCGTCGCGGCTGAGGTCGCGGATATCCGTGCCGTCGAGCAGTATCCTGCCCTCATTGACCTCGTAAAAGCGCATCAGCAGGTTAATAAGCGTTGTTTTGCCGCAGCCCGTGGGACCGACTATAGCGACGTGGCAGCCGCTCGGAACGTCGAGCGAAAAGTGCTTTATCAGCGGCTTTTCGGGAACGTAGGAAAAGCTCACGTCCTCAATTTTTACGCTGCCTTTGCAGTTTTCAAGCGGTGTGCTGCTCTTGTCGGGAGTCTCGTCAGCCCATTCGAGAACCTCAAAGATCCTCTCTGCCGCGGCGATTCCGGTGCTGAGCTGGGTAAGAACGCCTGTGACCTCGTTGAACGGCTTGGTGTACTGGTTGGCGTAGGTGAGGAAGCACGAGAGTCCGCCGATGCTCAGTCCTCCCGTGATGACTGTGATCGCGCCGAAAACCCCGACAGCGGCGTAGACGAGCGCGTTCACAAAGCGCGTGCTCGGGTTTGCGAGCGCGCCGGCGAACTGAGCCTTGAAGCCGACTGTCTGAAGCTCGTCGTTGTATTTGTCAAAGCCCTCGAAGGCGCGGTGCTCAAATGAAAACGCCTTGACGAGCCGCTGATTGCCGACGTGCTCCTCGACGAAGGAGGATATCTCGCCCTGCAAAATCTGCTGTTCCGTGAACCGCCTGTGCGTCAGCCTGCCGATGAACGCGGCGAGGAACAGAGACATAGGCGTGAGCAGAAATACCGCGATGGCTATTCTCCAGTCGATAGCGAGCATAAAGCCGAGGGTGCCGACGATTGTGACGACTCCCGAGAACAGCTGCAAAATAAGCTGAGTCAGACCGTCGCCGACAGCGTCGACGTCGTTTATCACGCGGCTGATAAGGTCGCCGTGCGGGTTTGTGTCGATTGCGGAGAGCGGCACCGTATTGAACTTGCGGAACACGTCGCGCCTGAGGTCTCGGACAAGCCGGAAGCTGATAAGGTTAACAAGAAAATTCATCAGCCACTGACATGAGGTAACGCCGATCACCGCTGCGGCGATGTAGATAATGATTTGTGCGACAGCCTCAAAGTAAACCTGACCCTCGGCGATGATGTTATCTATAGCCCTGCCGACTAGAACGGGTATCAGAAGCGTGAGTGAGATGCTGATAACTGCGCTGAGCATGGCGAGTATCAGCAGTCCTGTGTGGCTTTTAAGCCGCGGAAGCAGCTTTTTTACAGCGGAGGATCTCATTTTGCCACCTCCGTTTCACTGAGCTGCGAAAGACAGATATCGCGGTAGACCTCGCAGTTCTCGAACAGCTCGCTGTGCGTGCCCTGACCCGCGAGCTTGCCGTCGCTGAGCACGAGGATCAGATCGGCGTTTTTGATGGTCGAGCAGCGCTGTGTGACAATGAGCACAGTCGTGTCCTTTGCGTTATCGGCGAGAGCCTTTCTCAGAGCCGCGTCGGTTGCGAAGTCAAGAGCCGAGAAGCTGTCGTCGAGGATAAGTATTTCGGGCTGCGAGACTATCGCGCGAGCGATACAGAGCCTTTGTCTCTGACCGCCGCTGAAATTCTTACCGCCCTGTTCTACGCGGCTGTCGAGTCTGCGCGGCAGTTTGTTTACGAATTCCGCAGCCTGAGCGATTTCAAGCGCGCGGTTGATCTCGCCGTCGCTTGCTTCGGGGTTGCGCCACTTCATGTTGTCGCGTATCGTGCCGCTGAACAGCACGCTCTGCTGCGGTACAATGCCGAATTGCCGCCTGAGCTGACGGAAGCAGTAGCGGCGCACATTGTAGCCGTCGACGAGGACTTCTCCCTCGTTAGCGTCGTAAAACCGCGGAATCAGTGAGATCAGGGTCGATTTGCCCGAGCCGGTACCGCCTATAATGCCGACAGTCTGACCGCGTTTTACCGTAAACGAAATGCCGCTGAGCTCGTCGTCGCCGTTGCTGCTGTAGTTGAAGCTGACGTTTTTGAATTCGATCTTCGGCGTATCCTCAGAGGGGTGGAGCGGCATATAGTCATAGTACTCCTCGCGGACGGAGGGGACAGTTTCAAAGACCTCGTTGATGCGCTTTGCGGACGCGCCGGACTTAGTCATGAGAATAACGAGATTCGCTACGACTACCATTGCGAGCAGGATCTGAGTCATGTAGCTGACGAGAGCGACGATATCTCCCGTTTTCATGCCTCCGGCGTTGACGTTTACCGCGCCGAACCAGACGATCGCAATTATCGCGCAGTCGGTAACGAGGTAGGTGACGGGGCTGAGAAGCGCTGAGAGCATGCTGACGCGTGCAGAGGTCCTTGTCAGATCCTCTGTGGCGGCGTCGATGCGCTCCTTCTCCGTGTTCTGCTTTGAGAACGCGCGGATAACGCGGTTGCCCGAGAGGTTCTCGCGCGAGATAAGACCGATTTTATCGAGCTTTTTCTGTACCGCGGCATACAGCGGTACGCTGCGGTTCATAACGAAGTACAGCGTCAGCGCGATAAGCACCGCTGCGCCGAAAAATATCCACGCGAGCTGTGCGTTAATCGAGACCGCCATAATCAGTGATCCGATGATGATGAACGGAGCGCGCGTCAGCAGACGTATGCACATAGCGATGCTCTGCTGCACCTGATTGGTGTCGTTCGTCATTCGCGTGATCAGCGACGGCGTGCCGAACCTGTCAAGCTCCGCGTGAGAGAGAGAGTTGATATGCCTGAACAGCGCGCGCCTTATCGCGGTTCCCGCGCCCTGAGACGCTTTTGAAGCGAAATACTGACAGAACAGCGCGCTTGTAAGACCCGTTGCCGCGAGCAGAACAAGGACGCCGCCCATTCTCAGCACATAATTCACGCTGTGCATCTCATTTATGCCAACGTCGATAATGTTAGCCATGACGAGCGGCACGAGCAGCTCGAGTATCGCCTCAAACAGCTTGCACAGCGGCCCGATGATTACTTCCTTTGTGTAGCCTTTTAGAAATCGCCGGAGTTTTAACATATTTTTATCCTTCTTTTTTGATGCTGCCACTATTATACACGATTCGTCCGGAATGTTCAATATAAAAAAGGCACACAGCCGAAACTGTGTGCCTGAAATATAATCATCAGATAATAATCGACTTGCCTTCCATTTCCTTCGGCTGCTCAAGATCCATGATTTTGAGCATGGTGGGAGCGATGTCAGCAAGAACGCCGCCCTCGCGGAGCTTGCAGTCATAGCCGATAACGCAGAAGGGAACAGGGTTGGTGGTGTGAGCCGTGAAGGGCTTGCCGTCCTCGTCGATCATCTTGTCGGCATTGCCGTGGTCAGCGGTGATGATTGCCGCGCCGCCCATCTCGAGAATAGCATTGACGACCTTGCCTACGCAGTCGTCGACCGCCTCAACCGCCTTGACAGCCGCGTCAAACACGCCTGTGTGACCGACCATGTCGCAGTTCGCGAAGTTGAGGATAATCATGTCGTATGTGCCGCTCTTTATCGCGGGAACGAGCTTTTCGGTGACCTCATACGCGCTCATCTCGGGCTGCAGATCGTAGGTAGCTACGGAGGGAGACTTGACAAGGATCCTGTCCTCGCCCTCGTAGACCTTTTCAACGCCGCCGTTGAAGAAGAAGGTTACATGAGCGTACTTCTCGGTCTCGGCGATACGCAGCTGCTTCATGCCGAGTGAGGAAATGTACTCGCCCATGGTATTCTTGAGAGTCTGGGGCTTGAACGCGATCTCAACGTTGGGCATCGTCGCGTCGTACTGCGTCATGCAGACGTAGTTGAGCGGGAAGAAGCCGTTTCTGCGCTCAAAGCCGCTGAAATCCGGATCGACAAAGGTGCGTGTGATTTCACGCGCTCTGTCGGGGCGGAAGTTGTAGAAGATGATGCTGTCGTTGGGCTTTACAGCCTCGCCGCCCTTGATAACGCAGGGCAGCACGAACTCGTCGGTAACGCCGTTCTCGTAGGAGTTTTTGATAGCCTGAACGGGGCAGTCCTCGTCGACGCCCTCGCGGTAAACGATAGCGGAGTACGCCTTTTCAACGCGCTCCCAGCGGTTATCTCTGTCCATAGCGTAGTATCTGCCCATGACGGTGGCGATCTTGCCTACGCCGATCTTGTCGAGCTCCTTGACACAGTCCTCCATGTAACCCGCCGCGCTTGAGGGCGGAACGTCTCTGCCGTCGAGGAAGGCGTGAATGTAAACCTTCTCGAGACCGAGCAACTTCGCGAGCTCAACTATGCCGTAGAGGTGGGTGATGTGGCTGTGAACGCCGCCGGGTGAGAGCAGACCCATAAGGTGGAGAGCGGTGCCGTTGTCGACCGCTTTTTTGATTGCGCCGACAATTGCCTCGTTGTCCTTGAGCTTGTCCTCGTTGATAGTCTTGGTGATGCGGGTCAGCTCCTGATAAACAATCCTGCCTGCGCCGATGTTGGTGTGACCGACCTCGCTGTTGCCCATCTGACCGTCGGGCAGACCTACGTCCATACCCGAAGCGCCGATCTGAGTCAGCGCGTTTTCCTTAAAGAATTTATCGATGTTCGGAGTGTTCGCGGCGAGGATCGCGTTAGCCTTTTCCTCGCCCTTTTTGCCCACGCCGAAGCCGTCGAGAATCATAAGAATCAAAGGTTTTTTCACGTTGAAAAACCCCTTTCGTGAAAAATTATTTGCTTGCAGCCTTAACGATAGCGGCGAATTTCTCCGCTACGAGTGACGCGCCGCCGATGAGACCGCCGTCTACGTTTGTCTTGGAGAGAAGCTCGTCGGCATTGCCGTCGTTCATGGAGCCGCCGTACTGGATAGTAACAGCGTCAGCCGCGTCCTGATTGTAGAGCTTTGCGAGCTGTGCTCTGATGAAGGCGCAAACCTCCTCAGCCTGATCGGAGGTAGCGGTCTTGCCGGTTCCGATAGCCCATACAGGCTCGTAAGCGATAACGACGTTCTTGAGTTCTTCCTCGGTAACGTCCCAGAGGTCGAGCTTGATCTGTCTTGCGATGACTTCCTCGGTGATGTCGCACTCGCGCTCCCAGAGAAGCTCGCCTACGCATACGATAGGCTTGAGACCTGCGGCGAGAGCAGCCTTGGTTCTCTTGTTGACGGTCTCGTCAGTCTCGCCGAAGTACTGTCTGCGCTCGGAGTGACCGAGAACAACGTACTCAACGCCGATTTCCTTGAGCATACCGGTCGAGATCTCGCCGGTGAAAGCGCCGCTTTCAGCCCAGTGGCAGTTCTCGGCGCCGATCTTTACGTTTGTGCCGGCAGTCGCCTCGATAGCAGCGGCAAGGTCAACGTAGGGAACGCAGGCGATGACCTCGCAATCAGCGTCCTTAACGAGGGGAGTGATTGCGTTAAGAAGGGCGGTAGCCTCCTTGGGGGTCTTGTTCATTTTCCAGTTGCCCGCGATAATTGCTTTTCTCTTTGCTTTATCCATGTCGATCCATTCCTTTCGTTTTTAAAATAACGGGCGCACGCGTGAGTGCGCCCGAATGATTTTTATTTGACGGAGCTTATTTGTCAGCGATAACAGCGATACCGGGAAGTGTCTTGCCTTCGAGGTACTCGAGGGAAGCGCCGCCGCCGGTGGAGATGTGGCTCATCTTGTCAGCGAAGCCGAGCTGGATAACAGCTGCAGCGGAGTCGCCGCCGCCGATGATGGTGGTAGCGTCAGTCTCAGCGAGAGCCTTCGCAACAGCGATAGTGCCCTTTGCGAGAATGGGGTTCTCAAATACGCCCATGGGTCCGTTCCAGACAACTGTCTTGGCGGACTTTACAGCGTCAGCGAAGAGAGCCTGAGTTTTTGTGCCGATATCGAGACCCTGCATGTCAGCGGGAATGCTGTCTGCGTCAACGACCTCAACGTCGATGGGAGCGTCGATGGGATTCGGGAACTCAGCCGCGATAGTGGTGTCGATGGGGAGAAGGAGCTGCTTGCCGAGCTGCTCAGCCTTGGCGATCATATCCTTGCAGTAGTCGAGCTTGCTGTCGTCAACGAGAGACTTGCCGACCTCTTTGCCCTGAGCCTTGAGGAAGGTGTAAGCCATGCCGCCGCCGATGATGAGAGTGTCGCACTTCTCGAGGAGGTTGGAGATAACGTTGAGCTTGTCCGCAACCTTGGCGCCGCCGAGGATAGCGACGAAGGGACGAACGGGAGTCTCGACAGCGTTGCCGAGGTAGTTGATCTCCTTCTGCATGAGGTAACCTACAGCGGTGTCCTTGATATGCTCGGTTACGCCCGCGGTGGAGCAGTGAGCGCGGTGAGCGGAGCCGAACGCGTCCATAACGAATACGTCGGCGAGGGAAGCGAGCTCAGTGGAGAAGGGCTCGAGGTTCTTTGTCTCTTCTTTTCTGAAACGGGTGTTCTGGAGAAGAACAACGTCGCCGTCCTTCATCTCAGCAACAGCCTTCTTTGCGTTCTCGCCTACGACTTCGTCGTCATCGGCAAAGACAACGTCCTGACCGAGAAGCTCGGAGAGACGGACTGCCGCGGGAGCGAGTGAGAACTTAGCCTCGGGACCGTTCTTGGGCTTGCCGAGGTGAGAGCAGAGGATAACCTTGCCGCCGTCGGCGATCAACTTCTTGATTGTGGGGAGAGCCGCAACGATTCTGTTATCGTTGGTGATAACGCCGTCCTTGAGGGGTACGTTGAAGTCAACGCGGACAAGAACCTTCTTGCCCTTTACATTGATATCATCAACTGATACTTTGTTAAGCTGCATAATTGTTCAATCCTTTCGGTTTTAGAGATTTGTAAAAAACTGTATTTTACATCAATCATATTATATTACATTCTAGGCTTTTTATCAATAGGTTTTGGGCGATTTGTTGAAAAATTTCGCCGCTCAGCCGAGGTTATTCAGGTCGCTCCAGCGGTGGCGGTGCAGCTCGCCCCTGTTTTTAAGCTCTGGGTAATCCCACTGCCGCAGAACCTCGTATGCGGCGATCGCGACGGAGTTCGAGAGGTTCAGACTTCTCGCCTCGTCGATCATCGGAATCCGCAGGGTCTCGTTCGGGTGCTGCATAAGAAGATGCTCGGGCAGACCTCTGGTTTCCTTGCCGAACAAAAGGTAGCAGTTGTCGGGGTATTCGACGTCGCTGTGGCGGTGAGTGCCCTTTGTCGAGAAGAAAAAGTAATTGCCGCCCTTTGTTTTTTCAAAGAAATCGTCGAGGCTCTTGTAGTAGGTGATGTCGAGCAGGTGCCAGTAGTCGAGTCCGGCGCGTTTGAGCTTTCTGTCGTCGACGCGGAAGCCGAGTGGCTCCACGAGATGTAAGGACGCGCCGGTAGCGGCGCAGGTGCGCGCTATGTTGCCTGTGTTCTGGGGGATTTCGGGTTCGACGAGCACAAGGTTGAGCTTTGCCATGTCAAAATTTTCCTTTCAAATCAATTTACCATTCATATTGTAACTCTAAACGAGAATAATATCAATATCCGGGAAAAAAAGAGGTGAGAGCAGATGAACAAAAATACGATGAACGTCGTAAAGGGCGTGGCGATAGGCATGGCGGCGGGAATGGCGGTCGGCTACGTCGGCAAAAAGGCGGCTGACGACAACCCGAAGCTCAGAAAAAAAGCCAACCGCGCCTACAAGACGTTTGAGAATATTGTCGACACCGCGCAGTATATGTTCAAGTGATAAAAAACCGGCTCGGAACCCGAAAGGTTCTGAGCCGGATCAGTGAATAATTATTTAGCTTACATATCCGAGCGGGTCGACCTGAGTGCCGTCCACGCGGATCTCGAAGTGTACATGCGGGCCCGTAGAGTTGCCGGTGGAGCCGCAGTATGCGATAGTATCGCCCTGGTCGACGTAGTCGCCGGTGGAGCAGGCTACCTCGCACGCGTGAGCGTAAACAGTCATGTAGCCGTTTCCGTGGTCGATGATCACGTAGTTGCCGTAACCGCCGCCGTCGTTGCCTGCCCAGGTGACCTTGCCGCCGTCGGCAGCCACGATAGGCTGACCGTAGTCGCTGCCGCCTGCGATATCGATGCCCTGGTGCATTCTGCCCCAGCGCCACTCAAAGAGGCTGGATACGCTGTGGGTGTGGGGGAAAGGCCAGATGAACTGTCCGGTGCCCTCGCCCGAAACGGCATTTTCCTTCTTGCCCTGCTTGCAGCCGCGGATAAGCTCCTCGGTCACAGGCTCCTTCTTGCGCTCGGTGCTGATAACGTCGGCGCTCTCAAAAGCTCCGTCGATATATACAAGGCGTACATTTATCTGTTCGGCGCCCTTTTTACCCTCGGTGACGACCTTCTCGTAATCGCTGTCCTCGTCCTCGTCGTAGGTGATGTCGGTGTCGTAGTCGATGTCGATATCGTAAGACCAGTCGGTCTCGAGTCTGACGGAGAGATGCTCCTTCGCTGTCTCCATAAGCTCGTCTGCGCTGATTACATTGCTGTTGTCGAGTCCGTGTCTTTCCACCTTGACGTCGTTTACATACTCGGTGGTAGTGGTGTCGTCATAAGCGGCGCGGTAGTCGACAAGATACTGCGCAAGCGCGTTGTCAAGCTTGTCGCCCTCGTCTGTGGTGCCGATGAGCTCGCCGTCAACATAGAGAGAGGAAAGAACGTTGTTGACGTACATATCGGGGGTGTTGAGCGAGTAGACCGCTTCGTCCGAGGTAGCCGCGGGAAGTGCCGCGGACGCCTTGGGACTCTCGTTCTTCACGGGCTTCGGCGCGTCAAGTGCGCTCGCTACGGTCACGCAGGAGAGCATGATAGCAGTCAGACAAGCCGCAACAGCGAGGATTGCCTTTTTCTTGACCGTTTTATGCGCTTTCGGCTCAGCGGGAGCGCTGTGAGCATATGTCTTGCCCGCAGCAGGCTTCTTAAAGTATTTAAGGCTCTCCATAGCGGAGCCGGAGGTCATGGGAGCGCGTCTGCTCTGGAGGTACTGCTTTTCCAGAATGCTGCTCTGCACACCGGCGGGCTTTCTGAAAGCCGTTTTCTTATTATTGGTTTTAGCAGCGCCTTTTGCCTTGATGTTCTTAGCGCAGAGTGTAGCGGCTCTCTTTACAAAGCGCGCTGACTTCTGTGCGGTAGTAAGCTTTTTGGTTTTGCGTGTAGATTTTTTCTTGGAAACCGCCTCGATCTCGCCGAAGCCGTCCAAGCCGATGAATTTCGTTTTCACAATAAATTCTCCTATCTAATTAACTGTTACAAAGCTGTAACAAACCAACAACCTTATTATAACAAAAAATTCATAAAATTCAATAAGAGAAATAAAAATCGTGATAATGTTCGGCGATATGCCAAATATTACCACGATAATTTAGTGATATAATACAATAATTCTTGAAACTAAATATACAGATAGTTATTATTCTCACGAGAATTAAACGAATAGTATTTTACAAAAATGAAAAATAAGCCTGATTTTGACGGGGAAATGCTGTCCGTCGCTTATTTTGCGTAGTCGGCTGTGCTCTTGAAGCTGATGTTGAGGTCTACGATGCCATCAATGCCGTCGACGTGACCGGATTCGGAGTACTGCCACATCGAGAACTGATAGTAAAAGTCCGGCTTGTCCGCGTACTGAACCAGCCACAGCTCATAGTCCTTAAGGCGCGAGAGGTCGTATTTGAAGTAAAATTCCCTGCTCGCCGAGTAAACCATAGGTATGTAGCCGAAGGACTTGACCTTCTCACAGAACGCGACGGCGCATTCGGTAGCCTGAGTCGAGGTGACCTTGTCAGTTCTGGCGTTGTCGTCCTTGACGATCTCCCAGTCGTAGGCGAGAGGATAGTCGAGCTGAATGTCGCCGAGTATCTCCTTTGCGTACTCCGCTTCCTCCTCAGCCTCGGCGTTTGTAGTCGCCTGTGAGTAGAAGTAAGCGCCTACCTTGATTCCTGCCGACTTTGCGCCCTGAAGGTTCTCGACAGCCTTGTCGTCGGAGTAAAGACCGCCTTCGTCTCCGTAGCCTCTGCCGCCGAGACGGATCATCGCAAAGTCGACTCCGCTCTCCTTGACCTTTGCCCAGTCTATGTCGCCGCTGAACGAGGAAATGTCAACGCCTTCGTTGGACGCGGGTTGACCGTTCTCGCTGTAGTACTTGAAGGTCGAGTCTGCTGTAAACCCGTCGGCTTTGAGTTGGTTGACGGGAACACCCTCGAGCTCGGTGATCCAGATGTCGCCGAGAGTGTTGTCGGTAATGTGGATTTTTCCACCGGTAGTCTGAACCGTCGAATCGGTGACCGGCTGTGTGGTCGCCGCCTCCTGAGTCTGCGCGTCCGATGCCGCGGGAGGATCGGAGCTGTTGTTTTTTGAGCCGCAGCCGCTCAGAACCGCGGAGGAGACCGTCAGAGCCGCAAGCGCTAAAATGATTATTTTCTTCATAATTCCATTTCCTTTTGAGATTTTTTTGATGTATTACAATACTTATTTAATAATGATAACATAAAGTAAAACATCTGTAAACAAATATTTTATTAATTTGCTATTGAAATAATTCCCGTTTTTAAGTATAATATTAAATAATGGGTTATTAACGAAAAAAAAGAGGAGGTGATTGAGTGAATGATCCGCTGCCTCGCGGTTATCAGAAAAAGAGCCGCGACAAGCTTGTAAAGGCAATTCAGGAATGTACGTCACTCAGTCAGCTCTTCGCGCTGATTCAGCTTGAGGGCATCACCCTTCAAATGCATTCGCAGCCCGGAGCGTCAAATCTCGCGCCGCGCCGCCTGACGCCGCAGGACATTATCCGCAACAACGACACTCCGCTCGAGCGTCTTAAGGCGGAGGTGCTCAAGGCGATAGGCTACAAGCCGCCGAGATGGAAGCCCGAGGATCGCTCCCGCATTCTCGCGGCGATCGACAGCACGCAGACGCTCAGCGAGCTGTTCGCGCTGATTCAGCGGGAAGGTATCCGCATTCAGATGCACTCGCAGCCCGGAGCGTCCAACCTCACCCCGAGGGTTCTCACCCAAAAGGAGATCGAGGAGCACGACACGCCGTTCGAGCGGCTGAAAGCGGAGGTCAGAAAAGCTGTCGCAGGACAGTGATTCCGGCTGAATTTGTACAAAAAGCAGTAAGATATTCAAACCAACTAAAAGAGAGGAATCTGACATGAAAAAAACACGCAAGTTCTTAGCAGTCCTTCTCAGCGCGATGATTGCCGTATCCGCGGTTTCCGCGGTCAGCTTCTCAGCCGCCGAGCAAGACCCGCAGGTTGCCGCGACCGAAGCGGTGACTCAGGAGCCCACGCAGGCGCCCACAGAGGCTCCCACAACACAGGCTCCTACCGAGGCTCCCACAACGCAGGCTCCTACACAGGCGCCCACAACCGAGCCCGCGGTACAGGTCGGCGCGGTCAAGAACGTTGAAAAGACCAGCTTTGAACCCGGTTACATCACCCTCAAGTGGGACAAGGTTGCAGGCGCGACAGGCTACAATGTCTACATCTGCAACAGAGACGACAGCACGACCTTCTCAAAGGCGGCGACCGTTACCTCGAACACAGCGACCATCAAGAACCTCAAGCACACTACACAGTACTGGTTCAGGGTTGCCGCGTACGTAACAAAGGACGGCAAAACCTACGAGGGCGAAGCGGCTCTCAAGAAAACCGCTACTCAGGCGGGCACCGTTACGGGACTCGACATGGTTCGTTCCTCGAGCGTGATTCAGTTTGACTGGAACCGCAATTCCAAGGCTACAGGCTACAAGATCTACCGCGCCTGCTCCAAGACCGACGCGGAGTATGTGCTCTACAAGACCATCACCGACAACAAGGTGACATCGTTCACCGACACCGACGTCGAGGACGGCAGAGCCTACTATTACAGTGTGCGTCCCTACAGAATCCTCTACGGCGACGCGATTTACCACGCTTACCACAAGACGATCAAGTTCATCTGCGGAATGTGCTCGCCGAGCACAAGCTCGACCAGCTTTGTATCCCGCGCGAACCTGAGCTGGAGACATAACAGATGGGCGACAGGCTACGACATCTATTACTCCACCGACCGCTACAAGAACTTTAAGTACCTCGATTCAACCACCGAGAACTTCTTCAACACCGTCCGTCTTACACCCGGCACGAAGTATTACTTCCGCATTCAGCCCTACAAGCTTAACGGCGCGAGCAGAACCAAGGTCGTCGGCACATGGGGCGTTGAGGGAAGAACAATCACCAGCGGCGCTTACGGACAGAGCGTAGGCGGAACCTACATAGAGATCAGCATCAAGCAGCAGTACATGTGGCTGTACATCGACCGCAAGCTCGTCTGCGAGACCGATGTTGTAACCGGCAACGACGACGGCTACTGCAACACTCCCACAGGCTATTTCAGCATCACCTCACGCGCGAGAAACACTTACCTCAACGGTCCCGGATACTCGTCCTTCGTTAACTACTGGATGGGCTTCTACGGCGGCTGCGGTATCCACGACGCGAGCTGGCGTTCATCCTATGGCGGAAAAATCTACAAGGGCAACGGCTCTCACGGTTGTGTAAACACCCCTTACAGCAAGGTTCAGAAGATTTACAACAACACAGGCTACGGCACACCCGTAATCGTATACGACTAATATAACAAAGGGCAGTCACTCGGCTGCCCTTGATTTTTGTCCGGATATATTCTAATAAAGAAAAATATTGCAATTTCAATAACTGTATGATATAATCATTTTGTAGAGAAATGGCGGCGGCTGTTTCAGCACCCTTTATGAGAGGGGGTGTAAAAAGATTATGGAATACATTTCAATTATTGTTGTGTTTATTTTCACATTTTTAATTGTGATTTCTATAAAGAAGTAACCGCCCTGTTCTCGCACAACAAGGCGGTTATTATAAAATAATAACTTAAACTGAATGCGAAACAGCCCATGCTGTTTCTCTACACTCTCATTATATAACAATAAAACTCCAAAGTCAATACATTATTTAAGTCTTCAGTTTTCAGTCAAGTGCATCTCACCCTGCACATCCGTATAATACTCTCCCTCGGGAATCAGATCTTTTATTAATACGATCTCATACCCCTTGTCTTTAATGCCCTCGATTATCGATGGCAGAGCGGCAGGGGTATTTTTTGCGCCGTTGTGCATGAGGACTATCGAGCCGTCGCACACCTTGTCGAGCACGGTCTTGCACATCTGCTCGGGGCTCGGGTCCTTCCAATCCAAGCTGTCAACGTCCCATTGAACACAGTACATGCCCAGACTCTTGACTGTCTTTACTACGTCGTTGTTGTAGTCGCCGTATGGCGCTCTGAACAGAGTCGGCGCGTGACCCGTGATGGCTTCGATCTTGTCGTTGCACTTCTGAATTTCGGCGGTCTCGTCGCCGATGCTCAGCTGCGGCATGTGCGGATGAGTGTCGCTGTGGTTGCCTATGTCGTGACCGCGCGAGTAGATTTCCTTAACATCGTCGGGGAAGTTGTCGACCCAGTCGCCTACGAGGAAAAACGTCGCCTTAACGCCCTCGTCGTCGAGAATATCTAGGAGCTGGTTGGTTTCCTCGTCACCCCATGCCGCGTCGAAAGAGATTGCGACCTGTTTGCTGTCGGACTTAACGCGGTAAATCGGCACCTCCTTTGGTTCTGAGGCGGTCTGCACCGCCTTTACCGTCGATGATACCGCGATAGTCGCCGCGAGAGCGCCGATTATGAAGCAAAAACCTATCGAAGCCAGACTCCGCTTCGTAAGAATAAAGCATTTCATAAAAAACTCACCTTCCGATAAATTATATGGAAGGTGAGTGTTATTTATTCTATATTATTTTTCGATTGACCAGCTTACGCCGTCCTTTGTGTCGAGGAGTACAACATGCATCTCCTTGAGCTTGTCGCGGATAGCGTCGGCGGTTGTCCAGTCCTTCGCGGCTCTCGCCTCGGCGCGCTTGGCGATAAGCGCCTCAACCTCGGCTGTCAGCTCGTCGTCCGCGCCGCTGTCCTTAGCTTCACCAGCGGTGAGCAGATCGAGAGAGAGAACCTTATCGAGCTCGCCGATAACATAACGCTTTGTCGCGCCGTTCGTGTCAGCCTTGAGCACATCGTAAAGACTTGTCAGACCAAGCGAAGTGTTGAGGTCGTTGTCGAGAGCTTCCTTAAAGGACGCGATAAGCTCCTCAGCCTTTGCATTGTCAACCTCGCCCTCGTTGGGGATTGACGCGATGCGCTTTGTAAGCTTCTCGTAGGCGACGGCGGTGTTGTCAAGGCTCTCGTAGGTGAAGGTCAGAGGCTTGCGGTAATGACTCTGTAAGCAGAACATGCGGTAAACAACGGGGTTATAGCCCTTTTCCTCGAGGAGCGAAACAGTGAGGAAATCGCCCTTTGACTTGCTCATCTTGCCGCGCGCGTCGAGCAGGTGGAGAACGTGGAACCAGTATCCGCACCACTTGTGACCGAGGAAGGACTCGGACTGCGCGATCTCATTTGTGTGATGAGGGAAGGCGTTGTCGATACCGCCGCAGTGGATGTCGAGGTACTCGCCGTTGTGCTTGTAGCTGATGCAGGAGCACTCGATGTGCCATCCGGGATAACCCAGACCCCAGGGAGACTCCCACTTGAGCTCCTGTGAATCGAACTTCGACTTTGTGAACCAGAGCACAAAGTCGGTCTTGTTTCTCTTGTTCTCGTCCTCCTCAACGCTCTCGCGAACGCCGACGGCGAGGTCGTCCTCGTTCATGTTGCCGAAAACGTAGTAGGTGCTGAGCTTTGAGGTGTCGAAATACACGTTGCCGCCCGCGATGTAGGCATAGCCCTTCTCGAGCAGGACAGAAATCATGTGAATAAACTCCTCGATGCAGTTGGTGGCAGGCTCAACCACGTCGGGACGCTTGATGTTGAGCTTCTCACAGTCGGAGAAGAACGCGTCGGTGTAGAACTTCGCGATCTCGAGAACGGTCTTGTGCTCTCTTTTCGCGCCGGCGATCATCTTGTCCTCGCCGGTGTCGGCGTCGCTTGAGAGGTGGCCGACGTCGGTGATATTCATTACGCGCTTAACGTCGTAGCCCGCGAAGCGGAGGTATTTTTCGAGCACGTCCTCCATGATGTAGGTGCGGAGGTTGCCGATGTGCGCGTAGTGGTAGACGGTGGGGCCGCAGGTGTACATATTGACCTTGTTGCCGTCGTGGGGAATGAATTCCTGCTTTGTCTGTCCGAGAGAGTTATATAAAATCATTGCTTACTCCTTGCTTTTCAATTCTTTGATTTCGTTTTGAAGTGTATCGATGCGCTGCTCGAGCCTGCACAGAGCCTGTGCGACAGGGTCTGAAATGTGTATCTGGTCGAGCGTTTCGCTGCGGACGCCGTTTAATTTGACGATTCTCGCGGGAACGCCTACAGCCGTCGCGTTCGGCGGAACCTCGCTGAGCACCACGGCACCTGCCGCGATACGCGCGTTGTCGCCTACCTTGAACGGACCGAGCACCTTCGCTCCGGAGCCGACGAGAACGTTGTTTCCGAGGGTCGGGTGACGCTTGCCGGTTTCCTTACCGGTACCGCCGAGGGTGACGTTCTGGTAAATCGTGCAGTTGTCGCCGATAACGGTGGTCTCGCCGATAACTACGCCCATTCCGTGGTCGATAAACACGCCCTTGCCGATCTGAGCGGCGGGGTGAATTTCAATTCCTGTTTTATGTCTGCTGCGCTGGGATATCCAGCGCGCGATGAAGGGATGTCCGTGCTTCAAAAACCAGTGCGCGCGCCTGTGAGAGCGGATCGCCTTGAAGCCCGAGTAAAGGAACATGACCTCCCATTTGCTGCGGGCTGCAGGGTCGCGTTCGAGCACTGCGCTGATATCCGATTTTAAGGTTTCGAACAAAAAATCACATCCTGATTATTTTTCCGAGATAAAATGTCTGTTCTGAACGAGGTAAATCACGCCCGAGATGATCGCGAAAACCGTAGATATCCAGACAAGAGCCTCGCCGCCCCAGAACAGCCACTGATTGGCTGTCGCGCAGAAATCTGCGTTTCCCGTGATGTCAGCGGGCAGAAGCATGAAGATGACCTCATAAGCCGCGCGGAAAACGAGAATAGCGATAATTGCGACCATCTGCGTGACGGTTTTGACCTTGCCCCATATATTCGCGGCGATGACCTCGCCCTTCGCGGCGGCAATCAGCCTGATCGAGGTTACGGTGAACTCGCGGAACAGAACAATAATAACCGCGACGCAGTCGCACCAGCCGAGCTGTATGAAACACAGCAGCGCCGACAGCACGAGGATTTTGTCCGCGAGAGGGTCGGCGAACTTGCCGAAGTCGGTGATAAGGTTGTGTTTTCGTGCAATTTTTCCGTCGAGCAGGTCGGTTATTGAAGCCGCGATGAAGATCAGCAGCGCGGCGATATTGTGTAGGGGAAAGGGAATAAGCAGCGCCGCGACAAATAGCGGCACGAGGATTATCCTTCCCACTGTCAGTTTATTCGGAAAATTCATAATAGTTACCTGTTCATTCAATCATAGCTCCGACAGGGTCGCAGCCGAGGTAGTCGTCGATTTTTACGCGCACGAACTCGCCCGCTTTGGGTTTTCTGTCGCCGCAGGTGAAGAATACGCAGCCGTCGACCTCGGGAGCGTCGGCATAGCTTCTGCCGAAGAAGCACTCGGCGATCCGGTCAAAGCCCTCGCAGAGCACCTCGATTTCCTTTCCGATAAGACTCTCGCAGTATTCAGCCATAACGGTCTGCTGCTGTTCCATGATGATATCCGCGCGGTTCTGCTTTGTTTCCTCGTCGAGCTGATCTGGGAAATCCGCGGCGGGTGTGTCCTCCTCCTGAGAGTAGGCAAAGCAGCCCAGACGCTCAAAGCGGATATCGTCGGCGAACTGAGCGAGCTCTTCAAACTGTTCCTTGCTCTCACCCGGGAAGCCGGTGATGAAGGTCGTGCGGATAACGACGCCCGGGATCTTCTCTCTGAGCTTTTTGAGCAGAGCGGTCAGGCTTTCACGGTCGCCGCGGCGGTTCATGCGGCGCAGAATTTCTCCGTCGCAGTGCTGCAGAGGCAAATCGATATATTTACAAATCTTATCCTCCTGCGCGATGACGTCGATAAGCTCGTCGGTCACGCGGTCGGGATAACAGTATAATACTCTGATCCAGTGAAGCTCCCTGATTTTACAGAGCTTTTTCAGCAGCTCAGGGAGCATGAGCTTGCCGTAGATGTCCTCGCCGTAGCGTGTGGTGTCCTGAGCGATTACGTTTAGCTCTTTCACGCCGTTGTTTACAAGCTGGCGGGCTTCGGAGAGGATATCCTCCATTGTGCGGCTGCGGAAGCCTCCGCGGATAAGCGGAATGGCGCAGTATGTACAGCGGTTGTCGCAGCCGTCGGATACTTTAAGGTACGCGGTGTATTTCGGAGTGGACTGAATCCTTCCGCCGCTGAGCGGAAGCTCCATTTTGTCAGGGAACAACTCGGTTTTCTTGCTGTTCAGAGCGTCGAGCACAACGTCGGCGATATTTGCGTTTGCGCCGATGCCGATAGCGGCGTCGACCTCATAGAGCTGCTTGGTGATTTCGTTCTGATATCTCTGCGCAAGGCAGCCGGTGACGATGATCGCCTTGATTTTGCCCTCGCGCTTGAGCGCGCCGAGCTCGATGATCTCGTCAATGCTCTCCTGCTTGGCGGATTCGATAAAGCCGCAGGTGTTAACGATGACCGCGTCCGCGTCGGCGGGGTCGTTCACGATCGTGAATCCGCGTTCCTTCAGATTGTAGAGAAGCATCTCGGCGTCGACCTGGTTTTTAGCGCAGCCGAGAGAAACAATGCCTGCCTTGTAATTCATATGCGTCAGTCCTTTTTGAGTGTGGAGTGTGGAGTGTTAAGAGTGGAGTTCAGGGTGGGCTCCGCCCACACCCAAATTATATGATTCTGCGGAAATCTTTAATCGCCGGACTCAAAATCATTGATTGCCGCCTTGATATCCTCCCAGCCGTAGCCGAGTCTTTGCAGGGCGGCTACGGCGCGGCGGCGGATTTTTTCGTCCGTAATATTTGGATATTTGCGGCTTATCACCGCTTGTATCTGTTCGCGCTCGTCGACCTCAATGTTTTCCAGAACCTCGTCGGCGAGTTCTCTGTCAATGCCCCGGCGGCGCAGCTCCATAGCCGCGCCGCGTCTGGACATATGTTTTGTAAAAATCAGCGTCTGCGCGTATCTTTCGGCGTAGTCGCGGTCGTTGACAAGACCGAGTTCCTCCATTCGCTCAACCGCCTTTTCCGCGGCGTTTCTGTCGCAGGTGCGGCTGATTTTGTCGCGCAGCTCCTTTTTTGAGTGACTGCGGTAGGAGATGAGCCACAGAGCCTTTTCCTTTGCGCGCCGCTCATTGCTGCTCTCGATAAGGTCGTGAAGCTCCTCGTCGTCAAGCTCCCTGCCGACGTCTATCCTGTGTTCGAGCAGGGTCTGAGTGTCGAGAGCGAGCGCGTATTCTCCGTCGATGAACACCGCGCTCAGTCCCTTGCGGCGCGGACGGATTTCGGTTATTTTCATTATTCCTCAACCATGATGTCGATGTTGACAGGCTTTGCTGACGCTGACTTCTTCGATGCGGGCTTCTGCTCGGGCTTTGCTTCCTCAGCCTTGGGAGCTTCTTCTGCCGCGGCTGCAGCTGCCGCCTTAGCCTTTGCTCTGGGCGATGTCTTGGCGTAGAGCTTGTCGATGTTCTCCCACAGCTCGGTTTCGATCTGCTTAGCGAGCTCGGGATCGGTTCTGAACAGCTCCTTGACCTTGTCGCGGCCCTGTCCGAGACGCTGCGTCTTGTAGCTGAACCACGCGCCTGCCTTCTGTACGACCTCAGCTTCAACCGCCATATCGAGCAGCTCGCCCTCTCGCGAAATGCCCTCGCCGTACATGATATCGAATTCCGCCACCTTGAACGGCGGAGCAATCTTGTTCTTTACGACCTTTGCCTTGGTGTGGTTGCCGACGATCTCGCCGTTGACCTTGATAGCCTCGCCCTTGCGGATCTCGATGCGGACGGAGCTGTAGAACTTGAGCGCGCGGCCGCCTGTTGTTACCTCGGGATTGCCGTAGACTACGCCGACCTTTTCGCGCAGCTGGTTGATGAAGATAGCCACGCAGTTGCTCTTGTTGATAGCGCCGGCGAGCTTTCTGAGCGCCTGAGACATAAGACGCGCGTGCAGACCGACGTGGCTGTCGCCCATTTCGCCCTCGATCTCAGCCTTGGGAACGAGAGCCGCTACGGAGTCGATAACGATAACGTCGATCGCGCCGCTGCGGATAAGACCTTCGGCGATTTCGAGCGCGTCCTCGCCGGTGTCGGGCTGTGAAACAAGAAGCTCGTTGATATTGACGCCCAGAGCCTCGGCGTAAACGGGGTCGAGCGCGTGCTCAACGTCGATAAACGCGACGTTGCCGCCGTTTTTCTGACCCTCGGCGATGCAGTGCAGCGAGAGGGTAGTTTTACCCGAGGATTCGGGGCCGTAGATCTCAACGATACGGCCTCTGGGAAGTCCGCCGATGCCGAGAGCGACGTCGAGGGAGAGGGAGCCTGTCGAAATGTGCTCCACGTTCATATGTGTATTTTCGCCGAGACGCATAACAGCGCCCTTGCCGAATTGCTTTTCAAGCTGCTTGATCGCGGTGTCAAGCGCGGTTTGTTTATCCATTGCCATTTTCATTTACCTCCGTGTCGTGGGTGTCAAAGTCCTGTATGAAACGTTTCGGGTATATTATACTGGAAAACGTGAGAAATTGCAATAAAAACGGGACAAAAAATTCGAACAAAATTTCTAAAATCAGAGCATTGTCCCAATTATTGCCCTATGCGTGCCGCCAAAGTCGGTTTCTGTGCGGATATTTACAAAGCCTGCGCCTTTCATCATCTCCCGGACAATGTCCGCCTGACCCTCGCCGAGCTCAAACGCCATAGCTCCGCCTGCTTTGAGCTTGGATTTCCAGCCGCTGATTATCGCCCTGTAGAAGTCGCAGCCGTCGCTGCCGCCGTCAAGAGCCATCCGCGGCTCGAACTGAACCTCGGCTTGCAGTGAAGAAATCTCGCCGGACGGAATATACGGGGGATTCGACACGATCAAATCAAAATATCCGTCCTCAAATTGTTTGTGACAAGTCAGCACATCGTCCCTTAACGCGGTAACGCCGCTGGCGTTAATATTCTTTTCAAGAAAATAAAACGCCTTGCCGCTGAGCTCGACCGCAGTGACCTCAGCCTTTCCGTAGCGCTCCAGAGCAAGAGCGATAGCTCCGCTGCCCGAGCACAGGTCAGCGCATTTCGCGCTCTTTATATTCTTTAGATGATCAAGACAGAGATTCAGCACGACCTCTGTGTCGTCGCGCGGTATCAGCACGCCGTCGCCGACCTTGAGCTCGATGCCCATAAAGCTCCAGCTGCCGAGGATATATTGCAGCGGCTCGTTTTTGAGCCGCCTTTGTATCATTTCGTCAAGCTCGTCCTGCCTGTCAAACGCGTCTGAGCCGTGGGCTAGAAGTGAAGCCCTGTTAAGACCAGTCAGGTGTTCGAGCATACACTGCGCTTCAAACGCCGCGTTTTCTATTCCGCCCTTTTCGAGCGCGTCGCGGCAGCCGAGGTAGCTGTCCCTCAGCATCCGCACTTGTTAACGATGTCGGAGCCGTCCTCGGGGATAACAGCCTTGATAGCCTCGATCGCAACCTCGATCATGCTGTCGTCGGGCTCCTTTGTGGTGATTCGCTGCGCCCAAAGACCGGGAGCCGCGATGATTCTTGTGAACCAGTTGTCGTGCTTGCCGCAGAGCTTGATAAGCTCGTAGCCTATGCCGCAGGTCACGGGAATGAGCAAAATTTTGAATACGGGACGGAGAAACGCGACGCCGAAGGGATTAGCCGGCACGAAAAGACCGATAACTATACCCAGAATCAGCATGATTACCATGAAGCTTGTACCGCAGCGCGGGTGAAAGCGAGTCTGCTTCTTAACGTTCGCGACGGTGAGCTCCTCCTCGTTCTCGTAACAGAAGATCGTCTTGTGCTCGGCTCCGTGGTACATGAATGTGCGCTTCATGTCGCTCATCTGAGAAACTATGATGATGTAGCCGAAGAAGAGGACGATTTTCATCACGCCCTCAAAAACCGACTTCCAGAGACGAACCATTTCGACGTTGCCGTCGGATTCGCGGAAGGCGGGAATAAAGTTGCCGCAGAGGTCAAACAGGAAGGACGGCAAAAAGAAGAAAAGTCCGATAGCGAGAGCCACGCCGATAACTGAAGCGATCACCATAAGCACCTTTACGAGCTTGTCGCCGAACTTCTCGTCGAGCCATTTTTCAAACTTTGACGGCTCCTCCTCGATCTCGGCGCTGGAAATCGCCTTGTCTGCGGAGATCATGAGGCTCTTGTAGCTCAGGCGCATGGAGTCGATAAGACCCGCGATGCCGCGGAAAAACGGTATCTTAAAGAAGCTGAACTTTTCGGGGATAGTCGTAATGCTGATGTCCTCGCTCTCGATCTTCTCCTTGCCTGTGCGGACGCAAACGGTGCACCTCTTGGGACCGCGCATCATAATACCCTCGATGAGCGCGCTGCCGCCGATCGAGGTGATTTTCTTTGTTTTCTTAGCCATATATACTCCTTTGTCAAGAGTTAAGAGTGGAGTTTATCGGTTGCCTGATTCAATTAAACTCTCAACTTTTTACTCTATAATTTGATATTCTTCGTCTCCACCGTGTTTTCCTTTCCTTCCTTGTATACGGGAATGGTGAGTGTGACGGTGGTTCCTACGCCCTCGCCGCTCTCGATATTGAGCGAGCCGTGGTGCAGGTTCATTATCTCGTCCGCGACGGCGAGACCTATGCCCGAGCCGCCGACCTTCTGGTTAGCCTTGTAGAACTTTTCCTTGACCCTCGGCAGATCTTCGGCGGAAATACCGCAGCCGGAGTCTGTCACGACGATTTTGATGACCTCGGGGTCGTCCTTGGTGTAAATGACCTGAGCCGCGACTACGCCGCCCTTGGGCGTGTACTTGAGCGCGTTGTCGAGCACATTGAGAAATACCTGCCTGAGCCTGTTGCGGTCGCCGTAGACGGGCGGATAGTAAACCGTGTCGTCCTCGTCGTAGAGGAGGTGAATACCTTCCTCGGCGGCTCTTTCCTTTAGCATGTAGACGGTCTCGTCGAATTCGGCGATAATGTCTATCTTTTCGTTGATAAGAACCATTCTGCCGCTCTGGATTCTGCCGAAGTCGAGCAGCTCCTCAACGATACCCGTCAGGCGCGAGCTTTCCTTGATGATAACGCCCATGCCGCGGTCAAAGGTGCGGCGGTCGAGCGTGCCGCGCTCACTGAGCTGCATTGTCTCAGCCCAGCCTTTGATAGCGGTTAGCGGAGTGCGAAGCTCGTGCGAAACGCGCGAGATAAAGTCGTTTTTCATCTGCTCCGTCGTCTGCAGATCCTTTGCCATGTCGCTGACGGCGTCGCAGAGGTCGCCGATCTCGTCGTCGTACTTGTGCTCGATTTTTTCCGAGGCTGAGAAGTCGCCCTGCGCGATCTGCGCCGCCGCTTCGCTGAGCCTTCGTATTGGCTTGACAATCGAACGGATAAACAGCAATCCCGAGAAAAAGACCATCGCGAGCATGACGATGCCGAGAGCGACGATTATCACGTCAACGATCAGGATCCTGCTGTTTATCGGTTCCATTGAAACTATGTATCTTACCGCGCCGACAACAACGCCGCTGTCGGTGCGAATGACCCGGGTCTCGCTCAATGCGGGTTCTCCGGAGGTGAGCCGTCCGCTCCAGAAGGCGAAGCCGTCGGGACTTTTTTTCGCGTCGTCAAAGTCCTTCATCTCCTCGGCGTCGGAGGGGATAAAGCCCGTCGAGGTCAGGACGATCCTGCCCGAGGAATTGATAGCCATCACGCCCATGCGCTCCTTCTGGTCGAAGTTTTCGACGTAATCGCAGGCTACGGCGGTAAAATCCGACGCGTTGTCCGAGGTGTAGCCGGGAAAAACAAGGCTGAGCTCGTTGCAGGCGGAGTTGAGACTCTGCTCGACGCTGTTCTGAAAAACGTAGTTGACGACAAAAATGAGACTGACAACGATCAACACGATAATGGTAAAAATAACGCTCAGAGTATTGAGCATCCATCGTTTTGTAATTCCGTGAAACACAGCTGTCAGCCTCCTTTCGTTCTTAATTATCTGCCGTGATTATTCGCCGGCGTCCCACTTGTAGCCGAGACCCCAGACGGTGATGATGTGCTTGGGGTTCGAGGGCTCGTCCTCGACCTTCATGCGCAGTCTGCGGATATTAACGTCGACGATCTTGTCCTCACCTACATACGCGTCGCCCCAGACGTGGTTGAGAATGTCGATTCTGTCGAGCGCGACGTTGGGATTGGAGAAGAAGTATTCCATGATCTGGAACTCAACCTGAGTGAGCTCGATCATCTTGCCGTTCTTGAGCAGGGCGCGGTTGCGCAGATTGAGGGTGAATTCGCCGCTCTTGAGCTCCTCCTTGAAGTTGTTTTCGTTTCTGGACTGCGCGAGCGCGACTCTGCGGTAGAGCGAGTCAACGCGGGCAAGCAGTTCGGAGGGTGAGAAGGGCTTCGCCACATAGTCGTCGGCTCCGAGCATAAGACCGGTGACCTTGTCCATCTCCTGGGTTTTCGCGGAGAGCATGATGATGCCGATGCCGCCGTTGCGGTTTCTGAGCTCCTTGCAGACCTCAAAGCCGTTGATGCCGGGCATCATAACGTCGAGAATGGCGATATCAAAGTCGCCGTTGTGCTCGTCGTACTTGGCGAGCGCCGCTTCGCCGCAGTCCGCCTCGACAACGTCATAGCCCGCGCGGGTCAGATTGATCACAACAAAATCGCGGATAGCCGCTTCGTCCTCGCAAACAAGAATCTTTTTCATTTTATTTTACCTCCGTTATCAAATCTGTTTTCCTGCTCAGCCTGTGTCGCCGAGGAGTGAAAAGGATGTTTTTATTTCGTCGTCGGTCAGAGAATATCTGCTGTCCCGGTCAGTGCTGTTTTTAAGGGCGTAGGCGTGGCGGTTATCGCGGTAAATCAGCGTGTAGCCGTCGGTTTCCTTTCCCTGTTCCCACTTTGCCGTATCAAAGGCGCGGATCTCAAAAATGGGAGTGCCGAGCGATTTGCCCGTCCATTCAAAGAAGCGCATGGCGTTGTCCTCGAGCTGGGCGGTAAAGGTGCCGCTCTCCCAGCTCGAGGGAATTTTGACGCAGAAGTTGTACGCGGGATTGAGCGCGTAGTCGTTTTGGCGTTCAAGCGTCTCGTTTGACGCGTCGAACGTGTTCCGCGTTACAAGATCTGCGGTGTTTTCACGCGATTCGATATTTTCATACGGCAGCCTTTCGACCGTGGGAATGTCGATCAGGCTGTCGCCGTTAGTGTCCTCACAGAATACCTCAGCGGTGCGCTGGGTCACGTTCCTCGTTTTTTCGCGGTAGAGCGGATTGCGCAGCACGGCGAGTTCGCGGTTGTAGTAGATTATCTGGGTGCAGAGCTGTCCGTCGGCGTAGGCTCCGTCGACCGCGATTCCTCTGACTGAGCCGCCCATTTCTCCGAACACCGCGTGTCTGAAGCTCACAACGCTCGGATCCATCGCGACGGTGGATTTGGCGTAGAGAGCGCGCTTGTCGGAGTTGTATTCCAGCAGCGTAGCCTTCGCCTCGTTGTCCGCGTTGTAAAGCGAGAGAGTCACGACCTCGCTGCTGCTGCTCTGACCGAGGCTTCCGCAGTAAAAGGCGGAGTAGCTCTGTCCCGCAGAGACCGACGCAGTTTCGCCGCCGCTGTAGCTGTAGCAGGAGAGGAAGCTGACGTTCGGCGAGTATGTAGTGTAGCCGACGAGAATGTCAAGACTGTCGTTTTCGGTGATTTTCGCGAAGTCAACGCAGTCGACGTCGGTGGTTTCGGTGACGAAGTCTCCCGAGACCTTCCAGCCGTCGCCTGTTTCGTGCATGACGAGCATGTGCAGTCTGGTCGTCTCGTCCTTGCCGCGGAAGAACGCGATCGCCTCGGGCGTGTCGTCGCCGTCGAGGTCTTTGGTGATGATCGCGCTGCGGTAGTTGCCGTTTTTGGGATATTTAAGTATGTAGCTGCCCTTTGCGGAGTCGGAAATCAGCTTTTCGATCTCCGCCTCGTCGCCCATAGTTTTGGGCGGACGGAGCGAGTCGTCAAGGCTGAGCTCCAAAAAGCTGCAGCCGTTGGCGGAAAGCAGCATGCACGCGCCGAGAATAGCGGCGGGTACTCTGAGCTTCAAGCCTTGTCACCTCTTTTATTTTTGTTTCGCAATAAGGAATTTTATCGTTTTGCCCTCGTCCATGAACATCTTCTCGTGCTCGGTCATGATGTTGCCCTCGAACCCGCTGTTGTGCAGATCGCGGGTGATGAAGGTGATCTCATAGCCGCATTCGCCGAAGTACTCCACGCTCTCCTCAAACAGACCGTCGTCGTCCGTCTTGAAGCGGATTTCCGCATCGGGGCTGAGAAAGCTCTTGTACATCTCGAGCTTGCGGGGGTAGGTCAGTCTGCGCTTTTTGTGGCGCTCACGCGGCCACGGGTTGCAGAAGTTGATGAACAGCCGCTCGATTTTATCCCCGGGCGTAATGATTTTGTCGAGCTGCTCGACGTTGTAGTTGACAAGAAGAAGGTTGTCGATGTCGTCCTGAGTTTTGCCGTTATCCTCAAACAGCTTAACTATCGTGCGTCTGCCCACGCCGAGCATATCGATTTTGATATCGACGGCTATGAGATTTATGTCGGGATTTTGCAGGGCGAACTGTCCGGCGAAGCCGCCTTTGCCGCAGCCGATCTCAAGATACAGGGGCTGATTTTTTTTGAAGGCGCCGCTCCATTTGCCCGCGTGCTCCTCCGGATTTTTAACGAAGAAATCGCAGACGCTGAGCTCGGGAGCCGCCCATTTTTTCTTTCTTATGCGCATAATTGCTCCTTAAAACACAGTTATCATCTAATTATAGCATTTTGTAACCAATTATGCAATCTTTTTTTATAATCGAAAGGGGCTTTAAATTAAATATTTTACTTTGTCGCTGTAAGTTTGCGATTTTGTAAATTCGGTTTCGGGAAATTTCTCGCTCAGCCTGTCCTTCAGCGGGTTTATTACAATGTCTTCACTTTTAAAATGCCCCGCGTCTATCACTGCGATCCCGAGAGCGTTCGCGGCGTTGATTTCGTGGTGCTTTATTTCGCCTGTGACGAGAGCGTCGGCTCCGATCTCTGCGGCGGCAAAAATATCAGATCCGCCCGCTCCGCTCGAGACGGCGACTGTTCTGATTTTATCCCTGCCCTCGCTGTAGCGCAGACCCTCGCAGCCGAGACTGTCCTTTATTCTCCTCGCAAGCTCGTGAGCTGTGATTTCTTCGTTGAGGGTGCCGTAAAACAGAGCGTCGCCGCAGCCGGCGCGCTTTACATCTGATAATCCGGCAGCTTGTCCTAGGCAGATATTTACCCCGAAGCTCTCGGAGAGGTCGAGGTTAGTGTGCATGCACAGCGCCGCGATTCCCTTTTGCGCGAGCAGGTAGGTCACGGCTTGTGTGCCGAGCCGCTTTATCGGCTGAAAAATGACCGGGTGATGGCTGATGATCAGCCCGCAGCCCAATTCCGCCGCCTCGTCAACCACCCCGGCGGTGATGTCGAGGGTCAGAAGGACTTTTTTTACGCATAAACGAGCATCGCCCACGAGCAGACCGCAGTTGTCAAAATCCATAGCGGTGTTCAGTGGGGCGAAGCTCTCAAAATAATCGATAATGTCTTTGATCGTCGTCATATCATTCTCCTGCCGCCTTTTGCAGCCCGTCTGCGAGCGCGGCAAAGCGCGCGTCACCCCTTGACTGCTTTCTGAGCCGCCCGATGTGGGCGTCCACGAAGCGGCGATGCTTTTCGTTTGTACGCGGACACAGCTCTCCGAGGTACGGGTAAAGCTCTGAGCGCGTTTTGTGTTCACCTGTATAGGCGGCGAGAATCACGGTGTAGCACTTGTCTGACGCCACACAGCAGTCCTGCCGCAGAATTGAATAGCCGTTTTCGCACAGCCACTCAATGAGTATCTCACTTTTTGTCATGGGCTGGAGAATCCAGCGTTTGTCCCTGTCCCTTGAAAAGGCGCAGTTATTGATGATTTTCGCGATCAGCTCGCCGCCCATTCCCGCGATAACAATGTCGTCAGCCTCGTTTTGGGCGATTTCGCTCAGACCGTCGCTCAGACGGGTGGTGATCCTGTCCGTAAGCCCTGCCTCCTCAACGGTGAGCTGTCCGCGGCTGAGCGGTTCGGGGTTGATATCCGCCGCAATAGCCGACGGGCAGACCCCGCTTCGGCACAGCCACACAGGAAGATAGGCGTGGTCTGTGCCGATGTCGGCGAGCCTTGAGCCCTGCCGCACAAATGACGCGCAAAGGCTCAGACGGCTGTCGGGCTCTCTCATTTCACAGCCGCGTTGAGCGCCTCGATGAGCGCGTCCGCGTCAGCGCCGTGAACCATGCAGGCTTCCTCGATGGTCTCTCCGCGAGAAGCGGGACAGCCGAGGCAGTGCATGCCGATGCTCAGGAAGAGCTGTGCGGTTTCGGGGTGCTGATCGAGCACGTCGCCGATGATGTCGTTCTTTGTAATAGCCATAATGATACCTCCGTTATTTTAGGCTGCGACGGCGTTTTCAGCCGCCTGTATATATTTTGATGATACTATCTTGTTCTTAATTCTCCCAGTACTTCCGGTCAAGGCTGCGGTACTGTACCGCCTCCAGAACGTGCTTTGACTCAATGACCTCGCACTGCTCCAGATCCGCTATCGTGCGCGAAACCTTGAGCACCCTGTCGTAAGCCCTCGCCGTCATTCCGAGCTTCTCGAACGAAAGCCTGAGCATATCCTCGGCTTCCTTGTCGATAACACAGAACTTTTGCAGCTGCGCGGCGTTGATTCCGGAGTTGCTAAGCGTGTCGCTGTTTTTGAACCTTTCGCGCTGTATTTCCCGCGCGGCGTTAACGCGCTTTTTTATCTCCTGCGAGGACTCAGCGCTGACGTCGCTCCTTAGCTCCTCGAACTTAACCCTCGGCAGCTCAACGTGAATGTCAAAGCGGTCGAGCAGAGGACCCGAAACGCGGTTCAGGTAGCGGCGGATCTTTTGAGGAGAGCAGGTGCAGCGGTGAGTATCGTCGCCGAAATAGCCGCACGGACAGGGATTCATCGCCGCGATCACCATCATCGAGCAGGGGTAGGTGCAGGTTTGACCTGAGCGCGTGATAGTGATTTTTCCGTCCTCGATCGGCTGTCGCAGCACCTCGAGGGTCGAGCGGCTGAATTCGGGCAGCTCGTCGAGAAAGAGTACGCCGTGGTGCGCCAGCGAAACCTCTCCCGGGTGTATTCCTTGGGTGCCGCCTCCTCCTAAGCCCACGGCAGTCACGCTGTGGTGCGGCGAGCGGAAGGGTCTTGTAGTGATCAGTCCTCCGCCGTGCAAAACACCCGCGATCGAGTGTATCTTCGTCGTCTCGATCATCTCGTCAAAGCTCATGTCGGGCAGGATCGTCGGAACGCGCTTGGCGAGCATGCTTTTGCCCGAACCGGGCGGGCCTATCATCAGGATATTGTGAGAGCCTGCCGCCGCGATTTCGAGTGCGCGCTTTGCCTGAACCTGACCCTTTACCTGAGAGAAATCCGGAATGAACCGACCTGCCTCGCTTTCGCTTTCAGTCTCTGGCTTTACCGGCAGCAGCGCCTTTTTTCCGTTGAGAAACTGCTTCAGCTCGAGTATGTCCCTTGCGGTGTAGACGTCTATTCCGTCCACCACAGCCGCTTCCATAGCGTTCTGCGGAGGCACGACGATTCTTTTCAGCCCTGCCTCTCTAGCCTTGATGACCATCGGCAGTACGCCTTTTATCCCTCTCAGCTCGCCGCTCAGTGACAGCTCGCCGATAAAGCCGCAGTCGCCGGTATCTTTCTTTATGTGACCGCTCAGAAGCATAAGACATACCGTGATCGGCAGGTCGTAGATCGCGCCTTCCTTGCGGATGTCCGCGGGCGCTAGGTTAAAGGTGAGGTGTGACGAGCAGACCTGCAGATCGCAGTTTTTCATGGCGCTCATAACTCTGTCCTTGCTCTCCTTGACGGACGCGTCGGGCAGACCCACAAGGTCAAACTTGGGCATACCTCTCGTTGAGGACGCCTCGACTTCTACCAAATAGCCGTCAATGCCGTTTATGCCGAAGCTGACGGTTTTTACAACCATTTCCGCACAACCTCCCTTATAGTATTTTTTTCATTATATCACTTATGTCGGGATTTTACAAGGATAATCATGTCAGTTTTACTAAAAGTGATATAGATTATGCACAATTTATTTCTGATTAATAATGCACAATTACAAAAAACTAAAAATGGATTGACTTTATTCGAAAAATATTGTATTATTTTGTTATAAGGATATCATTGTTGTGGGGTGGAAAAGTGAGCAGCGCGAAAATCTCTTACGGCACGCTTTCCGATGATGTCCTTGCTCAGCACGCAAAAGACGGCGATGAAAGGGCTTTTAATGAGCTTGTGCTGCGCTATTTGGGCAGAATCAGCTCGGTCGCGAGAAAGTATTTCGCGCGGGGATATGAGCACACCGACTTTGTTCAGGAGGGTCTGCTCGGGCTTTTTCACGCGGCGCGCACATACCGTTCTGACAGCGAGAGCACATTTCGCAATTACGCAATGCTTGTGGTGGAGCGCAGGTACATCTCCGTTATCCGCAGACAGTCAGCACAGCGTTCGGTACCCGAGGATGCGATTGTCGATATCGAATCCCTCGATTCCGAGCTTGCCGATACAGCCAAGACCCCCGAGGAGGAGCTTATGCTCAGCGAGCAGCTCAGGTGGGTGTATTCAAGGCTTCTGGAGACGCTCTCAAAGCAGGAGTACGCGGTGCTGGAGCTGTATGTCGACGGCCTGAGCTACAGCGATATTGCCGAACGGCTGGGAATTACCCCAAAAGCGGTGGACAATGCCCTGCAAAGGGTTCGCCGCAAGGTGTCACGCTTCGATATGTCCTGAACAGAATCAGCTTGCGGTGCAATTCCGCGACAGGACAACTATTTTCTACCAAAGAGAGGACGAAAACCAATGTATGAGGACAAGACTTTAGTCTGCAAGGAATGCGGCAACGAGTTCGTATTCACTGCGGGCGAGCAGGAATTCTATGCCGAGAAGGGTTTTGAGAACGAGCCTCAGCGCTGCAAGGAATGCCGTCAGGCGCGCAAGAATGCCGCAAAGGCAGGACGCGAGTTTTATGACACTGTATGCGCAGAGTGCGGCGGCCCCGCAAGAATTCCCTTCAAGCCTATGGAGGGCAAGAGCTACTACTGCAGCGATTGCTTCGCCAAAAGGAAAACAGATGCTGAATAATTTATAATTAATGCGCATTTTCTATTATTAAATATGAACGCTTAGCACTGTAGGCGGTGAGAGAAATCTCACCGCCGTTTTTCTTTTTTGTTATAGGTCAAAAAAAGTCAAAAATTTTTAAAAATCACGAAAACAGGAGCATTCGCGAGAATTCGGGAGCATAATTGAGATTAGCACGAAATATCTGACTTTAATTGACTTTGACTTTAACTGACCTTAACGCTATAATGTAATCAAAGCTCCGAAAGGGGCAGGAAAGAAGGGTCAAAAAATGAGAATGAGCGATTTGGTAACACAGTACATTTTGAATATGCTCGAGGCGCAGGACGGCAGCGCCGAGATCAAGCGCAACGAGCTGGCGGGTTCTCTCGGCTGCGTGCCTAGCCAGATAAACTACGTCATAACCTCTCGGTTCACGCCGGAGCAGGGCTACATAGTCGAGAGCAGACGAGGCGGCGGAGGATATATCCGCATCAGCCGCGTAAAGATGGATAAGGGCACGACAATAATGCATATCATAAACTCGGTGGGCAATAATCTTGACAAGGCGACCGCCGAGGCTATGCTCAACAATATGCTGCAGCAGAACATCATGGAGCTGCAATCGGCAAAGCTCATCGCGGCGGCTCTGTCAGACCGCACACTCTCGTCCGTAGAGCAGGAAAAGCGCGACAGGCTGAGAGCCGACTTGTTCAAGAACATGATAATCACACTCAATAACTAGGAGGTATATGTATGAGAAAATGCGATAAATGCGGCGCTCAGAACGCCACGACACACGTCAAGACTATCATAAACGGCGAGCTGACGGAATACGACCTCTGTTCAGCCTGCGCCCACAAGCTGGGCTACACAAACGTTTTCTCCGACATGGAGAGCGATTTTTCAAATCTCCTCGGCAGCTTTTTCGGTAACGTCCTGCCAGCGAGGACACAGTCCACACGCTGCGAGTTCTGCGGCACGACCTACGCCGAGATCGCCAACAGCGGTCACGTCGGCTGCGCGAACTGCTACACGCTCTTTGCCGACAGACTCAATCCCTCGATCGTACGTATCCACGGCAACGCGGCTCACTGCGGCAAGCACAGCAAGGCGCTTGAGCAGGAGAAGGCGGCTGAAAAGGAGAAGCCGAAGCAGGACACCGTAAAGGATTTGCAGGAGCAGCTCGAGAAGGCTGTAGCCCGTCAGGATTTTGAGCGGGCGGCAGAGCTGAGAGACAAGATCAGGGAAATGGAGGGTTCAAAATGAGTGATATCGTAATTTCAACAAGAGTCCGTCTCGCGCGGAACTTAAAGGATTATCCGTTTCCGTGCAGGCTCAGCAGACAAGGACGCGAGAAGGTAATCGAGAGCGTCCGCGACGCCCTGATAAACGGGAACAGCGCCATAGCGGGCGACTTCAAATTCATCAAAATGAACGGGCTCGATCCGCAGCAGAGCGTGTCTCTCGTCGAAAAGCACCTCGTCAGCCCCGAATTCATCAGCGATTCCGAGGGCAGGGCGCTTCTTCTGAGCAAGGACGAGAGCCTGAGTATCATGCTCAACGAGGAAGATCACATCAGATTACAGGTTATCAAAAAGGGTCTCGCGCTCGAGGAAGCCTACGATATCGCCGACAAGCTCGACACTCTGCTCGACGAGCGGCTTGAGTTTGCCTTTGACGAGCGGCTCGGCTATCTGACGCAGTGCCCGACGAATCTCGGCACGGGCATGCGTGCGTCGGTAATGCTGCACCTTCCCGCGCTCGAAAAGAGCAAGGTTATCAGCCGTATCAGCGGCAATCTCAGTAAGCTCGGACTGATAATCCGCGGAGCGCACGGCGAGGGTACGGAGCCGAAGGGCGCGATGTACCAGCTCTCGAACCAGATCACTCTCGGAATCTCCGAGAAGGCGGCGATCGAGAACCTCAAGAATATCGCAAACCAGCTCATGATTCAGGAGGAACAGGCGAGAGAGCGTATTTGCTCGAGCATCGATGTCCGCGATACAATAGCGCGCAGTCTGGGAATCCTCCGCTCCGCCCTTGTAATCACACATGACGAGGCGCTTAAGCTTCTGTCAAACGTCCGTCTCGGCATATCCTCGGGACAGATCAAGGACGTAACGGCTGCGCAGGTCGACGAGCTGATGACGGCGGTTGAGCCGGCGACGCTCAGCGTAAATCTCGGAAAGTCTCTTTCGCCGCACGACCGCGATATCGAAAGAGCAACGCTCCTGCGCACTAAACTTGCATAATATCAGTTACTATTCTACCAACTAATAATATGGGGGTGTATGTATATGTTCAACATTGAAGGCTTCACACAGAAAGCAAACAAGGCGGTAAACCTCGCGGTTCAGTCCGCCGAAAGCATGGGTCAGAACTACGTCGGCACCGAGCACATTCTTCTCGGTCTCGCACAGGAGGGAACGGGAGTTGCCGCCGAAGCTCTCAAGGCTTGCGGTCTCAACGCGTCCGACCTCGAAAACAGAATCAGAAGCACCGGCACGGGCTATCCGACAAAGCTCTCGCCCAACGCCTTTACTCCGCGCACAAAGCGGCTTTTGCAGACCGCTGTTTCCTTTGCGGCGCGCACCGGCGGCTACGTCGGCACCGAGCATATCCTTCTCGCTATTCTCTACGAGCAGGACAGCTACGCCCACAGCTTTCTCCGCGACATGGGAGTTGATATCAACCGCCTCGCCGAGCAGCTCAAGAGCTCCTTCGGAACACAGCAGAACGGGGGCACCGCTCAGTCTGACGGCTCCGAAAAGGGCAGCGGGGGTTCCGCTCTCGAAAAGTTCGGCAGGGATTTGACTCAGGCGGCTAAGAACGGCGAGATCGACCCGGTTATCGGCAGGGAAAAGGAAATCGAAAGAGTTATCCAGATTCTTTCCCGCCGCACAAAGAACAACCCCGTCCTTATCGGCGAGCCGGGCGTAGGCAAAACCGCCGTCGCCGAGGGTCTTGCGCTCGAGATTTCCGCGGGCAACGTTCCCGAAATTCTCCGCGACAAGCGCGTCGTCACTCTCGACCTCACCGGAATGGTAGCCGGCGCTAAGTACCGCGGCGACTTTGAGGAGAGGATCAAGGCGGCGATAGACGAGGTAAAGCAGAGTAAGAACACAATCCTCTTTATCGACGAGCTCCATACGATCATCGGCGCGGGCGCGGCTGAGGGCAGCGCGGACGCCGCGAATATCCTCAAGCCCTCGCTGGCGCGCGGAGATTTTCAGGTGATCGGCGCGACTACTCTCAACGAGTACCGCAAGTACATTGAAAAGGACGCGGCTCTCGAGAGACGTTTCCAGCCCGTAAAGGTCGGCGAGCCTACTCAGGAGCAGGCGATTGCAATTCTCAAGGGCTTGCGCGACAAGTATGAGGCTCACCACAAGGTCAAAATCACCGACGAAGCTATCGACGCGGCTGTCAAGCTTTCCTCTCGCTACATCGCCGACCGCTATCTGCCCGACAAGGCGATAGATCTGATCGACGAGGGCGCGTCCAAGGTTCGTCTTGCCTCAATGACCTCGCCCGGCAACATCAAGGAGCTCGAGCAGACCCTTGAGAGGTACGAGCAGGAGAAGGCGAGCGCGGTAAACGAGCAGGATTTTGAGCGTGCGGCAAAGCTCAGAGACGAGCAGAAGGACATTCAGAAGCGTCTCGATGAAGCGCGCAAAAGCTGGAAGGACGAGCAGAAGGACAGCTGCGGCGAGGTCGACGCCGAGGTCATCGCGAGAATCGTATCCGACTGGACGGGCGTGCCCGTAGTTCAGCTCACCAAGGAGGAGAGCGAAAGACTTCTCAACATGGAGCAGGTTCTCCACGAGCGCGTAGTCGGTCAGGACGAGGCTGTCACCTCGATCGCCAAGGCTATCCGCCGCGGCAGGGTAGGACTCAAGGACCCGAAGCGTCCCGTAGGTTCGTTCATCTTCCTCGGACCCACCGGCGTCGGCAAGACCGAGCTGTGCAAGGCTCTCGCTCAGGCGATGTTCGGCGACGAGAACGCTATGCTCCGCCTCGATATGTCCGAGTACATGGAGAAGCACACGGTATCCAAGCTCATCGGTTCGCCGCCCGGATATGTCGGCTTTGACGAGGGCGGTCAGCTCACCGAGAAGGTTCGCAGAAAGCCGTACTCCGTCGTACTGTTCGACGAGATTGAAAAGGCTCACCCCGATGTGTTCAACATGCTCCTGCAGATACTCGAGGACGGCAGACTTACCGACTCTCAGGGCAGGACGGTCGACTTCAAGAACACCGTCATCATCATGACCTCGAACGTCGGCGCAAGGCTGATCACCGACCACCAGAAGGCGCTCGGCTTCGTTCAGAGCGAGGAAAAAGAGGAGAAGGACGTAAAGCAGCTCGTCCTCGGCGAGCTCAAGAAGGTATTCCGTCCCGAGTTCCTCAACCGCGTTGACGACATCATCGTGTTCAGCAAGCTCACTCAGGACGAGATCAAGGAGATCGCGAAGAAGATGCTCGACACTCTCGCCAAGCGTCTGAAGGCGATGAATATAGAGATAAGCTTCACCGACGCGGCTATCACCGCCATCGCCGACAAGGGCTTTGACGACGCCTACGGCGCGAGACCGCTCAGACGCGCTATCCAGAGCGAGATCGAGGATACTCTCTCAGAGTATATGCTCGACGGCAAGGTTGTGTCCGACTCCAAGGTCACCTGCGACTACATCGACTGCAAGTTCGATTTCAAAACAGAATAATTCGATATAAAAAGGGGCTGCCGCTAAATCTTTCGATTTGCGACAGCCCATTTTCTCATGCCGAATAGTGGTGCGCCTTGTCGAGGAGCATGTCCTTGACCTTCATCAGCCTTGTGCGGCTGGAACGGTCGTTTTCCTCGAGCTTCATGGAGATGTACTTTATCGTCTCCTGATAGCGCGGAATCATTACATGTTCGAGCGAATTTACGCGTCTGCGGGTCTTTTCGATCTCAGCCGACATCAGCTCACAGCTTTTTTCGTACTGCGCGAGCTTTATCAGGTCGGGAAGCACCGCGTCAAGGCTCGTCACCGCGTCGTCAAGCTCAAAGGAGGTGAACGCGAAGCCGTAGGGGAAGATATCTCCCTTGTCGGCGGTGCGGGTCTCGGTCTCAAACTGCGGTATCTCTACGCTCATAACGTTTTTGGAGCCGATCTGAACTCCGATCTGCTGCTTTGGCGAGAGGAGAGCCGCGTCGAGAGCTTCCTTGCTCATGACCGCGCTCGCGTTGACGAAGTGCGCGTTGCAGTGCTCGAGCTCCGCCTCGACCTTTTCGCGAAGGTCTCTTGTCTCGCGGATCAGATCTAGAAACTGACGCATAAGCTCATCGCGCTTGTCCTTGAGCATTTTATGTCCGCGCACAGCGGTGGTGAGCTGCTTTTTGAGCTTGCTCAGCTGCATGCGCGTCGGATTAACATTCATTACTGCCATTTTTTTACCTCCGAATTACTTCTTCGGGTAATATTTATCCAGCATATCGTCCTTGATACGCTTCAGCTCGGAGCGCGGCAGGATAGCAAGCAGCTTCCAGCCGATGTCAAGGGTCTCCTCGATAGAGCGGTTGGCGTCGTAGCCCTGAGAGACGTACTCTCTCTCAAACGCCTCGGCAAACTCAGCGTATTTCTTGTCCATATCGGTAAGAGCCGCCTCGCCGAGAATAACCATCAGCTCGCGCGCGTCCTTACCTCTCGCGTAAGCCGCGAAGAGCTGGTTCATCGTAGCCGCGTGGTCTTCTCTGGTTCTGTCGGGGCCGATACCCTTGTCCTTGAGTCGCGAAAGCGAGGGAAGAACGTCGATCGGCGGAGTTACGCCCTTGCGGTAGAGCTCACGCGAGAGAATGATCTGACCCTCGGTGATGTAGCCCGTAAGGTCGGGGATCGGGTGGGTCTTGTCGTCCTCGGGCATGGTGAGGATCGGGATAAGCGTGATAGAGCCGTCCTTTCCTCTGAGTCTGCCCGCTCTCTCATAGAGGGTCGCGAGGTCTGTGTACATGTAGCCGGGGTAGCCGCGTCTGCCGGGAACCTCCTTGCGCGCGGCGGAAACCTCACGCAGGGCGTCGGCGTAGTTTGTGATGTCGGTCATGATGACGAGAACGTGCATGCCGAGGTCAAACGCGAGATACTCGGCGGCGGTCAGAGCCATTTTCGGGGTAGCGATTCTCTCGATCGCGGGGTCATTCGCGAGGTTAACGAACATGACGGTACGGTCGATAGCGCCCGTCTCCTTAAATGACTGGATAAAGTAGTCGGACTCCTCGAAGGTGATACCCATTGCGGCGAAAACGACCGCGAACTGCTCGTCTTTGCCGCGAACCGCAGCCTGACGCGCAATCTGAGCGGCGAGCTGAGCGTGGGGCAGACCGGAAGCCGAGAAAATAGGCAGCTTCTGACCTCTTACAAGAGTGTTCAGACCGTCGATAGCGGAGATACCCGTCTGGATAAACTCCTGCGGATAGTTTCTTGCGGCGGGGTTCATGGGAGTGCCGTTGACGTCAAGGCGCTTTTCGGGGATAAGCGCGGGACCGCCGTCGATCGGGTTTCCCAGACCGTCGAATACGCGCGAGAGCATATCAGATGAAACGGGCAGCTCCATTGAACGACCCAGAAATCTTACTTTTGAACCGGCGAGGTTGATGCCCGCCGCGGATTCGAAGAGCTGTACCAAAGCGTTGGTGCCGTCGACCTCGAGCACCTTGCAGCGGCGTGTTTCGCCGCTCGGAAGCTCGATTTCGCCGAGCTCGTCATACTTGACGCCGTCGACGTCGCTGATCATCATCAGAGGTCCCGCGACCTCGCGTATGGTGCGGTATTCCTTCGGCATCAGTCATCACTCCTTTTCAGTACGTCTGCAATTTCGCTGTCGAGCTGAGCCTCTATAGAGTCAAACTCAGCGGCAACCTTGTCCTCGGGCTCATATTTATAGCGTCCGATTCTCTCTCTTACGGGCATGTTGACGAGAAGCTCGATATTCGCGCCGTTCTGCAACGCCTCGAGAGCCTTGTCGTAGAAGCTGAGAATAGCTCTCATCATCAGCACCTGCTTGGGCAGAGAGGTGTAGGTGTCGGTCGGGTCGAACGCGTTCTGGTGCAGGTAGTCCTCACGGATAGAGCGCGCGGACTCGAGCTTGAGTCTGTCGGGCGCGGAGAGCGCGTCCATACCGACGAGGTTTACGATCTCCTGCAGCTCGCTCTCGTCCTGGAGCAGAGCCATCAGTCTGCCGCGCAGCTGCATAAAGTCGGGAGCCGCGTTTTCCGAGAACCACTTTGAGAGCTGGTCGGTGTACAGCGAGTATGAAGTCAGCCAGTTGATGGCAGGGAAGTGTCTTTTGTAGGCGAGAGCCGCGTCAAGACCCCAGAATACCTTTACGATACGCAGTGTAGCCTGAGATACCGGCTCTGAGATATCGCCGCCGGGAGGTGATACCGCTCCGATAACGGAGAGCGCGCCTTCGGTGTCCTCGGTGCCGTTAACGAGCACCCGGCCGGCTCTCTCGTAGAACTGAGCGAGACGGCTGCCCAAATACGCGGGATAGCCTTCCTCACCGGGCATTTCCTCGAGACGGCCGGACATCTCACGGAGAGCCTCAGCCCAGCGCGAGGTGGAGTCCGCCATAAGAGCTACGGTGTAGCCCATGTCGCGGAAGTATTCGGCGATAGTGATACCTGTGTAGATAGAAGCCTCACGAGCCGCAACGGGCATGTCAGAGGTGTTCGCGATAAGCACGGTCCTCTCCATGAGGGAGTTGCCTGTGCGCGGGTCTTTCAGTTCGGGGAACTCGTTGAGAACGTCGGTCATCTCGTTGCCGCGCTCGCCGCAGCCGATGTAGACGATGATGTCCGCCGCAGCCCACTTGGCGAGCTGGTGCTGAACTACGGTCTTGCCGGAGCCGAACGGACCGGGTACAGCCGCTACGCCGCCCTTCGCGAGGGGGAAGAGGGTGTCGATAGGACGCTGACCCGTGGTGAGAAGAATATCCGGCGAGAGCTTTTTCTTGTAGGGTCTGCCAACGCGGACAGGCCATGTGGTGAACATCTTGATTTCTTTGTCGCCGCTCTCTGTTCTGATGACGGCAACGGTCTCGTCGATAGTGAACTCGCCGTCGTTGATCTTGACGAGCTCGCCCTCGATCTTGTTGGGAACGAGGATCTTGTGCAGCACTGCGGCGGTCTCCTGAACGGTGCCGAGAATGTCGCCGCTGACTACCTTGTCGCCTGCCTTGGCGACGGGAGTGAATTTCCACTTTTTGCTGTGGTCGAGCGCGGGAACGTCGACGCCTCTCTTGAGGTTGGTGCCCGCGACCTTCATGATCTCATCGAGAGGTCTCTGGATACCGTCGTAGATAGCGCCGATAAGACCGGGGCCTAATTCAACGGAGAGCGGAGCGCCTGTGGACTCGACCTTTTCTCCGGGGCCGAGACCCGAGGTCTCCTCATAGACCTGGACGGACGCTCTGTCGCCGTGCATCTCGATGATTTCGCCGATCAGACGCTGCTCGCTGACGCGGACAACGTCGAACATATTCGCGTCGCGCATACCCTCTGCGATGACGAGAGGACCCGCGACCTTGGTTATAATTCCTGTTTTCAATTAATACACCTCAATCGTTGAAGATAATGTCGGAGCCGACCGCTCTTTCGACAAAGGACGAAAGCCGCGACCTGCCTGTATTCAGGCTGCCTCTGACACCGGGAATGGGGATAATGGCGGGTGTGAGCCTTTCATCGTACCGCGCCCTGTCCTTTTCAACCGAGTTGTAAACCTCCTCGGTGAGGTAGATGATCGCGTAGTTGTCGCCGTCCGCGATATTGCGCAGCAGGTGTGCCGCCTGTTCGTTGTCGTCGCAGGGAAAGATGTCGAGTCCGATCGCCGAAAAGCCCTTTATGGTTTCGGCGTCGCCGATAACGGCAATATTTTTAGCCATAGATCTCACGCAGCCTTTCCCTTATTGTATCTGCGCCGCTTTTGGTGCGGACGCCGCTCTGAATGATGTGGATAACCTTTTTTTCTATCTCGCTGCCGATGTAGTAGCCCAGCAGCGGCTCAGCGCCTTCGCCGGCGCGTTTGCAGCTCTCCTTAGCGAGGAGGATAAGGCGGTTGTCGACCCAGCGCTCGAACGCCGAGGGTGATTCCTTGTACGCTTCAATCGCCTTTTTGCAGTCGTAGTCGGGGATTTTTGACAGCTCGTCTGTAAGAGCGTCGATTCCCTTGACCGCCGCCGCAATCAGCGCGTCCTTGCGGAAGCCCTCGTATCTTACGAGAGCGCGTTTGAGGTATTCTCGGTTAGCGCCTGTTCTCGCCGCGCGGAGAACGGTTTTTATGTTGCAGTAGAATACGAAGTTTTTGATATATGCTTCAAGGAAGCGCGATTCTCCGCTGTCGCCGATGCGAAGCATCTCGAGCATCGCCGCCTTGTCGACGTAGGCGTCGGAGCGTCTCGCGTCGCTTGTGTGGGCGAGAGCTTCATATGCCTTGTCGGCGTTGACTCGCAGCCACTCGGGGAGCAGGTTCATCAGCCTGCTCTCGATAGCCTTTTTCATAACGGGAATTTCGACAGTCGAGGGAGAGATTAGCAGGTGCTCGTAGTCTCTGTCAGCCATCGTGGCCTTTAATATCACCTTGAAGTTGTGCACGTCGTTCTGAATGAGGAACGGGTCAAAAATCGAAAAATCGGGAGCCGTAGCTCTGAGGTATTTCCAGAGCTGCTCAGTGTGGGAAGCGAGTATCTCCTCAACGGTCTTTCCCTCGCCGTAGCCCTTGTCGCTCAGGGTGGAGGCTATCTCAGCCTCGCTTGAGAGCGACAGCAGCTGCTCGATGTCAGTGCGCGTCAGAAGGTTCTTTTCTCTCGCGCGGACGGAGCCGATGGAATATTCATATGATAACGCCATAGCTCCCCCTTACTGCTCAAAGAGCTCGCGGTTGATAAGATCCTCGATTTCGTCGCGGCGGGCGTTAATGAGCGCGCGGAAGTCCATGTTTTCCTCGATGTCTCCGCTTTTGAGCACGAAGCCGCCGCAGATGTCCGCGGTATTTCCGGAGACCGAGGCGTCAAGACCCGCCTCGCGGATTTTGCCCTCAAAGTCCTGGGGCAGTCTCTGTAAATCCTTATTGTTGAGCAGGATCTCGCCGCTTTTTCCCTTTAACTGGGCGGCGAGCCTGTATAATGCCTGAAAATATTCGCCGTCGGGCAGCCCTAGAAGGTAGTCGAGCAGCGCGTCGACGGTCTTGTCGATCTCGCTTCTGCGCTGTCTGAGGAGCGCGTTGCGGATCTCAAGGTCGCAGCGGCTGACTGAAGCCGCCTTTGTCTGACGGAGCTTCTGCTCGTTCTTCTCGACGATGACCTTGACTCTCGACTGTGCTTCCTTGTCCGCCTCAGCCATAACGGCGTCGCGCGACTTGTCAGCCTCAAGGCGGATAGCCTTTACCGCCTCGTCGCAGTCGGTCTTAATGCGGTTGAGTATAATATCTCCGCCGTTCATGCTTTCACCTCTTTTAATTGTTTGTCAGATTATTCAGCCGGCGAATCAGATTGACAGGTTGGGAATCTGGATAACAACGAGAAGTGAAACGATGAACGCGAGCAGAGCATAGATCTCAACGAGGGTTACGGAAACCATGCCCTTTGAGAAGTTCTTGCTGTCCTTTGCGCTCATGGCGATACCCGAAACAGCCGCCTTGCCCTGAGCGATACCCGAGAAGAGACCGCCGAGGCCGATAGCGAGAGAAGCGCCGAGGAAGCACAGACCCTGAGCGAGTGTGGGAGCGCTGCCGCCGAGAACGCCGCAGCTTACGAGAATGAGGAAGCCTACGATGAAGCCGTACAGACCCTGTGTGCCGGGGAGAAGTGTCAGAACGAGCATTTTACCGAACTGTGAGCTGTCCTCGGAGAGAACGCCCATAGCTGCCTGAGCAGCGCCGCCTACGCCCTTTGCTGAGCCGATACCTGCGAGAGCGGTTGCGATTGAAGCGCCTAAAAGCGCGAAAAACATACCATCCATTATTTATTATCCTCCTGAATTTTAATGTATTTACTCTGTAACGAGAACGGTTCGAATTCCTTGCCGCCGCCCTCGTAGAATTTACTGAACATCTCAACGTACTGCAGTCTCATTGTGTGAACGTAAGAGCCGAGGGCGTTGAGTCCTATGTTGATAAGGTGACCGGCGATGAAGATGATTATCATGAAAATGAAGCCGACCACGCTTTTGCCCATCATAGTCGAGAGCATATTGAACACCTGCGCCATAACGCCCGTCGTAAGGCCGAGAGCCAGAAGACGCGAGTAGCTGAGCAGGTCGCTGATGTAGCTTGTAACGTCGTAGAGCGACGCAAGACCGCCAACAGCCTTGCCGACGATGCCTTTTTTGCCGCGTCCCTGGGTGAGGACAAGACCGACAGCGCAGGCTATCGCGATGACCGCGCCGACTGTGACGAGCACCGGAGCGAGGAACATTCCCGCCGCGAGTACCGCCAAGCCCACGAGGAGCAGCATCCACAGTCCCGTGTCAAAGAACGCCGCGGCGTAATCCTTTTCGCGAATGCAGACCACGAACTTGCAGCCCATACCGACGAGGATATGCACCAGACCGAAGGCAATCGAGATCACCATCAGCAGAAGCGCGTCCTTCTGCGGGTCGAGAGTCGGCCACGGCAAAAGCTTTGCCATAGTCATGTCGGTTGTGCCCGTGAAGTAGTTGTAGAGCGAAGCGGGCGCGTCGCCGAATATCGAGCCGAAAATCAAGCCCCAGACCGTTGTCGAAACGCCGCAGTACTGGAACAGCTTGAGGTTGTTGCGCATCTTCTTGTCGGGCTTGAACACCTTGAGGGCGATGCCGATAACTATAACCATCAGCAGTCCGTAGCCCGCGTCTGAGAACATCATTCCGAAGAAGAAGTA
>NZ_JAHLQB010000116.1 GCF_018918205.1 Lachnoclostridium sp. MSJ-17 | reverse complement strand
TCTTTGAGATATTTCTCGTCGTGGAGCTTGATGTCGCGGCAGCTTTTGCCGTTGGGACAGTGAAAGGTCAGATACTTTCTCTCATCCGTCCACGTCATTCGGTAGCCGAGAATAGACATCGAGCGTATAAATTCATCCTTGCTTCCGCTAAACTCCATCGCCTTATCGATGTCATTCGCCAGCTTTTGTTTCCAGCTTTCACCCTTCATTCTTGCTCGGTACTCTCTGGTGGACATTCTTTTGCCGCCGTCCTCGTATGGCTTGAGAACGGAAAGCCCGTGCGCAAGGCAGATTTCATCGCTGACCTTGCGCAGCTTTTTCAGAGTTGACGGCGATTGCCGCAGCTTCATTCCCGATTCATAGCCGACCAAATTGATGACGAAGTGGCTGTGTACATGAGTGGCGTCGCAGTGAGTTGTTACCAGAACCTCATGACCTACCCACGCTTTCTCCGCAAATTCAAGAGCGATTTCGTGCGCCTGTTCGGGCGTAAGCTTTTCCGACGGCGAGAACGATTGCGCATAATGGTAGAAGAATATACCGTTATCTTTTCCGTAAACCTTCTTCGTCGCCATGAATTCTCGGAAGGCATTTTCGCCGTCGCAGTTGACTCCGCTGACTAATCTGCGCTTAGATTCGCTGTCAAAGGTCTTGTACTCCTGCTGACAGTAGTTGATAACCGCGCGCATGGCGGAACGATTCTGCCGACCTTCCTTGATAAAAATGACCGTTGCCATCAGCTTTCATCTCCCATCAGGCTGAGGATCGCGTCATAGATTTTTCGCTGACCTTCGATAACCGAATCGAATTTTCCGAAGAAAAACCGTTTTGAATTGATCTTTCGTGCGATCTGATTGAGGTTATTGCCAACGCGTTTCAGCTCAACAAGCACCTCTGACAAATCAGTCACCGTGATATCTGTGTCGCGAGAACATTCAATCAGGTAGTCGGTCAAGGTCATCTGCGCCTGTTCCGCTTTGGCGACGATCTCTTTCTTTTCTTCTGCTGTAAGACGAATTGATATGGTTTGATTTCGTTTTCTGTTTGCCAAATAAATACCTCCGTGGTTGATATAAAAGTGGGTGCGGGCTTCTGCCCGGCTTTATGCGTACGGCGGACAGCCGGACGCTCTGCTTGCCTCAGCCGAAGCTGAGCAGACACAGGCTTTTTTCTTCGCTTCGACAAAATCCGCTTGAATTTGATATGCGGTTTTCATAGGATAGGGGTACTGTATTTTTCGGGGGATTAGGGGGAGAATTGAAGAAAGTCCGGATTTCATGAGGTTTTTGAGAAATCCGCTTGGGGAAGCTAAGGGGAATTTCTCACCCGAAGCTCACCCCAACAGAAAAAGGAAGAAAGCCAATATTCATGCGGTTTCTGAACCTTTATCCCCTGTATCCCCTCTTATTCGGACAAGGCTATGATTTGGTCGGCTTTCTCCTTGTCAATGCAGAGCAGCTTGATACTTCCCTTTTTTCCACAGACGCTGACGGACTTAACATTTTTGTCTTTGTCCGAATCCAGCAAGCCTTCATCCGCCAGTGCTTTGATTAAGGCGTTCTTTTTGAGGGTAAAGAATTCGCCCTGATCTTTGCACAGCTGCACGACCGCCTTGTGAGCCATGTCCGCGTTCAGGCAGTAATACTTTTCATCTTCATATCCGATAAAGTTTACCGGCATATACTCGACCGGTTTCGTTCTGTCCAGCACAACCGCCTGTCCGCTTTCAAGAAGCGAGTAGAGTTTCTGAATGAACGTTACCACAGGATTGTCCCGCTCGATGCTGTTGCTTTGACCCTTCGCTAAACCAAATAGAATTTCGCGATACTCCCGCAGAGCAGATTCCTTTTCCGTCTCTTTAATGATGCTGCGGATATAAAGAAATTCCAGAAAGTATTTCATACCGATTGTCAGCCATGCAACCATCTCGGAAACTCTGCCGTGACTGTGACTGTCCTTTTTAATGAACTCGTCGCGGTAGGCTTCAAAGCTCTCACTCAAATCCTCAAGCAAAATTTCCTGTGCGGATTCATTGTGCAGGTAGTTGCCTTTAATCCACTCCGTATATGAAAGCAGACAACTCATCAGCGTTCCGTTTTTCGCTTCACTCTGGAAGCAACTGAGGTTTTCCAAATTGACATCTCCGCGCTTTATCTCCAGCGTAAAGGTTCTGGCGGTGCCGCTCTCGCCGACGTCGGGAACGGTCTCGCCTGTCACGATAGCATTGCCCTGCGGAGGTCGGGCTTCCATCGGCGTACAATCGGAAGTCAACCGTCCTTTTCCGATGCGGTCTCCAAAGGCACGGTCAATGCCTTGGGCAATGTTGGTATCCCTTTTCTCGGCTGCCCGGGTACCGGGGTGGAAGTCGTCGATGCAGGTCAGCACATCCTTGAGCGTATTGATATTGGTGAGAATGCTGTTCAGCGTATCGCTGAATGACAACGGCAAGTCCGTACCGCTGAACCTTCCGAAGAAAGAAAGGAACAATGCCGCCAGCGTACTCTTGCGCGAGCCTGTTTTTCCTATCAGACACAGAACAAATTTCGGCTCGTAGAATACCTGCCGGAAGAACTCGTTGAGCGGTGTCAGGAAAACAAACGCGATCAGCGTCCAGATGATTGCCTTCGTCGCAATCAGCTTTTCCTTCATCATCGACCAAACCGTTTTCAAATCCGAATACGACCAACGGTTTGCCATCTCATAATGCCTGAGCTTTCCGAACAACCTGACGTCATGTTTCCCGTCATTCGGTAAGAGATATTCCCACTTGCCGTCAATCAGCTGCCAGCCCGTGGTACGGTACACGTTCTTTTTTTCAGCGTTTCCCGCTGTTTTCAGAATTGCGCAGCTGACATTTTCTCTGTTGCTGTTCCCCGGCTCAATAACGCAGTCGGCTCCCCAGCGTTCGAGAACCCAATTCATTTTTTCGAACTCTTTTACAGTGACCTCGATCTCCGGCAGCAATCTTCCGCTTTCGTGAATGCCTGCAATACGAAATGATCTTGTCCGCTCTACACCGTCGTCAACCTCGACCTCGTTTGTGAGATACGGCAGGAAGTTGCAGAGCTTTCTTGTGGTTGTTCCGTTTTTGTTGGCTTTCTCCATATAGAGACAGCCGTCGACAGCCTTGTACGGCAACGGATACCGTACAGGGCTTGTGCTTGAATTACTCATCTGTAATTCCTCCTTAAAATATTTTTTCGAATACAAAACTCCCACCTCAGAAAAGTGGGAGTAGTATTCATATTTGCAGAAATCAAATTCAGCCTTAAGGCGCCGTTCGGCTGAATCATCCTTCCACTCTATCAATGTCAATTATTTTAAAAAGTCCGTATTTTCCCGTGAAGGGTTCGAACCGTTTCCTGTTTTTTGTGAATTTAGAACGATTGTTTGAATTTATATTGAATTCTTCAAACGTATGTGCTATAATTGCATTGTGAGGTGAACGAATGTTGTTTGAGGAAGATATAAAAAACAGAATTCAAAACATCAACCTTTTCGAGGTCGTTTATAAAAAAGGTAACTTTGTATTGGGAGGTAAAGAATATCCCTTTGGCTATACGAGCTACCTTGCCATTCAGAAAGAGTGTCGTTTTATGGACGAAAACCTATTTAAAGCACTTCTCGGTCTTTATGACGACTTACTCCATGATTTTACAAAGGAAAATTTAGATTACTATCACAAAGGCATTGTTTATGTGCTTAACTCATTAAAGGATAACCCTATGTTCACGCTATTGGGAATTGGAAACGTAAAAGGCAAGATAGCCCGTCTGTTTACCGAGAAGAAAAAGAATTATTACCTTGCCATCCATGACTTTCAGGAACACGGAATCGACTTAGCTACAGAAGAGAAAGCAAATTATGCCGACGAGGTGATGCACTCTCTCAACGATCTGCTTTCCGCAATGGCAATCGGAAAAATCATATATAATTCTGTATTGGAGCTAAAGCAATACGCTGCTCTGGTTTTCCAAATAACACACCGGATTGTAGAGCGCGACGCACGAAGCAAAAGTCAGTTGGCTGACGCGTTCGGTGCGTTTCTCTCTGATGAATATATGCAGTTCATCTTCCATACCGCTTCACACCCGTTTAAGACGAGGGCGACGGTTATGCCGGTTATCGAAAATGTTGACGGTGAAAACTATATCTTCCGAAAGGTCTATTACAATAATCTAAAGGACTTTTTGATGACCGATTTATTTGAGGGATATATTCACGGCCACTATCTATGGCAGTGCGATATTTGTGACAGGTACTTCTTTATGACTACAGCGCACAAGCAGTTATATTGCAGTACAAAGAACCCTAAATACAATGTGCCGTGCTCTTATGTTGCGAAACACCCCGAAGTGGTCAAACGGAAAATGGAACGTCAGAAGAAAACTGACAGTCCGTATTATTTGCTTTGGAGAAAGCGTAATGACTTAATCAGAAAAAACAAAAGCCTCGGCAAATACGATGAAGCCGTATCTGCCAAGGCAAAGGAATATATTGATGACCGCTTTGATGAAGCACTAACCGATTTTGATTATGCGGAAACGCAGTTTGAAAAGGATATGGAAATAGAGAATATTTATCAGATGGCAAAGGAAATGTTAGATGTATGAGTTGGAGTACAAGCCCGAGAGATTAGATTGGAATGTGTATTTTATCCGATTTAAGGAAACGGGAGATATACGATTTTTTCGGGAGTTTCTTCACTTTTATGAGCCTGTGTTGGATAGAAAAATCGGGCGTTTTATTGAACATTACGAGTTAGAGGATTACCGCGCGGAGGATTTTAAGCAGATTTTCTCTTTTCTGCTGTGGGAAGAATTGCAGAGCTATGATTCCGAGATTCCGTTATTGCAGTTGATCAAGTACAAGGTGCAAACCGCGTGGCATGAGTACGTCAGGGTGAATTGCGGCAATTTCCAAGTTGATAATCGTCATCAGTATTTACTCCTGAAAAAGATAGCGTATCTTTACTATCAGAAGAAAGATAATAATTCTCTATCGGAAATAATTCCCGAAATTGCTGCTGAGCTGGAAATAACAGAAGAAAATGTTGAAGAATACATTATCGCGGTGTCGACCTTCAAGCCGAAGTACAATGCTGATTATTACGCTAATGACGACGAGGACGTTCTCTATTCCTCTGCTATGGACTCTGTTGCAAATGATTTGGACACGGAAGCGTTGTATTTTAAGTTGCTGCGACAGGAAAAGCTCAATAGCGCACTTGCCGATCTGCGTAAACCGGATAGGTTGTTGATTGAATATGTCTATGGCATTTGTCCTAAGTGTCTGAAAAATAAAGATAAGAAAACCCTGCGCGAAGCGTCGATGTTGCTTGGTTTGACCGAGGACGGCGCGGAGAAAAAACTGAAAAAGATCTTGAATAAACTGAAGAAAAATATGGAAAAATGAAGGCTGCGGGCATTGTACCTATGCAGCCTTTTTCGTGCCCACAAACCGCGACAAATCGCCTGTGTCGGCTTTGTTGGGCGAGGTCGGGTTGTTACCCGAATTTTTATTTCGCGCGGCACGGGGCGAAACAGGGCGCGTCGTGTGAGATGAGTTATTGTTTCATAAAATATGTCTTGCAATTTGCAATACTATGTTGTACAATATTCTTGAAAGGTGGTTGAATTGTGATGATGAAAGATGCAACCGTCAGCGCACGGGTTCAGTCAGATATTAAAACAGAAGCTGAAGAGATATTAAAAAATCTCGGGATTCCTGTGTCCGTTTTAATCAATTCTCTTTACCGACAAATAATTTACAAGCACGGAGTACCGTTTGAGCTAACCATTCCCACAGAGCCTGCTACTATGGATGCTTTAACAAAAGCTGAATTAGACAGGAAGCTGCAGCACAGCTATGAACAATCATTAAACGGTCAGGGTGTATCTGCCAATCAGTTTTTTGATGAGCTTGAAAGGGATTTGACGTAATGGGGCGGTATAATGTTATCATTACGCCTGACGCCGCAGCGGATTTATCGCAGATTAAAAGCTATATCGCCTATACGCTGCAAGCGCCGGATACCGCTTTGAAATATATTCGCGGGTTACGGCAAGAGATTTGTAAACTTGATTCGTTTCCTGCAGCCATTGCTACTGTTTCGGATGAACCGTGGCATTCGCGCGGAATCAGAAGAATCATTTACAAATTTTTTTATATCTATTACAGGATCGCAGAGAACACAAAGTGCGTCTATGTTCTAAATGTGATTTACGCAAAGCGTGATCAACTGAACGTATTGACAGAATACAACTAATCATCAACAGCTATGGAGCCTGCATGGGCTTTCATAGCTGTTTTTGCGCTCACAAACCGCGACAAATCGCCTGTGTCGGCTTTGTTGGACGAGGTCGGGTTGTTACCCGATTTTTTGTTTCGCGCCAAATTCAGCGAATTTGGGCGGGTCAGGTTTTGCCGTAGTTCAACGCCTCTACCGCGATTCTGATTCCAAGAGAAAACCCTCGGATAAACGCGTCGCGTTCTCCGAGGGTCAATAGCTCAAGGTAACTGTCCTTAAATTTTTGAAACGTTTCTTTCTGCTGTTCCGTCAGCGTAGCTGTCAGAGCTTCATCATGACGGACAACGAGCCTGTTTGCCACGTCATAATCACTGCCCTTGATGATTGGTTTTTCATGTGGGATGATGTTGCCGTAATAAAAGTTTTCCAGAGTGGTCATTGTGTTCACCTCGCTTTCTCAGCAAGACACAATACCACAGTTCATTTGAAAAGTCCAGATGTAAAAATACTTATTTTTCTGTAACCTCCGTTAAAATCCAATAGCCGTTCTGGTCGGTTTATATGTCTTTGCCGCATTGATATCAAAGTCGGACGCGGACAGGGTTGAGATAGTTTTTTTATCATAAATCTCATTTTGACATTCGGTGACAATGCGTGACGACTGCTTGATGATCGCCTGCTCCAGCACGTTGCGGACAAATCTGCCGTTGCCGAATTCCGCGTTTTTACAAGCACAGTCAAAGATGATCCGGCACTTTTTCTCCGCTTCTTCGTCGAGCGTATATCCCTTTTCTTTGCTCATCAGTTTCAAAATGTCGCAAAGTTCTTCTGCGTTATAATCGGGGAAATCAACATGAAACGCGATACGGCTGCGCAGACCCTCGTTCTTCTCAAGAAACCGTTCCATCTTATCGGGATATCCGGCGAAGATAACGATCACATCATTCCGATAGTTTTCCATCATCTGGACGATCGTGTTGATCGCTTCGTCACCGTATAAGCCTTCTTTTTCAACAAGAGAATACGCTTCGTCAATAAACAGAACCCCGCCTCTGGCTTTCTGAAACTGCGCTTCAACCTGTTTTGCGGTCCAACCGACATACTTGCCGACCAAATCCTGACGTCCGCATTCGATGAACTTACTCTTATTCAGCACATGTTCATCATAAAGGATGGAAGCGAGCAGCCTTGCGACCGTTGTTTTCGCGCTCCCGGGGTTTCCGGTAAAAATCATATGCTTCGAGGAAGCGACAACATCAAGCCCCATTTCTCTGCGCGCTTTGTTCAGCTTTTGGGCAGAAATGATCTGGTCGATGATCGCCTTGATCTCTGTTAAGCCGACCATGCGCTGCAGCTTGTCATAGCCGTTGGAAAGAGATTTCGGCGCTTCGACTTTGATGGTTTCCACACCCTTATATGCCCGATAAATACTGTTTTTGATACTGTTCTTTTTGATGTCCTTATATGTCTTAACAATATCGCTTACACTGTATTCTTCCTGATCGGGCAGGACAAAATCCTCCTCGGCATACGACACTTTGTTTTCTTTGAGAAGGTATGCGAGATACTTCTTTCCCGATTCCGCATCACCCCTGCCTTCAAATATTTCAATAAAGCTGATCCCTTCTTTATTGATGAGCCGCTGGACCGACTGCTTGCACGCTTTGCTTCCGAGATCAACAAGGATAAATACCGATTGCGGCGCAAACTCTCTGACAGAGTCACATATCAGTTCGCATTTTCTTTCGCTGTCCCTTGCGAAGCTGTCCTTGTCCGTGTTATCATCGTCACATTCGATTGCAACAACCGAGGCATACGAATTGCCGCAGAGTTCTTCCAATAATTCATCACGGTAGTCGCAGTCAAGATCGGTAATATAAGAGATTCTTGTGCTGAGGACTCTCTTGTTTGCATACAGCGCTTTCGTTAAGAGCTTTACGAGGTTAACGGCGGTTTCTCTTGACGCGGCGTTGAGTTTATAATGAACCGGGCTTCCGCAAAACTCACGCTTGTTCAGCGGGGAATAGATTCTTTCGATCTCCTCGAGCATTGTATCATCCGCAAGATACTCCTGCGTTTTCCTAAGAGCTTCTTCGTAAGGAAAATCCGCGTGAGGCATAATATATTCATCATAGTGCAAATCCGAATGACTTGCATAGCTTGCTTCGCAATATTCCGCGGCATGCCGTCTTGAACCTCTGGTATACGATCTGAAATATCCCGCCATCAATCCTTTGTGTGTCAACTCAACCGCTTCTTCAACGGTGATTTCTTCAGGCTCGCCTGAAAAGCTGACACAAATTCCCTTTTCATGCTTCAGCTCGATTTCGTTAAGAACACTCTTTTGCGCGGAAGAAAGCGCGTTTTCTTTGACTGAAAACATCAACACGGCATCAAACGATGTTTCGTCATGATCAAAAACAAACAGTTTATTTCGCGCTTTGCCGAAACGAACATCTGTACTGATATCTTCCCAAATTCTCTTTTGTTCTCTCTCACCAAGCTCCTCTGCAAAAGTATAATTGCACTTCACTTTGTAGTAGATCATATGGTACCTCCCGATTGAATCTTGTGTTCGTTCCATTCGTCTTTAATCGATATAGATTTCTTCCGTGGTGTCCAGACAGATACACCCCAAAGGATTGCCGAAAACAGCTCCGCAATCAACTGCGATATGATTGTTGCCCTTCCATATTCGTCCCGTGTATGCGGGATCGATGAACCCTGTCGGCGTGTGACCGGTGACGATCGTCATATCCTCAAAATAACACTTTTCGTATTCCAGTTCTCCGATAAGAAAATCCAAAATACTGCACTTTTCAATATCGAGCAGTTTTGCTTTTTCGCAGACCGTATGCGAGAGAAAGAACCGCTGTCCGTTTATGCTGAGTTCTTCATAAAACGGTAAAGAGTCAAGAAAGCTCAGTACGGAATGTTTTTCGTTATCGCTGAGCTTTGAGAACGCGGAAAAGGTCTCTGCGCCGCCGTCCTCCAGCCATAACCTGAAAACATCTTTCAGACGGTTTTCTTCTTTGATGTGATCCTGCACGGCAAATCTTTTCAGGAATATCAAAGCATAATAATCATGATTTCCCCGCAGGCAAACGACGTTTTTCCGCTTCATCACATCTTTGATGATCTCAATTCCCCCGCCGCCTCTGTCGACCAGATCGCCGAGGATATAGAGCGTGTCAGCTTCTTTCATATCTAAGCGCTCTATCAGCCGCAGATACTTTTCATAGCATCCGTGAATATCCGATGTAACATAAACCATAACACACCTCCTGATTGGATTAAACGGTTATTAACTCGTCTGTTCTGTATATATAACATACCATAATCCATGGGGCAAATTCGGGGCATAAAAAACAGAGCAGTCTGTGCTGCTCTGCAAAATGCTTGTTGCATGATCATTCTGTCACACAATCAAAAATCAAACATCCTTTTTTCATTGTCCATATTATCGGATACAGGAAATTTTTCTTTACTATGTCCATACACCCACAATGCTTGGTCCTGTTCTCTGGTAATACTGTAACTTGTAAATAATTGTGTTAACAGCCAGCAGTATTCACAATACAAAGTTAAGACTTTGTCCATATCATTTTTATCGAGAGAAGTTTCAACAGTAACGTCTTTTGGGTTAGCATTGAAGAATAAAGCCTTAGCCGCCTTGTGAGCATATTTATCATAAATAGGAAACTTTCCTTTTGATAAAAAGTATATCAAGGTAAGAATATAGACCGGCCCAAAGTATTTCACTGTTTGCTCATTATTCTGTTTCTGTAAATTCAATATTTCCTTGTATGCTTTTTTAAGCTGTTCATAAACTTTATTGTTATCTTTAAGTAAATCCGAACTAACTCTTTCGCAAACACTATTGATCGAGTTAAGATACTCATTTATCAATTCTATCGGATTACCGTAGCCGTTACAGCCATCCCAAGCGTAACGCCCATCAGAGCTCACATGATAATCCGAGTCTTTTTCGTACTCTTTTAACAAACCGCCTTTTGCATCAAATTCGAGCCTACCCGCTTTCCAAGCTATATGTTTCCAACAGATTTCTTGACATGGAGTATCAAATCCTGCTATTGGAAATACTGAATTAGTAGCAATATCCTCTACGTCTTTTACAGAAGTACCGAGTTTGACATTCTTTCCCAATTTTTTATGCTTCTTATCAATGTATTGCTTGATTTCTCTGCCTTTTTCATTGTACTTGTTTTCAGACGAGTAGAAATATGAGTATTCTTCAACGAATTGTATTGTTTCCTTTGGTGTAATCATTTCTAACCTTCTATACTTATTTATTATTCTGATACTTCTCCAGCCCCGCGCTCAGAAGCTCTATCATATCTTCCCTTAACTCATCGGGCTTTATGATCTCTACCCACGGGGTATAGCTCTTTGCGAACTGCATCATTGCGAGGTCGTTGACGTAGGCAGTGACGGTGATGTGGGTGTCTGTCTCTTCGCTGAACCTGACATCCTTGCCGAACACATCTATCACATCGCTGATGCAGTCCTTTGTGATACGGAACAACGCGCGGACGGTTTTGCCCGAGAACATATAGATATGCTTTTCCATATACTCTTGCAGGTTGAGCGGTCTGCCGTCGGAGCCGGTCAGTGTATTGAACGGCTTGATATGTTCGGGCAAAATCTCCATATCTGTGATGCGGTCGAGGCGATAGTTGCCGACGCTGTTGTACTTGTCGTTGTTGCAGATCAGGTAATACTTGCCCTCTTTGGCGACGAGCTGATAGGGATTCATGACGTATTCGCGCACCTTGCCATCCTCGCCGCAGCGCTTGTGGAGCTTCTTGTCCGACTTGTATTCAAGGTAATGAAAGCGCACCTTCTGCCCTTTGTCGATCGCCTCGTCCAGCAGCTCGATATTGTAGAAAAGCTGTTTGTTATCGGTCTTATCTTCCGGCATACGGGCTATGTGCTTCACGCGCGATTTAAAGTAGACATTGGACAGCCCCGAGAGCTTTTTCTCCAGTTCCATATCCTGCTTGTAGGGGATGTAGTTCGAGAACAGCACGCTGTCGATCAACAGCCTCAGCTCGCTGTCAGTGAATTCCCGCTTCAGATGAAAATCGGAGAGAACGACGTTTTCCTGTTCTTTGCCGTCCTTATCCTTGACGATGCGAATGCTCTCGCTGTAATTGATATAATAGCCGAACTCGATCAGGTTCATCAGGTTGCGCTTGATTGCCTTCCGGTCGACCTTCATATCGTATTCCCGCGCTAGGATGTCCTGTATCTCTTTCTGGCTGAGCCGATGATTCTCGTCTGTGTATCGCTTGAGGATGTCCAGAATATTCATAATAATCAGTTTCTTCGGCTGCTTGGCATACATCGCATACAACTCCTTCCGCAGATTGCTGTTATCATAATACCATAGGTTATGCACCAAAAACAACCCATCATTTTTGATAGATTATTATTGCGGGATTTGTTGAAATGTGACAGGGCGTGTAGTATGATTAGAATAACATATCAGGTTGGAGGAAAGCGTATGAAACTACATCTCTCAAAATCAAAATACTGTAATGCAGTACAATGCCCGAAGATGCTGTGGATGCAGCTCAATCACCCCGAGTTGTTTGACGACTCGGTGATGAATCAGACGATCCTCGAAAACGGAAATGAAGTCGGCGACCTTGCGAGGGGATTGTTTGGGGACTATACCATCGTCGAATTCGGCGAGTATCCCGATATGTTGAACCGGACGCAGGAGCTCCTCAATAACGGTACCGCAAATATTGCAGAGGCGTCGTTCGCGTATCAAGGGTTATTCTGCCGCGTCGATATCCTGCGGAACCTCGGCAATAACAAATTTGAGTTGTATGAGGTCAAGAGCTCGACTTCGGTACACGATATCTATTATCACGACGTTGCGTTTCAGTATTATGTCCTGACTAAGCTCGGGTACGAGGTCACCAAAGCCTGCCTTGTCCATGTAAACAAGGAGTATGTCCGACACGGAGAGCTGGATATCCAAGCGCTCTTTACGATCAACGATATTACCGCCGACGCCCGCGCCCGGTATGCCGAGGTGGAGAGCAATCTCGACTTTTACGCAGCGTACTTGGACGCTGTCGATGAACCGGAACAGCCGTTGGGCGAATACTGTTTCAGCCCGTATGACTGCGGCTTTTTCAAGCATTGTTCCAAGGATTTGCCTCAGCTGAATGTCTTTCAGATCGCGGGGATGCAGTTGAAAAGCAAAATGCGCTTTTACAGAGAGGGGCGTGTCAGCTTTAAAGACCTCGACGATGACAGAAGCATCAACGGCAAACAAATGCTGCAGATTCAGCACGAGGTCAACGACCTGCCGCCGAAGATCAACAGGGACAGCATCGCGGCGTTTATGCGTCAGCTATCTTATCCGATCTATTTTCTCGATTTCGAGTCATTCCAGCCGGCGATACCGCTGTATGAGAACGCACATCCGTTTGAGCAGATTGTCTTTCAGTATTCACTGCACTATGTCGAGCAGGATGGCGGTCCGCTGCATCACAAAGAGTACCTTGCCGAACCGGGCGAGGACCCGCGGCGCGGACTGGCGGAACAGCTTTGCAGGGATATCCCAACGGACGTCTGTGTAACCGCGTACAATATGAGCTTTGAAAAAGGCAGGATCAAAGGACTCGCGCAGCTCTATCCCGATCTTGCGGATCACCTTATGAATATCCACGACCACATCGTCGATCTGATGATCCCGTTCCGCAACAAGGATTACTACTGCAGAGCCATGCAGGGCTCCTATTCTATCAAGTATGTTCTGCCCGCATTGTTCCCAAATGAACCCGCTCTGGATTACCATAACCTTGAGGGTATCCATCACGGCGGAGAAGCATCAGCGGCGTTCTCTTTAATGCAGAATATGGCTCCCGACGAACTCCAAAGGTGTAGGTATAATCTGCTGAAATACTGCGAGCTGGATACATACGCGATGGTCAAAATCTGGGAGAGGCTGAAAGAGGTAGTTAAGTAGCAATTGAATAGAGTAACTCTAAGAGAACCGCAGTTCATAAAGGCTTCCTCGCATATATCGGTAATGCCGAAGGGCACTATCACCTTTGTTAGCGAACGGCAGTTTTTATACGCGCCATCCATGATGAAGGCCATTCCTTCACTGATATTCTTCACGATTTCGGATTCATCAAAACAATTGCCGGCAAGCGCCCAATCGGCTCCGGTATTTAATTCTTTATTGTCTGTTGTCTGAAGATTGATTTTCTTTGTCAACGGCATAAAAATGCCTCCTTGTCATTTTGATATCCGTCAAAAAAAGCGCTTTGTTTAACTGCCTGAATCATATCAAAAATGCTTGATTTGCGCAAGGAAGTCCTTGAAAAACTTTTTTTGTTGCTGAAAGTTTATGCAGTTTCACGAAACCGTTATCAGTTCTTGATTTCCGTTTGGGCAATGGGTGGAGAAAGTCAAATCCGTTACTGACCTTTAATAATGAATTGGTGCTGTGACTAATGAAATGGGAAACTCGCACTTTTTTGTTTTTGATTTGCAAAAACAGACTTATTTTCGGCATGCGACATTGACAATCAGAGAATGGATTATTATAAAGATATAAATGCAAGGGAGATATTATATGAAACAACATTATCTGATTCAAATACCTCCGCGCAAAAGCGGAATATATTTGATACTGAACCTCTTGAAAAAGAAGGCATATGTTGGGCTGGCACAGGATTTTTGCAACCGCGCTTTAGACCATTTCAAAGCCCTCAGCATCACGAAGGACGGCGAAACCACCATTTCAGTTAATCAAAGCGGTGAAATTGTTGAAGTGGAAGTCAACGAAAACATAAACCTGCTGAAAGAAACAGAACGCAATTTCCTTCATATCCCAATCTTTGAATACGTTCATAGACAATACGATTTGAAAGATATTGAAACCGCTTTTATGTCAATCGTGAAAGAGGCGGGCTTTGAATTATATAACACGGCCAAGATAAATTACAGCTATCCCACGGAGCTTGAGCCGATCAGGAACGAGCTGTGCTCAAGCCTGAACAAATCGCTTCAAGCGCTGTATCTCTACGATATCGACGCGCTGGGAGCCCTGGAAGAGCCGGCTGCTGCTGACTTGTGGAACAAGCTGTCAGGACGATTCGCCTGCAGCAGTGAACGATTCGTTCTCTCAAAAGAGCCGAGTGAGCGATACCTCAACGACGCGCATTACGCCAAGGTCTGCGACATACTGGACAGCTTTTTTATCTCAAAGGAAAAGCTGAGAAAGCTGGGGCTGGCAAAGGAAATTCCTACCGTCAGCCTAATTGCCAAAGACAAGACGAGTATAGCCATCAGAGCCCGTATGAAAAGCAAAATCATTGTCAGTAATTTTGGTACGCACAACGGTGAATCACCCTATGAAATTCTGACGAGAAAAACCATGGACATGGATATCAAACAGTGCGGCTACACCTACTGGGCGTTCAAAAAAGGAACAAGCATTGAATACTTCACAAAGGTATTTCAGGAGAGCGGAGAGCGTGACGATGTTTACATTTTACTGAAAACCACCCCATCGGATAACTCGGGCGGATATAATCCCAAGCCCGATATAATCAGCAGCAAGGCGAAAGACACAATTATCCTCGACGACAAGTATAAACACAAATGGAACAAAACTGATTTGAAGCACGCGTTTTTCCATGATAACCACTGGACGCTGTTTCCTAAAAAAATGCTGTCGGTCACTTCTCCGCGCGGAGAAGGCCGTTTTGAGGGAATGTCCCGCGCGTTTAAGATAGACAAATTCTGGCTGTGCAACGAGAATTTTGACATAAAAGAAAAGACAGGGAAGCAACCGACATATCCACTCACATTCGATAAAGATTTTTTTCAACAAAACTTTCCTTGCGGCGACAGCGCCTCTGTCATCATTGCCCGGCTGAAATATCCCTATATTGTTCCCATCAGCCACGTCCCGTCGCTAAGTCTGTTCCTGGACTGCGTTGACAACAGAGAAAACCTCCTGCTGGCGGAAAAAACCGACGACGGGCGCATAAGCCGATGGATGGAATCGTATCAAATAAAAAACGATAACTTCATGGACGTCTGGCACTTTACTCCTCCGCTCCCCTATGCCGATGTTGTTGACGCCTATTACCGCAACCAAATCGACCGGCTTTCCAAGGAAAAGTGTCGGGAATATTATTATTCTTGCAAGCTCTGTTATGAGGAGGATGAAAACGGAAGCATTATCACTTGTGAAAAGTTCGTCCTGAAAGATCAGAAAGTCGTTAAGGAAACGCTGCTGATCGACCCAAGCCTTGACTCGTTCGAAAAAGAACCCATTAAACTGAAGGGCGGCGGACAATTCTGCAGGATATTCCGGTTCTATCCCGCGGAGCCGCGCGTCATCATTGAAACAGAAAACGGTAAACTTGACAAGAATAAAAAAATAAAAAGAGTAATCTTTCTCTGCCGTGAAGGCGATCAAAGGAAAGCGTGGGTGTATAAGCCGAAGGAACCCTTCACTATCGCCGATCTGGACGGCGCTGACGCTGCTCATCCTGACTCAAACACCAAACTATGGGCGGAATGCCTGGATGGTATAAAAACAGGTGAACTTGACGCAGCCGAGGGCAATTATTTTTGCAAACACAACTATGATAAACAAACGGCAGTCATCACTGTAACAATGGAAAACGCTTCTGACATCCGCATCGCGCTTGATGACAAAATGGTTCATAACTGCCTTTATCTCAGCCAAGAAGATCCATACGCCTACTACACCTTTGTGCAAAACAACAGCAGTCTGCAATACAGCTTCCGCTATCGGGACAAGATGTCGGGCAGTATGTCGAGCAGTATCTTTACGCCTCCCTTCATCATCGATGATACAAACTACATCGATGATGCAAACTACAAAAAGAAGAATTAAACAGTATTAAAACCGCTTAGCCAAGCTTCAAGCAATGACTAAGCGGTTATTTCATCTTTTTCTACACTGCAATCCCGTAAATGTATGTAACCCGCTCGGTTTGCCCCTGATTTTGATGGAATAATCTGACGAAAATGGAAAAAAGCGGCGGTAAAATCACTTAATCAACCCTTCCTTTTTCAGCCTTGATTGTATTGCGCCCCGGGTTCTTCCGTGGATATCGGACATTTGCTTCACTGTCAATCCCGACGCGTATTCCTCCTTCAGACGGTTGATTTCGTCCTCAGTCCAAGGGGCATAAGCGCCTGAATAATTTGCTTTCGCTTTCTCCATATAGTTTTTATACTCCGGCTCCTGTGCAGTGTTGTCCTCAACCTCAACGACCTCATATTTTTCGTTAACATAATCCCGTATTACTCTCAGGAATTCTTCGCCGTATTTTTCGAGCTTGTTGGCGCCGACGCCGCTGACAGACAGAAACTCATCATCCGTCATCGGCATTCTCCTGCACATATCGTTGAGCGTCGCGTCGGAAAAAATTACGAATGCCGGCACTCCGCGCTTGTGCGCGAACCTCAGGCGTACTGCCTTGAGCACTTCAAGCAGCTCCTGATCAGCAGCGACATTGACCTCCTGCGTAACGAGCGAATGCATAAGCTTTGATTTTTTTACCACGAATTTTACGCTGCCCCTCAGAATCGGACGGCCCATATCCGTCACGCGGAGAAACGGGCGGGTCAAGTCCACCGTCACAACCATCTCCTGCTCTTCCAGCTGCTCGATCAGATACCGGATTTCCGAAGCACGGATGTTCTTCATAATGCCATAGGTGGATTGCTTGTCCAGACCTGCAGCGTTGATTCTGACCGAATCAACGCCTCGCAAAACGTCCGTTATCATTTTCACGCCGTATCGCTGCCCTGTTTTGATGATGCATGAGAGGATTTTCTGCGCTTCCACCGTCGCGTCCACGGTTTCAAATTCCGTCAGGCAATTCGAACACTTGCCACATGCTCCTTGGTATCTGTCGCCGAAGTACCGCAGCATGAATTTGCGCAGGCAATCGCTCGTCGTGCTGTAGAAAGTCATATATTTCAGGCGTTCCTCTTCTTTCCTTTTGAACGCCTCGTTCTGCTCGGGCGGCAGGTCGGGATTGTCCTCGATATTGTCGATAAAATAGCGACATGTCGCTACATCCGCTTTGGCGTAAAGCAAAATGCAGTCTGCGTTCTCGCCGTCGCGTCCGGCTCTGCCTGCCTCCTGATAGTAGCTCTCGAGGTTTTTCGGCATGTTGTAATGAATGACAAACCGCACGTCCGACTTGTCGATGCCCATACCGAAGGCGTTGGTCGCAACCATCACCTGTCTGCGGTCAAAAACAAAATCGTCCTGATTTTTCACGCGTTCCTCCTGCGGCAATCCCGCGTGATATCGCGTCGCAGAAACACCGCTGCTATTGAGCATTTCGCAGACCTCCTCCACCTTTTTACGCGTGGAACAATAGATAATGCCCGGTTTTCCCTTTCTCTCCTTCAACAGCTTCATCAGCTCCGCCGGCTTGTTTTTCGGACGGAGAACGGAAAAGAACAGATTCGGTCGGTCAAAGCCCGTCGTAACGACAAGAGGGTTTTGCAGCTGCAGAAGGCGGATAATATCCTCGCGGACTTCGTTTGTCGCGGTCGCGGTGAATGCGCCGACGACCGGACGGCGCGGAAGGCCGCTGATAAAGCGGCTGATGTTAAGATAGCTTTTGCGGAAATCCTGACCCCACTGTGACACGCAATGCGCCTCGTCAACGGCTATCATGGAAATATCCGCCCTTTGCGCAAACGCGATAAACGACTGCGACTCCAACCGCTCGGGCGCGACGTAGATGATTTTGTACATACCCTGCGAAGCGTTGCTGAGAGCCTTGCGGTACTGCGCCGCGTTCAGCGATTGATTCAGATATGCGGCGCGCACGCCTTGCTGAATCAATGCGCTGACCTGATCCTTCATCAGCGAGATCAGCGGTGAGATAACGAGCGTGATACCGACCTTCATCAGCGCGGGCACCTGATAGCACATCGACTTTCCCGCGCCGGTCGGCATGATCCCTACGACGTCGCGTCCGGACAAAAGACCGTCAACCAACTCCTCCTGTCCGGTACGGAAGGAATCATAGCCGAAATACGCTTTCAATACATCAAATTTATCCCGTTGCTCACACAGCATAACCGCTCACCGCTTTACCTCGCGAATGTTTGTTTGATGAATTCATTGTATCATTTTATCGTGAAATAATCAAGCGTTTTGTAAACAATCCATTTCCGCTTTCTTACTCATTATCGTTTTATGTTTGACCGCACTATGCGCCTGCGGTAGTCCACAGGACGCCCTTGCAGGCAGATGGACAAAATCAGACGGAGGCATAATGTTTAGTAACGTAGAGTTTTTCAAAGACGGAACTTACGAATCCGACGACGCCAATTACGACGGTTCCTATTCAATCGAGGGAGATAGAATTAAGTTTTCAGGTGTTTTAGTTGAGCCTGTCACACTGTCTTACAAGATTGACGGTGATAAGTTGTTCTTCTACCGCAGCAGCACAAGTGGAGAACCGACCGCAACGTTTGAAAGAGTAAAATCATAACTAATCAAAACAATCTCTTCCCGATTCACATCGTCTAATTGGGGAGAGATTGTTTTCTCTTACTAATGAATGGACTGCAATGGGAATTATATTCAACCAGAAAACCACTTGGAGACTATAACTGTCACGGCAAATCAGAAAATACAAATACAATATACGGCTATCACGCAATAATCTTCGTGATAGCCGTAATTCTTGGTTTGTCCTATTCGATTTTCATTTTTCCGTTAAGAATATCACGGAAAACGGTCAGGGGTGATTTACGTTTATTTCATCTCGAGATTGTCAGTCATGATATCCTGCTTGAACTCCTCGTTCATATCGGGATAAGCCGAGAGCATCGGCTCAAGCTTTTTTCCTTTTTTGCGGTCGAAGTAGTTCTTGGTGATTTTTGCGACTAGACCGCTCAGCGCGATAAGACAAACGAGGTTCGGTACAGCCATCAAGCCGTTGAAGGTATCGTCTATCGCCCAGATAAGCTCGCCGTGAATAGCGGCGGAAACCGCAATCAAGACTACGTAAACAACCTTGAAGGCTATAATAATTATTTTTCGTTTCTTGTCGCTTACCCAGCCGAAGCAGAACTCAATCGCCTTTTCTCCGTAATACGACCACGCGATTATCGTGGTAAACGCGAACAGAGGAAGGATAATCGAGAACACAGTAACTCCGAATGCGCCGAAATTGGTTGAAAACAGCGACATAGCCATAGCAGAGTCGTCCATATCGGCAGTGAGAGTGTTTAGGTCGAAGGTCGTCAGGAAGGTCAGAGATGTGAGCGTGCAGATGATGAAGGTGTCGAAGAACACCTCGAACACACCCCACAGGCCCTGCTTTACAGGCTCTCTGGTTTCGGAAGCGGAGTGCGCGATAACGGACGAGCCAAGACCCGCTTCGTTTGAGAATACGCCTCTCGCCATACCTTTTTTGATGACCTGAGCGAAGGTGTAGCCGAGGATACCGCCGCCGGCAGCCTGAAAATTGAACGCCTTTTCGAAGATAAGACCGAATGCCGCGGGCACCTTGTCAAAATGAATGATAATAGCGATAAGCGACATGATAATAAACAGCAGTGACATGAACGGTACGAGCATGGATGTGACCTTTCCGATTCTCTGAATGCCGCCGATGATAATAACCGCCGTCAGAGCCGCCACGATAACGCCGATGATAAGCTTGATCGTCATCGCGTTTTCAGCTGTCCAGACTCTTGTAAGCGCTTCGGTTAGGGTTCCTGAGATTTTATTTGTCTGTACGCCGCTCATACCGATCGCCGCGAATACACAGAAAATCGCTGCGCAGTAGGCGAGCCATTTCCATTTCAGACCGTTCGCTATGTAGTAGAACGAGCCGCCCGACAGGTTGCCGTCCTTGTCCTTTTTGCGGAAATATAGACCGAGCACGTTCTCGGAATAGTTTGTTACCATACCGAAGAATGCCGATATCCACATCCAGAACACAGCTCCGGGACCGCCGGTCAAAATTGCCGAGACGACGCCGACTATGTTTCCCGTGCCGACTGTACCGGAAATCGCGGTCGAGAATGCCTCGAACTGCGACACAGACTTGACCCGGCTGTCCTTCTCGCGTTTTTTTCCTAAGCTTTTGAGCGTCGGAACTATGGTGGTGTTCAGCGATTCGCCGAACTTGCGCACCTGCAGAAATTTTGTCCTGACTGTCAGCAGAATGCCGGTGCCTAGAATAAGAATGACCACAGGCCAGCCCCAAACAATACCGTTGAGAAAATTATTTACTTCCTCAACGGTCGAGAGTATTTGCTCCCACATAATTTTCCTCCTCATTTTTAAAAATACACAATAAGATTATATCATAACCTGAAAAATTGCGCAATAGTAATATATAAATCATAGAAAATAATTACTTGCCTTATAAATTGAATTTGCGAAAAACTCGCAAATTGCTTGACATACCGCCGCCGATTTGGTATAATAATTTGCGAATGAATTGCAAATTAGGAGGCGATGATTTGCCTAAGTATATGACAAAGCAGCGAAAGGCGCTGCTTGCTTTTTTGTCCGATCACGCGGACGAGGAACTCACGGCAAAGCAGCTCGAAGCGGCACTGTCCGGCGAGGGTATCAGCATAAGCGCGGTTTATCGCAACCTTTCTGACCTTGAGAAGGAAGGCAAGATCCGCCGGGTATCAAAAAGCGGAACCCGTGAAGTATATTATCTGTATACAGACAGCGACTCCTGCAAGGAATGTCTGCATCTTTCCTGCGAAAAATGCGGCAAGACCTATCACATGAATATGCCCGGGGTCGAAATGCTTATGAATAACCTCGAGCAAAGCGACGAATTCAAGATTGACAAGGCAAACACTGTGCTCTACGGAGTCTGCAAGTCCTGTCGAAAGAAATAGGGAGGACAATATGAAAAGATTAATCGCGTTAATTCTCTCAGCTGTGATGACTCTCTGTATGTTTGCGGGATGCGGCACAACCACAACCGAGAGCAAAAACTTCAAGATTGTAACCACGATCTATCCTGTTTATAACTGGCTTCAAAACCTCACGGACGGTGCTGAGAATGTCGAGCTGACTCTGCTTGTAGGCGACGGCAAGGATATCCACAACTACCAGCCGACTGCCGAGGATATGGTAAAAATCAGCGACTGCAACTACTTTGTGTACGTCGGCGGCGAGTCCGATAAGTGGGTCAACGACGCAGCTGCGGCGTTCTTCAAAGACGGAGACGGCAAGACAAAATTATCCTTGCTCGAACTTCTCGGAGATTCCGCGAAAAGCGAGGAGCTTGTCGAGGGTATGCAGGCTGAGGAAGACGATGATGACGACGGCGCTTTTGACGAGCACGTCTGGCTTTCCGTAAAGAACGCGGAGCTTTTCTGCCGCGAGCTTTCCGAAGGTCTGAAAACAGCCGACAAGTCAAATGCTGAGGTTTACGGGAAGAACGAAAAAGCCTATCTTGATAAGCTCGAAACGCTTGACGACAAGCACACGAAAGCTCTAGTCAAGTCTGACAAGAAATACGATACCCTGCTTTTCGGCGACAGATTCCCGTTCCGTTATCTCGTAGACGACTACAAGCTCAAATACTACGCTGCTTTCGCGGGCTGTTCAGCCGACAGTGAGGCTAGCTTTGAGACTGTTGCTTTTCTCGCGGACAAGCTCACCGAGCTCAAACTGCCTGCGGTTCTCACAATCGACGGCTCAGACCGGAAGCTAGCGAACACGATAATCGATACATCTGACAATAAAACCGCCCAAATACTCGAGCTGAACTCAATGCAGGCGGTCACGAATGAAATGTTAAGCAGCGGCGACGACTATATCGGTATCATGGAAAAGAACCTCGATGTGCTCAAAACAGCTCTTGCAGTCGAAGAATAAGGAGAAAATATGTCACAATTAATCTGCCGTGAGCTTTCTCTCGGCTACGAGGGCAAGGAGATCATCAGCAATCTCAGCTTTCACGTCAACGCCGGCGATTACCTCTGCATTGTTGGAGAGAACGGCTCGGGCAAATCCACCCTGATGAAAACCCTCCTCGGACTTCGCAAGCCGATGAAGGGCGAAATCCTCACCGGCGGCGGGCTGCGTTCACGCGAGATAGGCTATCTGCCGCAGCAGACAGTCGTGCAGAAGGACTTTCCCGCTTCGGTAAAAGAAATCGTACTCTCGGGCTTTCAGGGACGCTGCGGACTGCGTCCGTTTTATACAAGAGAAGAAAAGCGCATAGCCGCCGGGAATATCCGCAAAATGGGTATTGAAGACCTCAAAAACCGCTGTTACCGCGAGCTTTCGGGAGGTCAGCAGCAGCGCGTCCTGTTGGCAAGGGCTTTGTGCGCGACCAAAAAAATGCTGTTGCTGGACGAACCTGTCGCGGGACTCGACCCGCTTGTTACGGCAGATATGTACAGTCTGATTGAAAGCCTCAACAAGGACGAGGGCATCACAATCATCATGATCTCGCATGACATCTCAGCCGCTCTCAAATACGCCACGCACATTCTCCACATCAGCGACGAGCTGTTTTTCGGCACAAGGAGCCAGTTTGAGGAGAGCAAGGCAGGCAAAAGACTTGCGCTTCTGAAGGGAGGCGAGTTCTGATGGAGGAAATGTTCTCCCGTCTCGCAGTATTCTTCCAGATGCCGTTTGTGCGTTACGCCTTTATAGTCGGTGTGCTCATCGCACTATGCGCGTCTTTGCTGGGCGTGACTCTCGTACTCAAGCGTTTTTCGTTTATCGGAGACGGACTTTCGCACGTCGCGTTCGGCGCGATGGCTGTGGCGGCTGTCACGGGACTTACAAATAATATGTTCATTGTTATGCCGATTACGGTAATCAGCGCAGTTCTGCTTCTGCGCACAGGGACGAATTCAAAAATAAAAGGCGACGCGGCAGTCGCCATGATATCCGTAGGAGCACTTGCGTTCGGCTATATTCTGATGAACAAGTTTCCCGCGTCCGCAAACGTATCCGGTGATGTGTGCACGACTCTCTTTGGCTCGACCTCAATCATCACTCTCAGGGAGCAGGACGTCTGGTTCTGCGCGGTGCTCTCGCTCGTCGTTGTGCTTGCTTTTGTTTTCTTTTACAACAAGATTTTCGCCGTCACATTTGACGAGAATTTTGCCCGTGCCACGGGAACTAAGGCGAACGTCTACAACCTGATTATCGCGATAATTATCGCGGTTATCATCGTAATCGCTATGAACCTTGTCGGTTCTCTGCTGATTTCCGCGCTTATTATCTTCCCGGCGCTTTCTGCTATGCGCGTGTTCAAGAGCTTCAAATCCGTCACGATTTGTTCGGCGTGTTTGTCTGTAGTCTGCGCCGCGGTTGGAATCCTAGTTTCGATTCTCATTAACACCCCTGTAGGCGCTACGATAGTCATAGCCGACATAGCTGCCTTCGGTATTTTTACCCTGATAGGCGGCTTCAAGAGCGGATTCAGGTCATGAATAAAACGGAGCCGATTCAAGACTTAGGAGCGGCTCCGTATTTTTCTATAATTCTGATATTATCTCACTGACGAGGCGTACACCCTCGTCAATTTTTTTTACAGGTATTCCCGAAAAACAGAATCCCAGCTCTCTGTCCGACTTGATAGATGACATCAGGCGTATTCCGTTCTCCTCGAGCTTTTTGTCAATAGCCGTGCGGTCAACCGGACTATTAAGTCTTACTGCGACGAACATGGCTGTCTCGTTAAATTTTTGCTCCGCTCCGGGAAAATAATTATTTATACTCTCGAGCGTCTGTCTGCTTTTTTCAAGGTAAACGCGTCTTGCCCTGCGAATGTGCGAATCCATCTTGCCCGAGTTTAGATATCCCGCGAGCGCGAGCTGTTCTGTCTTAGAGGCGATTTGGTTAATTTGCGGCTTGTGAACATAAAACTCCTTCATCAGCCTGTCGGGCAGCACCATGTAGCTGATACGAACCGACGGGAGCAGCACCTTTGAGAACGAGCCGATATATACTGTATGCTCCGGGTCGTAATACTGAACGCAGGGGATAGGGTGAGAGCTGTAGCGAAGCTCTCCGTTGAAATCGTCCTCGATTATGTACGCATCGTTATCTGCTGCCCAGCTGATTATTTCAAGCCGTCTGGTAACAGGCATATTTATGCCTCGGTTGCCCGAGAAATTCGGGTTGACAAGAATAATATCGGGTTTGATTTTTTCGAGCGAGCTGACAGTCACTCCGTATTCGTCGCTCTCGAAATAGCTAATCTCATAACCAAAGCTGCGGAAAACAAACTCCGACTGTACAAAACTTGATTTCTGCATGGCGACGCGCTTTTTTATCCCCAAAAGTGAGCACAGGAGATACAAAACCGCCTGAGTACCTGCGCCGACGATTATGTTGGACATATTGGAATTCACACTTCTGATTCCGAGAGCGTATTTTTGAAGCGCGTGACGAAGTGCTTCCTCGCCCTGAGCGTCGCCGTAGGAGGTCAGAAGATAGCTGCGGTTGATGATGTTCTTTATTTCCTTACGCCATACAGCGAGGTCAATAACGCTGCTGTCGATGCTTTTGGTGCTGAAATCGTATTCGTAGTACTTATTTTCTTTATTAGAATAATCATTGCTGCTTTCCGCAAGCATCGGGCGGTTCTCGAAATCAGCCGCAACGAAGTAACCGCTTTTCGGGCGGTTTGAGATATACCCCTCTGCGCACAGCTGATCGTAGGCGGCTATCACAGTGGTCTTTGACAGAGATAGCGAACCGCTGAGAGCTCTTATCGACGGCAGGCGGTCGTTTATCCTGAGACTTCCGTTCTCGATTGCCTGTCTTACTGAGTGATATATCTGGCGGTATAGTGGTTTTCTGTCATTTTTGTCAATCATAATAAAATCGTAAAGCATTTCATCACCGTTTTCATTGTACCACCGGCGCGGGAATATTGCAATAACGGTTGAAATTTTCTCAGTTTATTAGTATAATAAAAAGGTATGATATTTTATAGAGAGAGGGATTTTTGTGAATACTTCTGTAAACCGTTTTTTTGAAGGTATCAAGGGAAAGACCGTCGCCTTTATCGGCATCGGTACAAGCAATCTGCCCCTTATTAAGCTTTTTGCTGACAAGGGCGCCAAGGTCAAGGCGCTCGACAGAAAGGATTTTGAAGCGCTCGGCGAAAACGGCGTGCTCGCGCGTGAATACGGCGCTGAGCTGGTTTTGGGCGACAGCTATCTTGACAACATAGACGCGGACATCGTATTCCGCAGCCCCGGTACTCCGTTTTACAAGCCGGAGCTTGTGGCTGTACGTGAGAGCGGCAAGGTTCTGACCTCTGAAATGGAGGTATTCTTTGAGCTCTGTCCGTGCAAAACCATAGCCGTAACCGGTTCCGACGGCAAGACCACGACAACCACTATCATTTCAGAATTTTTGAAGGCAGCAGGCAAGACAGTTCACCTCGGCGGCAACATTGGCAAGCCCTTGCTTCCCGAAATAGAGAGCATTGACGAAGATGATTTCGCTGTAGTTGAGCTTTCGAGCTTCCAGCTCATTTCCATGTGCCAAAGCCCCGACGTCGCGGTCGTCACAAATCTCGCGCCTAACCACCTCGATATCCACAAGGATATGCAGGAGTACATCGACTCAAAGCGCAATATCGTGCTTCACCAGAGCGCATTCTCAAAGGCAGTTGTCAACCTCGACAACGAGATCGCGAACAGCTTTTCCGAGAACGTCCGTGGTCAGCTCTGCAAGTTCAGCGTGAAGGAACAGCTCGCAAACGGCGCTTACCTCGACGGTACCACGATCTGCTACAGCGACTACGGCAAAATCACCCGCATCATGGACATATCCGACATCCGCATTCCCGGAATGCACAACGTCGAGAACTACCTTGCGGCGATATCCGCGGTCTGGGGTATGGTCGACACCGACACTATTGTCAGAGTCGCAAAGGAATTCGGCGGCGTTGCGCACAGAGCTGAGTTTGTCCGTGAATACAGGGGCGTGCGCTATTACAACGACTCCATTGCTTCAAGTCCGACCCGAACCGCTCTCGGCACGCTCTCACTCTACGATTTCAAAATTGCTATCATCGCAGGCGGATACGACAAGCACATTCCCTATGAGCCCCTAGGTCCTGTTATCAATGACAAGGTAAAGCTCCTCATTCTCCTCGGCGATACAGCCCCGAAGATCGAGCAGGCTGTCAGGGAAGCCTCGAACTTTGACGAGAACTCGATAAAAATCATCAACGTCACCAACATGGAGGAAGCCGTTGCCGCGGCGGTTGAAAACACTTCAAAGGGCGACATCGTTTCGCTTTCGCCCGCAAGCGCAAGCTTCGGTCTTTACAAAAACTTCGAGGAACGCGGCAATCACTTCAAGTCGATAGTGAACGGACTGGAGTAAAAAATGGACATAAAAGAAATAATATTCGCTCTCTGCAAAGCTCAGGGCGTTTCGGGCAGCGAGGAAACGGCTGCGGAAGTTGCTGCTCGTTACCTCGAACCATATGCTGAGGTTGAAACCGATTCGAACGGCAACCTATATGCCACACTCGGTAATAAAAACGCTGGCAGAACCATTCTTCTCGACGCTCACATCGACCGCATCGGACTCATTGTCACAGACATCAACGACAAAGGCTTTATCAAGGTCGACAAGTGCGGAGGTATGGATATCCGCGTCCTGCAAAACGCCGTTCTCACTACAGAGGACGGTCTGACAGGCGTTGTCTGCTCGCTGCCGCCTCATCTGAGTGACGGAAGCGAGGACAAGGCTACCCCGATCAATAAACTCTGGCTCGACTTCGGAATGAGCTGTGAAGAAATAAATAAAAAAATATCGATCGGCGACAAGCTGACCTTCTGCGAACAGCCGACGGAGCTTTTGGGCGGAAAGATAACCTCGCCCGCTCTTGACAACCGCTGTTCGGCGGCAGCTCTTATCCGTGTTGCTGAAATGCTCAGCGGCAGGGATTTGAAGTACAAGGTCGTCATTCTCCTCAGTGCGCAGGAGGAAACCTACGGCTCGGGAGCTATGACGGGAGCATTCAAGATCGACGCCGACGAAGCGATAGTTGTTGACGTCAGCTTTGCGAACCAGCCCGACGTTTCCGGTCAGTACGCAAATGTTGAGCTGTGCAAGGGTCCCATGCTGGGATATTCTCCTATACTGAACAAGGCAATGACCGGGAAGCTCAAATCCATAGCCGAATGTGAAGGCGTACCTCTCCAGTATGAAGCAATGAGCGGCAGAACAGGCACAAACGCCGACCATATCTCAATCACAAAAGGCGGCGTAAAAACCGCCATGCTCTCTATTCCCGAGAGGTATATGCACACTCAGGCGGAAACCATGCACCCGAACGACGCGGAACTCACCGCCAAGCTGATTGCGTCTTATATTCTGAGCGGAGGTGCTTTTGATGATTGATTATGCATTATTGAAAAAGCTCTGCTCGGCAAACGGCATTTCCGGCGACGAGGGAGAGGTACGCGAATTAATTATCAGTGAAATAAAAGACTTCGCCGACGAAATAATAATCGACAACCTCGGTAACCTTCTCGTACAAAAAAAAGGCAAAGAACGAGCCAAAAATAAGCTCATGCTCTCCGCTCACATGGACGAGGTCGGACTTATGGTTACGGATATCACGTCCGACGGATTTTTAAAATTTGATGAGGTCGGAGGCCTTGACCGCAGAGTCGTTATAGGCAAACGCGTCCGCGTCGGTAAAGAAGGCATACCAGGCGTTATCGGAATAAAGCCCGTCCACCTCACAAACGGAGACGAAAGCGCGTCAATCCCGGCGTACTCGGAGCTGTATATCGACATTGGCGCAGACAGCCGCGATGAAGCTCTGCGCGTTGTCGGAATCGGCGACAGTGTCTGCTTTGACAGCGGGTTTTATGAGAATGAAACCACAATCCGCTCAAAGGCTATCGACGACCGCTTTGGTTGTCTCGTGATGATCGAGCTTATCAAGAGCGATTTGAAATACGACACTGACTTTGCCTTTGTCGTTCAGGAGGAGGTAGGACTGCGCGGAGCAAAGGTTGCGTCTTACACCCTCGACCCGGAATTTGCTCTCGTTATAGAGACCACGACCGCCGCTGACATTCCCGAAATAGATCCGACAAAACAAGTCTGCACTCTCGGCGAGGGAGCCGTGATTTCAGTCATGGACAGATCGACTATCTATGATAAGGCTCTTGTACGCGCGGCATTCAAGACGGCTGAACAAATCGGCGTCAAGGCTCAGTACAAGCGTGCCGTAGCAGGCGGAAACGACGCGGGCATTATCCACAAGTCAAACAGCGGCATTCGCACCTTAGCAATATCTCTCGCGTGTCGTTTTCTCCACGCGCCTAATTGCGTTGCGAATAAGTCCGACTGCGAGAGTGTGATGCTGCTCGCACATAAAATGGCTGAAATAATCGCGGGCGGTGAGTTATGATACAGGCTGTAAGCGAAGGTACGGATTTTGCAGGCGCTATAAGGGCGTTTTCGTCGCTCGATCCGTTTGCATGCCGCATACTTTCACTCTATAGAAGCTACAGACCGGGGCTAGCCTTTGTCGACTACTGGCTCGAGCTCGACGACAGCGGCAAGGTAACCGGCGCGATCGCCCGCAACGGCGCGAATTTTATTCTGTTTCTGACCGATAAATCCGCTTTGGATGAGATTTGTTCCTTTGTGCGAATAAGCGGCGCGGCGGGAATAATCTGCTCAGGCGCCTACGACCTTGATCTGAGTATGAAAAAGACCTCGGGTGCAGTGTTGATACGCAACGCGCCGTTTGATTCCGACGAGGGTCTGATAATAATTGAGCCGGATTTGCGTTCGGCTTACGACCTTATTTTTTCATGTTCGGGCGAGGGCTTCCAACCGCCGGCATTCGAGGATTTTTATGTGGACATGAACCACAGAATCCGTCACGGCACCGCGCGTATCCGCGGAGTCAAGCATGAAGGAAGGCTTGCTGCAGTTGCAATGACGGTTGCCGAGAGCGACGACGGCGCGGTTTTAGGCGCGGTTGCCTGCGCAAAAGAATACCGCAGACTCGGTTACGCGTCTACGGTTGTGAAAAGCATAACGAATTCTCTTGTCAGTGAAGGAAAAAGCGTTTTTCTCCACCGCGCGAAAAACGAAAATATCAGTTTTTACAGCGGTCTCGGCTTCACAGAGTGCGGGACATGGCAAGAACTTATTTTATAAGGTGATTATTTGAAATTTTTTGATATTGACAAGCGCGTGCTTGACGCGTCTGAGAAGGCTATGGCTCTCTGCGCGGACAAGCTTCGCGAGATAGATGAAATCCAGGAATACCATCAGATAAAGATGATAAAGGCATTTCAGAATGCCGGTGTGCGCGAGAGCTACTTCTGCGCGTCAACGGGCTACGGCTACGACGACTTCGGACGGGACGCACTCGACAGAGTATACGCATTTGCCTTTGACGCGGAGGATGCTCTTGTCCGCCACAATTTTGTCAGCGGTACCCATGCGCTCACAGTTGCTCTTTTTGGCATTCTTCGCCCGAATGACTCGGTTTTATGCGCGACGGGAATGCCATACGACACAATCCGCTCGGCAATCGGCATCGAGGGCAATTATCCCGGATCGCTCAAGGATTTTAAAATTAATTTTGAAATGACCGACCTTCTGCCCGACGGAACAGTCGACTACGTAGGCTTCGAGCATGATTTATCTGAAAAACAGCCTAAGATGGTATATATCCAGCGCTCGCGCGGTTACAGCCTGCGCGCAACCCTGACGTGGCGCGAGATTAAGAGAATCTGCGACATCACTCGCAGAGTGTCGCCGAAGTCCGTCATAATGCTCGATAACTGCTACGGCGAGTTTGTCGAGAAGATAGAGCCGCTGACCGTCAGAGTCGACATCATGGCAGGCTCGCTGATAAAAAATCCCGGCGGCGGCATTGCTCCCACAGGCGGCTACATAGCCGGCAAAAAGGAGCTTGTCGAGATGTGCGCGTACAGGCTGACGACCCCGGGCACCGGAAAGGAAATAGGCGCAACTCTCGGCGTTAACCGCGAGATGTTTATGGGCGCCTATCACGCTCCTCACGTCACCGGCGAAGCTCTCAAGACGGCAGTATTCGCTTCCGCTCTCTTTGAGCTGCTCGGATTTGAAACCACTCCCAAATACAGCGACGAGAGGGGAGACATCATTCAGCTCATAATGCTAGGCGACGAAAAGAAGCTTATTTCCTTCTGTGGGGGAATACAGAGCGGCTCTGCTGTCGACAGCTTTGTACAGCCTATGCCTTCCGATATGCCCGGCTATAAGAGTCAGGTAATAATGGCGGCAGGCGCGTTCACACTCGGATCTTCAATCGAACTCTCAGCCGACGCTCCTCTCAGAGAGCCTTATGCAGTCTGGATGCAGGGCGGACTTAATTTCCACGGCGGAAAGCTAGGCATAATGCTTGCGGCTGACAGGATTTTAAAGGAGTGCGGTATTTAATGACAAAGCTCAAAAAAGTGCCGAAGCGGTATATCATCATTCCCGCTCTTGTTTTTCTGATATTACTCGGCTCTTTCTTCTACATAATGATTGCGGCGAGGACATATACCAAGCTTGTGTATGTTTCCGATACCCCGATTGACTCCAAGACGACATATGTTACCGTTGAAAACCCGGATGTTGTCACAGCGGATTACGAGTGTGTTCAGCAGAATGATTTCTATTACTGCTACCTGAAGGCAGAATACGCCGGATTGGGAAAAACAGAGGTAGTATTTCATTATCAGGATGAAAACGATAAACCCTCGGAATCGATTTCCGTGCTGGAGACTACCGTTCTCGGCACAATAGACGAAGATGCTACGATGAACTTCAACGGTCAGGAAATACTTTTTCCGGCATTTATTCTCATTGTTCTGCTGACGTCCCTGTTTTTCCTGGGCACTCTTGTCGGAAAAATCAGGAAGGGAGAATTTTCCTACTCAATGGTTGCCCTCGGCGGCGTCCTGCTTTATCTTTTGGGTATGATGTTCATTATGTTAGGATACTCCCTGATAAGCTTTGACTCACTCAGCTTTACATTTTCAAATCTGCGGACTATGATTATCGCCACGGGAATGTTTTTTCCTATTCTCACATCTCCCGTGCTGTTTATTCTTGCAGTTGCGCTGAGTATAAGCAACATCTGGCTTGTGCGTCACGAGGGCTTCCGTCTGATGAACCTTCTTGGCATACTGCTCAGCCTGGTGATATTTGCAGGATATGTCGCTATGATCATTTCATCATTAAAAACGGATTATTCGGGAAAAGAAGGCGATATTTTCAATCTGCTTGAAAATTTCCATTTGGTAATCACGATTTTCGTGTTCTATGCATTTTCATATATGGAATGCATGCTGCTGTCCACAATGCTATGCGCAGTGACCTCCACGCTTTATATACCGCCGCACGACCGGGATTATATAATTATTCTGGGCTGTGCCATTCGCTCTGACGGTTCTCCGACTCCTCTTCTGAGGGGAAGAATTGACCGCGCGATAGCGTTTGAACGTGAGCAATTCTCGGACACGGGCAAGCACGCGGTGTTTGTACCGTCGGGCGGACAGGGGAGCGACGAGGTGATATCGGAAGCTGAAAGCATGAAGCGATACCTGTTGGAACAGGGCGTTCCCGAGGAACAGATTATTTTAGAGGACAAGAGCGTAAACACTTTACAGAACATGTCGTTTTCCGAAAAGGTCATAGGTCGTGACTGCGGCGACATCGAAAAGGCAAAAATCGCGTTTTCAACCACTAATTACCATGTGTTCCGAGGTTACACTTTAGCGAAAAAGCTCGGAATGAAGGTTCTTGGACTCTCCGCTAAAACAAAACCGTATTTTTACCCGAACGCGTTTGTGAGAGAATTCATAGGCTTGCTCTATGAACAAAAATGGCGTCATTTGCTTTTGTTAGCTTTGATCGCGCTGATGTGCGTGGTATTTGTTATCTTGTCATATTTATAAAAAAGTACGGAGCCGGGTCAAACTCGAATTGGTTTGACCCGGCTCCTGTATTTTATGCTGTTTCAGATTCGTTTTTGCTTTCGCTTTCTCTGAGCTTTTTGCGCTTAATTACCTTCAGACGGCTGAATTCCTCTCTGTCCTTTTCATCGAGAGCGTCGGTGATGAACTTCACATTCTCCTCGAATCGCGGTATCATGATATTTTTCAGAGCATTTGCGCGCTTCTGGGTTTTCTTTATCGAATCCGCAAGGCGGTAAACGCTGTTTTCGATCTCCGCAAGCTCTACCGTGAGGTACTTAACCTTTGAAAATAGGATAAACGCCTTGTCGATAGCGGAGTTGGTAGTTCTAGTGCCGTAGTGCAAAAACTCGTAATGCTCGCCCTCGTCAATGGTGAGGATAGGTATCTCCACACCCATGACGCTGCGGGAATCGAGGTGCAGACCGTCCTCGACGGGGATAGCGTTGGAAATCTCCTCGCAGAAGCCGTTTGAAATATTTGCGGTCTGCAGCGCGATATACGCTTCCTCGTACGCGCCGTCGATTTTTTCCTGAATGGCATTCGCATGGTCGATAAGCGTCATCATTTCTCTGATAAGAATGTTGCGCTTTCGGTCGAGCAGCTCATAGCCGTTCTTGGCAAGAGAGAGCGATTTTTTGGTATTCATTAAATTACCCTTGGTGGGTACTGCCTGTACAGCCATGATTACACACCCTCTCAGCCCTTGTAATAAACGTCGAGAACAGCATCGTCAACACGGTCAAGCTCGGCTCTGGGCAGTGTAGAGAGAAGCTCCCAGCCCAAATCCAGGCTCTGCTCAATCGTTCTGTTCTCGTCAAAGCCCTGATTTACGAATTTCTGCTCAAAGAGCTTGCCGAATTCGATATACTTCTTGTCGACGGGGGAAAGCTCCTCCTCGCCGATAACGGAAGCCAGAGCTCTCGCGTCGATAACCTTCGCGTATGACGCGAACAGCTGATTCGCGAGCGGCTGGTGATCGGCTCTTGTAAAGCCCTCGCCGATGCCGTCCTTCATCAGACGTGACAGCGACGGCAGTACGCTTACGGGCGGATAGAAGCCCTGACCCTGCAATGTGCGGTCAAGAACGATCTGACCCTCGGTGATGTAGCCGGTGAGGTCGGGAATCGGGTGAGTGATATCGTCGTTTGGCATTGTCAGAATCGGGATCTGGGTAACAGAGCCCGGATGTCCCTTTATCATGCCGGCTCTCTCGTACAGTGACGCGAGGTCAGAGTACAGATAACCGGGATAACCCTTTCTGCCGGGGATCTCGCCCTTTGATGACGAGAACTCACGCAGAGCCTCGGCGTAGGAGGTCATGTCGGTCATGATGACGAGAATGTGCATATCCAGCTCAAACGCGAGATATTCCGCGATAGTCAGAGCGCATCTCGGGGTGAGGGTACGCTCGATGATCGGGTCGTTGCTCAGATTGAGGAGCATAACAACTCGCGAAAGAACGCCGCTTTCCTCAAAGCTCTTGCGGAAATACTCCGCGACGTCCTTCTGTACGCCCATCGCGGCAAATACAACGCCGAAGTTTGTACTGTCAGCGCCGCTGATTTTTGCCTGACGAACAATCTGAACCGCGAGGTCGTTGTGCGTCATACCGGAACCCGAGAAGATAGGCAGCTTCTGACCGCGGATAAGTGTCATAAGCGTGTCGATGGTCGAGATGCCGGTGTTGATGTAGTTTTTGGGATAAACTCTTGAAACGGGGTTTATCGGGGTGCCGTTGATGTTAGCTTTTTTGACGGGGAAGATATCTCCAAGTCCGTCGATAGGTCTGCCGGCGCCGTCGAGTACTCTGCCGATGATCTCAGGCGAGAGCGGCATTTCCATCGGGTGACCGGTAAGGCGTGTGCGTGTGTTTTTAAGGCTGATTCTTCTCGTGCCTTCAAAAACCTGCACAACGATTCTTTCACCCTCGATCTGCACGACACGACCCTGTCTTGTGGTGCCGTTTTCGAGCTTTATATCAACAATTTCTTCGTTGGAAACGCCTTTAACGCCGTCAATGACAATCAGCGAGCCGTTGATTTCCTTGACGCCAACATAATCAATAATCATTGCGCGTTTCCTCCTTACTTCAATAATTCGCCGAGCTTGGTGTCGATTTCTTCAATATATTGGTCGAACATTTCAAGCCTGTCGTTGGGAATATCGTATTTCATCTTTGTGAGCTTGTCAAAGAGTCCGAGCTCCAATACCTTTGAGAGAGGTATTTCGCGCGCTACGACTTCCTTCGCCTTTGCGTGCAGGTGCAGAATGACCTTCATCATCAGCTTCTGCTTCTCGAGGGGTACGTATGTATCCTCGGCGTGGAAGGCGTTTTGCTGCAAGAATCCTACGCGGATTGCTCTCGCGGTCTCGATAACAAGCTTCTGGTCGTCGGGAAGAACGTCTGAACCGATGAGCTTTACGATCTCCATCAGCGAGCTTTCCTCCTGCAGCAGGGCGCTGATTCTGTTTCTGTAATCAACGAAGTCGTCGCCGAGGTGTTCTCTGAACCACGGGTCGAGGTCGTTGAAATACTCGCTGTAGCTGTCGATCCAGTTGATAGCGGGATAGTGACGCGCGTAGGCGAGAGCCTTGTCGAGAGCCCAGAAAACGCGGGTAAAGCGCTTGGTATTCTGAGTGACGGGTTCCGAGAAGTCGGAGCCCTGCGGGGAAACCGCGCCGATAAGGGTAACGGAGCCTTCGTCGCTGCAGAGAGCGTTTACACGTCCGCCGCGCTCGTAGAACTCGGCAAGTCGCGAGGGCAGATATGCCGGGAAACCTTCCTCGGCGGGCATTTCTTCAAGTCTGCCTGAAATTTCACGGAGTGCCTCAGCCCAGCGGGAGGTTGAGTCTGCCATCATCGCTACGTGATAACCCATGTCGCGGTAGTATTCCGCGAGGGTGATGCCGGTGTAGATAGAAGCCTCGCGCGCCGCGACAGGCATGTTTGAGGTGTTCGCGATAAGTACGGTTCTGTCGGTCATCGGACGCTTTGACTTCGGGTCGATAAGCTCCGAGAATTCCTCGAGTACCTGGCTCATCTCGTTGCCGCGTTCGCCGCAACCGACGTAGATAATAATATCCGCGTCGCACCACTTTGCAAGCTGGTGCTGGTTCATGGTCTTGCCCGTACCGAAGCCGCCCGGGATAGCCGCTGTGCCGCCCTTGGCAATGGGAAAGAGAGTATCCATGATTCTCTGACCCGTAATCAGCGGGATTGACGGTGTGAGTCTGTCCTTAACGGGACGCGCGGTTCTGATTGGCCACTGCTGACAGAGCTTGAGCTCGTGCTTTTCACCGAGGTCGTCCTCGATCACAGCAACGGTGTCAAAAAGCTTGTAGTCGCCGTCGGGCTTGACTTCCGTGACAACACCGGAAAGGTCGGGGTGAAGCATCAGCCTGTGCTCGATAATCGGTGTTTCGGGCAGGGTCGCGTAGATCTGACCGCCTTCAAGCTTGTCGCCGGCTTTGATTTTCATGGTGACGTTCCAGTAGCGTTCGGTGTCGAGTGAGTTAACGGAGGCGCCTCTGTTGATAAACGCGCCTGCCTGCTCCTCGATAGCCTTTAGCGGACGCTCAATGCCGTCGAAGATATTGTCAATAATACCGGGGCCTAAGAGCACGTTCATGGGAGCTCCTGTACCCGTTACGGGGTCTCCGGGCTTCAGACCGGTAGTTTCCTCGTAAACCTGAATGGTGGTGAGCCTGTCGGTGATGCCGATGACCTCGCCGACGAGGTTCTGGACTCCGACGTGAACCATTTCCATCATTTCAAAGCTGTCGGTATCCTTAACGGTAACAACAGGTCCGTTGATTCCGTAAATAATATTTTGATTCATTATTTCTTACCTCCCTTTCGGCTCATTGTACGGAAAGGGTGGCGTTTTCGATAAACCACTCCCGCTGTGCTTCCAGCTTGGTGTCAAGGGTCTCGTCGGCGATGACTGCCATGTCCGCGCAGTAACCCTTGATTCCGCCGATTTTTATGGTTTTATCAGCCATAACCTCGGAATTTCCCGCGAAGAAGTTCTTAATGCTGTCCGCAAGGTCAAGATCGCGTTCGTTGACATAGAGCACGCAGTCCTTGTTTTCGAAAAATCCGGCGATTTCCTTTGCACTGCCGAGAAGCTTTTGCCTGTATTCATCTGTATTTGTGAAGTCAAGGAGCTTGTTCGCCGCGTTCCTGAATACCTCATCGGTCATTCTTGAGCGTTCAACAAAGAGCTCTCTCTGACCCTCCTGAGTCTTTTTAGCGAGGATAGCCAACTCGTGGCTGCGCTTTTCGTGCAGCTTATCCTTAATCAGGCGTTCGCTGTCGCGCCGGGCTTTCTCCTCAGCTTCCTTGAGCCGCTCTGATTTGAGCTGCTTTACCTCGGTTTGGAGGAGCGTGCTCTGCGCCTTGGCGTATTTTTTTATCGCCCTAAGAAAGTTATCGGTTTTATTTCTTGCCATATCATTACCTCAGTTACATGATAACGCCTACAGCTTTACGCCGATGGCTTCCTGAACATATTTGGTTATGCTGTCCTTGGTTCTGCCGTTGCCGTGACGGTCGGGAATTTCGACAATCAGCGGCTTTTCCCGGTTGAGCTTGAGGTTGTAAACGATGTCGGGACAGAGAGAAACGAGCTTTTCCGTCATCAGAATAACGGCAATATCCTCGTTCTCTATAGCCTTTTCAAGCTCGCGCCTGACCTCGTCCTCCTCGTGGACAACAACGCCTTCTATACCTGCAAAGCGCATGCCCATTTTGGTATCGACGTTATCACTGATCAAATAGAATTTCATAATCGGTCACTTGGCTTAGCTGTTGATGATAAGCATGGAAACCAGAACGCCGTAGAGAGCGATACCTTCACCGAGAGCAACGAAGATGATAGCCTTACCGAACGCCTTGGGATCCTCGCTTGTAGCGCCGATTGCCGCGGGAGCCGCGTTGCCAACCGCAACACCGCCGCCGATGCAGGCGATGCCGGTAGCAGCTGCAGCCGCGATGTACTTCATTCCGCTTGCGTCGCCCGCAGCGGAAGCGTCGCCTGCAGCGTTAGCAACGATCGGAAAAATAACACAGAGGGCGAATACGGCAGCGAAGGAAGCGAGCTGCATGAGCATAGTTCTCTTTCTGCTCTTGCCGCGGGAAACAGCCTTTACAGCGATAATAACGGAGCCGATCAGGAAAATAACGGGGATAGCAGAAAAAATAAGATTAAAAAGAATAGACATAATAGATAACCTCCAAAAATTATTCAATATTTAATTTAACGGGATTGAAGGGTCTGCCTTCGCCCGAATAGAAGCGGTTGAACATCTCGTAATACTCGAGTCTGAGCACCTGAATGCTGACAAGCAGAGCCTCGAGAGCCATAACCAGCGCGTTGCCGAATACGATGATGATCCAGTAGGGAATACTGAACTCGCCGCCTGCGGTCTCCGCGAGAGTAAATACAACGAGCATCATGCCCGCATGAACAAGGACGAACACGCCGATTCTCAAGAAGCTCATTGTGTTGGTGACGTAGCCGAGCAAAACCTCTATCGATTCAAAGATATTCTCGACGATATAGCCGCTCCAGCTTTCGGGCTGCCAGTCCTCTTTGCGGTTAACAAGATTTCCCAGCGGTTCCGCGAAGAAAATCAGCAGGAACGGGAACACGATAAGCCCGAGGATATAGAACAGCGAAACTACGTGCCAGCCGAGGAACACCTCAGCAACTACCGCGAAGATGATCGAGCTGTAGAACACGATTCCCGAGAGTCCGCTCGTACCGAACAGCGCTCTGCCTAAATCCTTCTGCCGTATGGAAGAAACGACGTTGAGGAACATCGCTACAATCAGAAGCACAACGCCTATGCTTATCGCGGTCAGGATAACCGAGTTTGTGTTCTCGGGGTTCATGACCTGCATCGGCTTTTCCTCAAAGCCCATAGCGTGGAACATCGGGTCGAGCAGGTGCTCAAAGCCGAACACAGAGCCGAATATCGTTCCGAACACCGCGGCGCTCAGTCCGCAGGGGAAGAGTATTTTGCCGACCTTCATTTTCTTTATCTTCCACATCAGTATTCCGACGAGAGAGAGCAATAGTCCCTGTCCTAAATCGGCGAACATGATGCCGAAAATAACAACATAGGTAAAGGCGATGAACAGCGTCGGGTCGAGCTCGTTATACTTCGGCACTCCGTACATCTCGGTATAGAACTCGAAGGGCTTCGCGAGGAAGCAGTTTTTGAGTTTAACGGGCGGACGCTTGTCCAGCTCGTTCTTAGCGTCGGAAAAGTCAAGCTCGATGCTCTGGATTTTTTTGAGCCTGCGGCTGAGCTGCTTTTTGTTTTCCGTAGGTACCCAGCCGACGATGATGAAGCTCTTGTTGTACTGGAGCGCCTTGTTACGGATGCTCGCGTACAGATAAAGCTCCTCAAGCTTTGAAAGATAGCTTGTTATCTGATCTTTGTTGTAGTCGAGGTACTTGTCGACAGCTGCCTGAGCCTTTTTGACCTCAGCCTCGAGCTGAGGAATTTCCTTTTTGTATTCCTCGATGCGTTCCTTCGGTGTTTTATCTTCGCTTACGAGGTCGCACCTCTCGAAGAACAGAGCCTCAAAGATTTTGTCGATCTCCTCGTACTCGTCGTAAGGCGCGAAATAAACGCCCCAATAGTGGTTCTTGTCCTCGGTGCAAACCGCGAAGTCTACATAGTCGTTGTCGCTGTAAGCGTCGAGCTTTGGCATGCTGTCCTTGGGAAGCCGTCCGAAGCGCGCCTTCATGTACTTCATCTCGAGTACCTTCTCAATCTCGACGCCCATGCCGATAAAGTGGCTTGTGACCTTGAGATTTTGCTTTACCTCATCGAGCTTTTTCGCCGCGACCTCTCTCTTGTCGATAAGGGCGTCGATATCAGCCGTGGTAGTCGCCGAAAAGTTTTCAAGCTCCTCGACCGTGGGGCTGAAATCGCTCACGTCCTTTAAGGGGAAGCTGCGCTTTGTGAGGTTGAGAGCCGCCTTGAGGTTCGTCAACGGCTCAGCGTAGGTATTTTTTGTTTGCAAATGCGTAAAGTCCTGAACGTCGTCATAGAAGTTTGTAACGTCGTCGGGCTGAAATACTCCCGACTCGCCGAGCACGGAGATTACTTCGTCGATGTGCTCCATCAGGCCTATGACGTTCAGAGCCTGCAGTGATGATACTGCCAAATTATTTCACCTCTTTCACCGGATAATCAGTGACTGTATTATCGATTTGTCGAGCTGATAACGAATGCCCTCAATCATGCTGATGACGTTCAGCAGCTCGGTTTCGGCGAGAAACATATACGAAATCATCACAACAGAAGGGTTGTTTGAAAAATGAATATTCTTTTTCGCCATGGTGTAACGCACGCGCGGACTGATGTCGCTCGCGTAGGTGTAGCCGATTTTGTTGATAAGTCTGCCGCAGCCTTTGCTCTGCATTATTCTGAAAACCTCAGCCGAAGACCCGGCGGCGCACATTCTGTCAATCATATTCTGACTGAGGTCGCTGTATTCGGGCAAAAGATTTGACTTTACGACCTCGGGCGAGAGGTTATAATATTTTTTCAATCTCAGGATTTTTGAAAAAATAGCATAATCGTTGATTGTGTAGAACATACGCAGCAGCTCATCGCGCTCGGCGCCCTTGGATTTCTTTTTGATAAGCTCGAACACGTTGCCGAAAACATAGGCGTAAAGCTTGTTTTCCATATAGGAAACAGGCAGCATGCCCTTTTTGTCGGGCTTATATGCCTTAAGAATATCGTAATAGGGCGAGCCGTGCAGGGCATTGAGAAACTCGCTGAAATCATGAGCGTTCGCGAGCTTGTTGATATTGAGCGCGGTGTGCTTTACAAAAAATGCGGGGAACTGGAAAATAAACTTTTCCGTAGAATTTGAGTTGAGCAGGATCAGAAAACGGATGATCTGCTCGACCTCGGTTTTTTCGACGACGTATTTCGAAAAGCCCTCGCTTATGCTTGAATCATAGCGGCACAGCGAGTCGAACTCGTAGAACTGATACTGACGGAGCAGCATTTCGAGCCTGCCTCTGTGAACGTCGCGTTCATTGACCTCTGAGAGCGCGGAAGCGTAGTGGGTGTGCGATTTAAGGTAAACCATGACCTCGGCGACGCTCTGACAGGCGATGATACTTGAGTAATCCCGGTCTGTCAGGTGCCTGCCGTACTTAGCCCGCGCCTTTGCGAGGACGGCATAGGAAGTAGTTGACATCATGTCGCCTCCTTTTTATTCCAGCACACGCTGAACTATATCGTCAACCCATCTGTCGCAGTTTTGTTCATAATCCATTCTCAGCTTGATAAGCGACGAAGCCTGTCTGGCGGTGATATCCGTCCACTTCTTGTAATAACGCTTTTCGAGATAGGCGTTGTTTTTTGCGATTTCACGCTTTGCGCTTTCCATGTAGCTCTCGTAAATAGCGGCGGCTTCCGCTTCTATCCGACGTTTTTCTTCCTCGGCGTTTTTGCGGTTAGCCTCGTCCATAGCCTTTGCCTCGGTGTCCGCCTGTACGATTTTACGAATCATGTCCTGCATAAATAATCACCTCGATTATAGTGGGATAATATATGTGAACAGGTAATTAGCCCGTAGACAAGCAATTTTAATTCTTCAACGCCTGCAGCGGAGCGGGAATGCGGCCGCCTCTGTTTATGAACACAGCGGGCGAGCCTTCTCTGACCGGCATTACGGGACCCGAGCCGAGCAGACCGCCGAACTCGAGCATATCGCCGGCTTTTTTGCCGATTGCGGGAATAAGCCTTACAGCAGTTGTTTTTGAATTTACCATGCCGATAGCCGCTTCGTCCGCGATAATAGCGGAAATGACCTCGGGCGTAATGTCGCCGGGAACTGCAATCATGTCAAGACCGACAGAGCAGACTGCAGTCATAGCCTCAAGTTTCGTAATGTCGAGGTGGCCGCTCTTTGCCGCCGCGATCATGCCGGCGTCCTCCGATACGGGGATAAACGCTCCGCTTAAGCCTCCGACATGAGAGGAAGCCATAACGCCGCCTTTCTTTACGGCGTCGTTGAGCAGCGCGAGAGTAGCGGTGGTGCCGTGGCAGCCGCATTTCTCAAGACCCATTTCCTCGAGAATGTAGGCGACGGAGTCTCCGACAGCGGGTGTGGGAGCGAGGGAGAGGTCGACAATTCCGAAGGGTACGCAGAGCCTTTTGCTCGCTTCCTTGGCGACGAGCTGACCCATCCGCGTTATCTTGAACGCGGTTCTCTTAACCAGATCCGCGATTTCCGCTATGTCCTTGCCTTCGCCGTTCTTTGCGAGAGCCGCCCTGACTACTCCGGGACCCGAAACGCCGACGTTGATAACCGTGTCAGCTTCACCGACTCCGTGGAACGCTCCCGCCATAAACGGGTTATCCTCGGGGGCGTTGCAGAATACGACGAGCTTAGCCGCGCCAATGCAGTTGCGGTCTGCGGTGATTTCGGCGGTCTCCTTGACGACCTTACCCATCATCTTGACCGCGTCCATGTTGATACCCGCCTTCGTCGAGCCGATATTTACGGACGAGCAGACGAAATCGGTCTCACTGAGCGCCTCGGGAATACTCTCGATAAGCGCGTAATCTCCGCTTGCAAAGCCTTTCTGAACGAGAGCGGAATAGCCGCCGATGAAATTAACTCCGAGCTCCTTAGCCGCCTTGTCGAGCGCGTACGCAAACTTGACGACTTTTCTGCTCTGGCACGGAGCAGCGACCATGCCGATAGGTGTGACGGAAATTCTCTTGTTGATAATAGGGATTCCGTACTCTCTCTCGATATCGACGCCTGTTTTGACGAGATCCTTGGCGCTGCGGCAGATTTTGTCATAAACCTTATCGCAAGCCTTGTCGATATCCTCGTCAATGCAGTCGAGCAGCGAGATACCCATCGTGATAGTTCTCACGTCGAGGTTCTCGTTGTCTATCATATTTATTGTTTCCAGTATATCTCTTGTTTCTAACATTGAAATCCTCCGCAATCAAATCAGATTCGGTGCATGCTGTTGAATATATCCTCATGCATAAGATGTATCTGCGTGCCTGTGGACTCGCCGACCTTGTTAAGATTTTCCCTGAGCTGCTCGAACTCAATATTAGCCTTGTCGATATCCACGAGCATGATCATGGCGAACATATCCTGGAGAACGCTCTGGGTGACCTCGATGATATTTACGCTTGCCTTGGCGCAGGCGTCGGAGACCTTGGCGAGAATGCCTACGGTGTCCTTGCCGATTACAGAAATTACAGCCTTCATAACTAACCTCCGTGTGCTTTTAAATATGTATAATAACATTTTGTATATTATACAATTTTCCGGCTCGAAAGTAAAGTCAAATATTGCATAAAGATAATTAATATGGTATCATTTTTTAGGGAGTGATACAATATGAAGCTTTGTGATATGCACACGCATTCCGATAATTCTTTTGACGCAAAAAGCACCGTCGACGAGCTCTGTCAGGCAGCGCTTGGTAATGGTCTTTACGCCATAGCAATAACCGACCACTGCGAGGCTGAGTATATCAACATGGGAGAGGACTGTGAATTCGGCAGTTTTGACAGACTGATACCTCAGTCGGTACGCGATATTAATTCTGCAAAAGAAAAATACAAAGACAGGCTGCTCGTGCTCAGAGGACTTGAACTCGGCGAGCCAATTCACGACCCTGCTCAGACAAAACACGCCCTCGAATACGCGGACTTTGACTTCATTTTAGCGTCCGTTCATAACCTCAGAGGTTACGAAGACTTCTATTATCTCGATTACAAGACCGTCGACGTTAACGAACTGCTGCGCAGGTATTTCGACGAGCTTATCGAGACCTCGAATTTTGAACACTTCGACAGCCTTTCACACCTCACATATCCGCTGCGGTACATAGTCGAGAGGGAAGGATATTACCCGGACTTAACGCCGTTTCAAGAGCAGATCGACGAGATATTCAAAACACTGATAAAAAACAAAAAAGCCCTTGAAATCAACGTTTCGGGGCTGTTCAAGCCGATAGGAAGAACCCTGCCCGACATTGAACTCGTCAGGCGTTTCAGGGAGCTTGGCGGAGAGTACGTGACCGTAGGCACCGACGCTCACTCAGCCGACATGGTCGGCAAAGGAATCGAGCAGGGAATAGAGGTCGCAAGGGCTGCAGGCTTTACGCATTATACTATATTCCGGGAGCATAAGCCGGAGCTTTTGGTATTTGACAATTATAGTTGGTAGTTGGGTAGTTAGTAGTTGGTAGTATATGGCGGGACACCCGCACCCGATTTTATATTCGGAGCGAAGCGACCAATAATTGTCCATAAACAAAACGGACGTGCCAAAAACACGTCCGTTTTTCATATCGTTATAAAGTTTCAGCCAATTTCTTAATGTACTCGGTTAACTGTTCCTTTGTTTCGGGGTGATCCAGACCTACCTCGATCTGTGCCTGCAGAATGCCGAACTTGTTGCCCATATCGTATCTTGTACCCTCAAACTCGACGGCGGTCATTCCTTCTTTTATTGCTATCTCGCGCATAGCGTCAGTGAGCTGAATCTCACCGCCGACGCCCGGTTCAGTGCGCTCAAGAATCTCAAAAATCTCGGGCGGCAGAACACAGCGGTCTAGGATAGAATATAGCGAAAGCACTTCTTCCTTGGTCTTGGGCTTTTCCTTCATGTCGGTGCAGGCGAAAACATTGTCGTGCAGGTTCTCAACCTTAAGCGAGCCGTACTTGTGGATTTCCTCCTCGGGAACCTTCTTTACACCTACAACGCCCTTACCGTACTCGCCGTAATGCTCGATAAGCTGACCGATAGCGGGCTTTTTGCCGACGATTACTCCGTCGCCGAATAGCACCGCAAAGGGCTCGTTACCGACAAAGGACTTCGCCTTGAGCACCGCGTGACCTAAGCCCTTCATTTCCTGCTGACGGATAAAGCTGATGTTGGCGAGCTGCGAAATACCCTTGACCTGCTCAAGAAAATCTGACTTGCCGCCTTTTTCGAGAATATGCTCAAGCTCGGGCGAGCGGTCGAAATGATCTTCAATCAGGGTCTTTCCTCTGTTCGTGATGATAAGGATATCAGTGATACCTGCCGCGACAGCTTCCTCGACGATATACTGTATCGTGGGCTTGTCAACGATAGGGAACATCTCCTTGGGAATGTTCTTTGTGGCGGGAAGGACTCTTGTTCCGAAGCCCGCAGCGGGAATAACCGCTTTTGTAATTTTCATAATCATCCTCCGTTAAATTGTTATACTTGCAGACGCGATAAAGAAGTTGCAGATATACGAGACGGCAACGGTGGCAATGCCGAAGCTGAGCGCGAGCGGAAGGTTCACGCCGCCTTTTTCCTCAAGAGCCTTATTGATCTCGTCGGGCGCAGCGCCGCGGTGCTCGTCCTTGATTCTGCGGATTTTTTTCATTGAATGACCGTAATAGATACGGTTTGCCGTCAGTCCGCTGATCAACATAAAGATATAGCGCACGGCGTTGAGCAGCAGCGGAAGGTAGGCGTAGCCCATCTTTCCGAGCAGCGAATAGGCATACATGGGGTCTGAGGCGATATTCTGCGGAGAAGCGGAAGCTATCTCACGCACTGCCGATGACCATTCCGGCGTCATTATTATGAATGTCGACAGAACGTTTGTAGCGATGACAACAAGCGAGAAGGCGAGACCGATACCGTACATTTTTCTGTAAAGGAAATATACTCCCGAAAACAGAAATGCCGCGAATCCGAATTTACCTCTGCCTTGCTTTCTCAGCCTTTGGAATACCATCGAGAAATACTGCGTGTTTCTGCCGGTAAACTTTGCGGCTTCACCGGCTGTAACGTTGTCGCCGACTTCCTCTTTGCTGTCCATACCCGCGAGAGGGTCGTATTCGGGCATGCCCTGGGCTGCAAATCCGAACGGCGGGAACCCTTGATTGGGAGCGCCCTGACCTGAATTGCCCTGATTGCCGGGCTGACCGTTCGGCTGTTGCGGATTATGGGCGTTTTCGGCTCTCAGATCCGTGCCGCAGCGCTGACAGGTCTGCGAACCCATCGGGTTCCTGTTGAAGCAGACAGGGCAGACGATAGTCTGAAAATCCTCAAATTTGGATTCAGTATTATCACTCTCCGGCTGTTCGGGGTGCAGGCTGTCAAAGGTAAAGCCTTCCTTGTGTTTGTCCTCGTAAAAGCAGTGTCCGAGCCCTTCATAGCAATCCCTGTGATGCGGAGCGCCGCATTCGGGACAGACGACAATGTCGTCTGAGCTCTCAAACTTCTTGTCGCATACGGGGCAGGTGTACTTAGTAAACTCCATATAGACCTCCGTACTTGTTATCGTTATTATTATAACAAATTTTATCGGCAAATGCAACAATAATTCAAATATAAAGAATTTTTAATTTTAGTTTACAAGAATTCACTTTTTTGGTATAATATATATTTGGTAAAACGAAAGAAGGTAGAAGTATGGTACAGTTTGAAGAATTAATGCTTTCATTGCAGGCATTAAAGCCCGATATCGACGACCTTTCAGACGCTCTCGGCATGAAGAGCATGAAGTCAGAGATTGAGCAGCTCGAGCTCAAGGCGACAGAGCCGGGCTTCTGGGACAACGTCGAGAAGTCTCAGCAGGTACTGCAAAAGACAGGCGCGTTAAAAGGCAAGGTCGAGGCTTACGAGGCTCTTGTTTCGAAATATGAGGACACTCAGGCTTTGATTGAGCTTGCGAACGAGGAAGAGGATTTGTCGCTTCTCGAGGAAGCTCAGGCTGAGGTCGACGATGTAAAAGCCACTCTTGAAAAGCAGCGTTTGCAGACCCTTCTCACGGGCGAGTACGACAAGAATAACGCCATTCTCACCTTCCACGCGGGCTCAGGCGGCACGGAAGCTCAGGACTGGGCTGAGATGCTCTACAGAATGTACACTCGCTGGGCTGAGGCACACGGCTTCAAAATCAAGGAGGTCGACTATCTCGACGGCGATGAAGCCGGACTCAAGAGCGCGGTGCTCCTGATCGAGGGAGAAAACGCCTACGGCTACCTCAAAAGCGAGGCAGGCGTTCACAGACTTGTGCGCGTTTCTCCGTTTGATTCTGCAGGCAGACGTCACACGAGCTTTTCAGCGCTCGAGGTAATGCCCGAGATGGACGACAACGTCGAAGTCAATATCGCGCCCGAGGATATCAAAATGGACGTATACCGCGCAAGCGGTGCAGGCGGTCAGAAGGTCAACAAGACCTCGTCGGCTGTCCGTCTTACTCATATCCCGACGGGTATCGTAGTCGCCAGCCAGGTTGAGCGCAGCCAGTACCAGAACCGCGACGTCGCTATGAAGATGCTCATTTCAAAGCTCGTTGAAATCAAGGAGCGCGAGCACCTTGAAAAAATCGAGGACATCAAGGGCGTGCAGAAGGAAATCACCTGGGGCTCTCAGATACGCAGCTACGTGTTCATGCCGTACACAATGGTAAAAGACCACCGCACCGCGTTCGAGACCGGCAACATTCAGGCGGTAATGGACGGCGACCTTGACGGCTTCATCAACGCCTACCTGAAGTGCGCCAGCCAGGGCACACTGCTCAAGTAATTATTAACTACTGAAAGGACTGTTCAAAATGTATATAACCTGTCTTGACCTCGAGGGAGTGCTTGTACCCGAAATCTGGATCGCTTTTTCAAAGGCTACCGGAATCGAGGAGCTTAAAAAAACCACACGTGACGAGCCTGACTACGACAAGCTTATGAGGTACCGCCTCAAAATCTTAAAGGAGCACGGGCTGGGACTCAAGGAGATACAAGACGTGATCGCGACGATCGATCCCATGGAGGGCGCGAAGGAGTTCCTCGACGAGCTGCGTTCATGCTGCCAGGTGATTATCATCAGCGATACCTTCACCCAGTTCGCGGCGCCCCTTATGAAGAAGCTGGGCATGCCGACTATATTCTGCAACTCGCTCGTCGTAGCGGATAACGGAGAGGTCACTGACTTCAAAATGCGCTGCGAGCAGTCGAAGCTCACCACAGTCAAGGCTCTGCAGTCTATCGGCTACGAGACAATCGCAGCGGGCGACAGCTACAACGACCTCGGCATGATTCGCGCGAGTAAGGCAGGCTTCCTGTTCAGGAGCACCGACAAGATAAAGGCGGACAATCCCGACCTTCCCGCGTTCGACGACTACGGAGATTTTCTTGCGGCTATCAAGGCAGCAATGGTTTGATATACGGCACACGGCTGTATAAGGAGAGTTTATGAGATGAAAACCAAGCGATTTATTTCACTTGTTTCCGTATTTGTGATTCTTATGACTGCTTTCACATTTTCCGCCTGCGGAGAGCCGGGCGACCCCGTGAAGGTGACAGTTTTAGACAGCGGCAAGTCCGTCACAGCAGAGGGCACCGACGACATGACCGTATCGCAGCTGCTCGGTGCGGCGGGCATAAGCATAACCGACCGCGACACAGTCGAACCCAAACGCGACGCGAGGTGGGTAGACGCGGGAGCCCACGCGATAACCGTCAAGCGGTACGCGAAGGTCAAGGTCATTGCCGGTGACGAGACAAAGGAAGTCGAGCTAATCGGCGGCACGGTAGATCTCGCGATATCCCAGTCGGGCTTCAAGACGTCGATGTACGACAGCGACGCCGACAAGCGCAGTTACCTCACGGACGGCATGGAAATTCACCTCACGCCTAAGAAGGACGGATTCTTCTCCGACGGCAAGACCGCTAACTTCATCAAGGACGGCGAGATTCAGAAGGGCGGCATAGTCGGCAGCGACAAGGACGGCTACTACTACGCAGACTCTGAGGGCAATATCGATTTAGGTCTCTGCGATGGAATAAACGACGGTAATTATGACTGGAGCGTCATCGAGGGCAGGGCATACAAGGCGGAGAGCGATTCCGACAAGACGCTTTTTGCGGCATGCAAGGCGGTTGCGGCATGTACGGACAACAGCATGACGCGACAGGAAAAGCTCAAAAAGTGCTTTGACTACATAAAGACTTCGTACCTCGAGGGTGTGCGCCACGACCCGCCGTACACCGAAATGGACTGGCCTGTTGTTTATGCCAACGACCTCTTTGTTTACGGCAAGGGCGACTGCTACAGCTATGGTGCTGCATACGCGTACATGGGTAAGGCGATAGGGTTTACGGAAGTCTACGCCTGCAACTCAGGCGGTCACGGCTGGGCAGAGATAGAGGGCAAATACTACGACCCCGAGTGGGATATCCACCACAACGAGTACAATCACTTCGGAGTCGCACCCGAAGATCCCTGCGATGTAAATTACTCAGGCACACTGGTTATGGGCAACGCCTGGATGAGAATAAAGATATAGTCAAAAAAGAGGTTCAGCCCTTGCGGGTTGAACCTCTGTATTTTTTGTTGTTGGGTATTAGATAGTTGCGCATGATCTGCCTACTGAACACCTACATACTTTCCCAGCTCGCTCAAAAGATCTGTATCCTCCGACAGCTCCTTTTTTTCACCCTTCGCAATCAACTCCTCGCTGTACTTAACATAAGCCCTGTAGTAGCTGCCGCATTTTTTCCATTCAGCGTTTATCTTGTCGCTTCTGTCCTTCGGCCCGACTGAATACCTCGCCGTGAGGTAATCTGTCAGGTATTCGGTGAACTTTTGCTGACCGTAAACATTGAGGTGGTCAAGGTTATAGAAATCGCGGTTCTCGTCAAGTCCGGTATTTACGAAATCGCGCTCGAAGTTGAGGTAATCATACCCGTATTCCTCCACGATATCCCCGACTGTGTTGCTCTTTTCAAACCTGTCGAAGGTGCGCTTTACGACAATGTGCGGGAACCTTGTGAACACGACGTTTTTAAGGTTCTGCTCCTTGCAGTACGAGAGCAGCTCTCTGAGCGCCTTTTCCTCGCGTTCGGGCAGCGGCTTTCTGCCTTTCTTGGTTTGGTTATCATCGGCGCGTTTAGCTTTGTCCTGAATCTTTTCATTTAACTGCTGCTTCTGAGCGGAATCCAGTGTCGCTTTGATGTTATTGCGAGGGACGCCCTCTCCGTTAGCCAGCTTCTGCAAATACGGATTCA
>NZ_JAHLQB010000085.1 GCF_018918205.1 Lachnoclostridium sp. MSJ-17 | reverse complement strand
AAGGGTCTTGTAAAGCGCGATATTATCCGCGTAATAACGCCCGGCACCGTAATGGAGCAGAGTATGCTCGACGAGAGCCGCAACAACTACATCTGCTCGATGTATTCCGAGAATAAAAACACAGGCTTGTGTTTTTGCGATATTTCTACAGGAGAATTATACGCAACCGAAATCTCAGGTAAAGATTCATACAGGATACTCACGAATCAGCTTACGTCCTACAGCCCGCGTGAAATTCTTTTCGGCGGCGACATTGTCGACATGAAGGAGCTGCCCGCTTTTATCAAGAGCAGACTGTCCGCCGACGTTGAAATGCTCGAGGACGACAGGTTCGAGCTGAGCCTTTGCCGAAAGACCTCAGAGGAACAGTTCCCGGAGGACTTTCACCTTATCTCGGACAAGCCCGCCGTTATCAGCTCCGTCGGTGCTCTCATAAACTATCTTCGCGAAACCCAGATGAGCGGTCTTGAGAGAATAAACCGCCTTGAGCTTTACAACGAGAGCCAGTATATGCGCCTTGATTACAACACACAGCGCAACCTTGAGCTGACACAGACCATGCTCTCAAAGTCAAAGACAGGCTCTCTGCTGTGGGTCATCGACAAGACAAAAACAGCGATGGGCAAGCGCCTGATACGATCATGGCTTGAACATCCGCTGATGAATATTTCAAAGATAAACAACCGTCAGAGCGCGGTCGAGGAGCTTGTAAACGACACCGTGATGCGGCTTGAGCTTACAAGGACGCTCAGCGGTATCCACGATATCGAGCGATTGATGACTAAGATCGTCTACGGCTCCGCTAACGCCAGGGATTTGCGCGCACTGTGTTCGGCGATCACCGATTTGCCCGAGATCTCCGATTTGATATCAGGCTGTCAGTCGTCTTATTTGAGGCTGGTTTACCGCAACCTCGATCTGCTCGAGGACATTCATTCGCTTATCGACTCGGCGATTGTCGATGAGCCTCCGTTCTCTGTAAGAGAAGGCGGAATGATAAAGGAAGGCTACAACAAGGAGCTTGATCTTGTCAGCAACGACATGAACAACTCCAAGGATATCCTCGCTCAGATAGAAGCGCAGGAGAAAGAAAAGACCGGTATCCCGAAGCTTCGGATAGGATATAACAAGGTTTACGGGTACTTTATCGAGGTCACCAATTTCTACAAGAATCTCGTTCCCGATACATATATCCGCAAGCAGACCCTGACCGGCAGCGAGAGGTACATAACTCCCGAGCTCAAGGAGCTTGAGGGCAGGATCCTCGGCGCTAAGGACAGAGCGGTTTCGCTGGAATACATGCTCTTTGACAATGTGCGGACGACCGTTGCCGATAACCTCAACAGAATACAAAGCACCGCTAAGGCGATAGCGGCGCTCGATGTTATCGTTTCGCTTTCAAATGTCGCTTCCGACAACCGATATGTCCGTCCCGACGTCGACCAGTCCACCGCGATCGTGATCAAGGATTCGCGGCACCCGGTGGTAGAGCTGCTGCTGAAGGGCTCGTCATTTGTACCGAATGACGTAAACCTCGACACAAAGGGCGAGAGGGTAGACATAATCACAGGCCCGAATATGGCGGGCAAGTCGACGTATATGCGACAGATCGCGCTGATTGTCCTTATGGCTCAGATGGGCAGCTTCGTGCCCGCTTCATCGGCTAAAATCGGCATCGTCGACAGTATTTTCACCAGAGTCGGCGCGTCGGACGACCTCGCCTCGGGACAGTCGACCTTCATGGTCGAGATGAACGAGGTTGCGAATATAGTCAAAAATGCTACTTCAAAAAGCCTGTTGATTCTCGACGAAATCGGACGCGGCACCTCGACCTTTGACGGCATGAGCATCGCCAGAGCGGTTCTCGAATATTGCGCTGACAGGAAGAAGCTCGGCGCCAAGACATTGTTCGCGACTCACTACCATGAGCTCAGCGTAATGGAACAGCTGCTCGACGGCGTAAAGAACTACAATATTGCCGTAAAGAAACGCGGCGACGACATAACCTTCCTGCGCAGGATAGTACCCGGCGGAGCGGATGACAGCTACGGTATCGAGGTAGCGAAGCTCGCAGGCGTGCCGAATACAATTATCACACGCGCGAAGGAGATACTCGCCGACCTGGAGAGCGGCAAGGCGGAAACGATAGTCGAACGGGTTAACGTCAACGAGGACACCCAGCTCTCTCTTATGGGAGTCGCTTCAAGTCCCGTTATCGACAGGCTTAAATCGGTTGATCTGAACACACTCACTCCGATTGAGGCGATGAACTTATTATACGAATTAAAGAACATGATATAGAATGGAGGTGACTGCATTGGGAGTAATAAATGTGCTTGACAAGCACGTAGCCGAGCTTATCGCGGCGGGCGAGGTCGTCGAACGACCCGCTTCCGTAATCAAGGAGCTCGTCGAGAATGCGATTGACGCGGGTGCAAAGCACATCACCGTCGAGATAAAAAACGGCGGCACTACCTTTATGCGTGTCACCGACGACGGCTGCGGATTCCTTCGCGATGACATCAAGCTCGCGTTTCTCCGTCACGCCACAAGTAAAGTCAAGGTTCAGGACGACCTTGACCGTATCGCTACTCTGGGTTTTCGCGGCGAGGCTCTCGCTTCGATCAGCGCGGTATCACGTTTGCAGCTCATCACCAGAAACGCAGGCGACGAAATGGGGACCTCGTATGTTATCGAGGGCGGCGAGGAAAAGTCCTTTGACGACGCGGGCTGTCCCGTGGGCACGACCTTTGTAATAAGGGATTTGTTCTACAACATTCCCGCTCGCGCGAAATTTCTCAAGAAGGACGTTTCCGAGGGCAACAGCGTTTCGAATATTGTCGACAAAACCGCGCTCTCACACCCTGAAATAGCCTTCACATTCGTTCGCGACGGCAAACAGGCGCTGAAAACCTCCGGCGACGGAAAGCTCAGCTCGGCGATTTATGCCGTGTTCGGCAGAGAATTCGCGTCGGGTCTGATTCCAGTTGATTATCAGCTCGACGGTATTACCGTTACAGGCTACGTTTCAAAGCCCGTTCACGCCCGTCCGAACCACAATATGCAAAATTTCTTCATCAACGGCAGATACGTCAAGTCCCGTACCGCTATGGCGGCGCTCGACGAGGCGTTCAAGGGCTCGGTCATGGTCGGCAAGTTCCCGTCCTGCGTACTCAATCTGACACTTCCGTTTGAAGCTATTGACGTAAACGTACACCCCGCGAAAATCGAGGTGCGTTTCATAAACGAGCGTCCTGTTTTCGACGCGGTTTACCATGCCGCAAAGTCCGCTCTCTTGAAGCACGACGACAGAAAGCAAGCGCATTTCAAAGACAATTCCGCTGTTCACGAGATAGAGCGCAGCAGCACCTTCAACACCGCTCAGGCGGTATTCCGCAAACCCGCGCCGCCTAAACCTCGGCCTCAGCCGCCGATAAAGCCGAAGGACGAGTTCAATCCGTTTGACGAGGTTGAGTTTGTAAATCCCGCGCCAAAGGTTCAGTCCATTGACAGTCTGAGCGTGAAGGAAAACACAAATCCGTTTGACGTGTATTCAAAACAGGCGGTAAAAAATACAAAACGCGAGGAAAGCTATAAGCCGGCTCAGACCTTGCCGCTGATTCAAAAAACCGATTCTCCAAAACCGGCTGCTGTAAATCCGCCTGAGGAAATCGTAGTTACCGAAAAAGATAACAGCGAGCCGGTTGTCCTTTACGAACAGCAAAAGGACGAGCTGAAATACGTTGGCGAGCTTTTTGATACATACATAATCGTCGAGAAAAACCAAAAGGAAATGCTGCTTATCGACAAGCATGCCGCTCACGAGAGAATAATCTACGAGAAGCTCAAAGCTGAAAAGGCAGGCTCGTCGGCACAGCTTCTGCTTACCCCGATAACCGTTACTCTCGGAAAAAACGAGTACGACGCGGCGATACGACACCTCGATATGTTTTCCGACTGCTCGTTTGAGGTCGAGGACTTCGGCAACAGCACTGTGCTTGTCAGAAGCGCTCCGCAGTACATAGACGCGTCCGAGGTCGCCGACTGTGTGACCGAGATGGCAGACTACATCTCAATGGGCAAGAATGACATCTTTACCGGCAAGATGGACTGGTTTTATCACAACGTCGCCTGCCGCAGCGCTATCAAGGCGGGACATAAAAACTCCGCACAGGAGCTCATAGACATCGTTAAAACCCTTGAGGAAAATCCTCAGATAAGGTACTGCCCGCACGGCAGACCCGTCTGTATCGTAATGAAAAAAAGCGAAATTGAAAGACAGTTTGGCAGGGCGTGATATTTTGAGTGAAAAACAGAAAATCATATCCGTAGTCGGACCGACCGCATCGGGGAAAACCCGTCTCGCGGTCGAGCTTGCCAAAATATTTGACGGCGAGGTGATTTCCGCCGACTCCATGCAGATTTATCAGGGAATGCAGATTGCGACCGCAAAGCCCGATGATAATGAAATGCAGGGTATACCGCACCACCTCATAGACTTCGTTCCGCCCGGAGAGACCTACTCCGTAGCGATGTTCACGCAGGACGCCAAGCGCTGTATTGAGGATATCGCTTCAAGGAACAAGCTGCCCATTCTCGCCGGAGGTACAGGTTTGTACATAGACTCTCTGCTGCAAAACATCAAATTCAGCGACGAGGAACGCGACGAAGAACTCAGTCAAAGACTCAGACAAAGGTATGAGCTGGAAGGACTGGAGCCGCTGCTGCAAACTCTCAGCGAAATAGACCCTCAGTCATATGAGCGGCTTAAAGAGGGCAGAAACCCCAAGCGCGTTATCCGTGCGATTGAATTCTATTACACCACAGGAAAAACGATTACTGAGCAGAACGAACAGTCAAGGCTCGAAGAAACGCCTTATGACGCAATAAAGCTCGGTCTGGGCTTTATCGACCGCGAAAAGCTCTATGACAGAATCAACCTCCGCGTTGACCTGATGCTCCAAAACGGACTGCTTGAGGAAGCGCGTCAGGTGCTGAGTTCTGACCTCAGCCGAACCTCTGTAATGGCTATAGGGTACAAGGAGCTTGCGCCGTATTTTGACGGAGAGCAAAGCCTTGAGGAATGTATTGAAAAGCTGAAACGCGAAACCAGACGCTACGCTAAAAGGCAGCTTACATGGTTTAAAAGAGATAAGGAACTTAATTGGCTGTATGTCGACGAAGAATCCTGTTTTGACGATCTTCTCGACAAAGCCGTTCAAATCATAAAAGGAAGGTTATATGGATAAGCTACTGTTCAAACGCATACTTGTCGCGGCGCTTACCTTGCTTGCCATCATATACGTCGCGTATCTTTTGATAAGCGCGAATTTTGACATGTATCCCACAGAGAACGCGGTGCAGACCACAGTCACAGACAAGATCTATTCGAACGCGTTCATTATCCGCGACGAGAACCTGATCGAAAACACCGCTCACGGTGTGCTCTCGTATTCCGTTGCGAACGGAGCCGCCGTAAATGCGAACGGAGAAATTGCCAAGGTATATGACAACGCTGAGGACGCACTTGCCCACAGCACCGCCGAGGAGCTGCAAAAGAAGAAGGAATCGCTCGAATATATCCAGAAAAACACCGTTTCGGGCACCATGAATATCGACATCATCAACAACAATATCAAAAACAAGCTTATCAACTACCTCGACGACGCCAACAACGGCAATATCGACAAGACATATTCCGACGCGGACACGCTTCTTACATATATCAACCAGCGCTTGCTCTACACTGGAAAGCTCAATGATTTCAGCGAGGAGATAGCCTCTCTTTCCGAGCAGATAAGCACGCTCAACAACAGCGCCGGAAGCAGCAAAGGCTCTATAAAAACAACAAAGGCGGGTTATTTCACCGAGTTCTGCGACGGCTATGAAAAAGCCTTCAGTTACGATGACATCGGCAAGATGACTCTTGATGATCTGCATAACATGAAAAAGGGCTCCGTTCCCGACAATACCGCCGGCAAGGTCATAGGCAATGTAAAGTGGTACGTAGCCTGCGAGGTCAATTCCGACCAGGCGGCGAGCCTGAATATCTGGGACAGCTCGGTAACTGTTCTGTTCTCGGAAGCGTCGTCGGAAGCTATTCCCGCCGAAATCTACAAGGTTTCTCAGCCTGAGAAGGACGGCAACGCGCTTGTTATCCTCCGCTGCGACTATATGGACGACGGTATTCTCGAGGCGAGGCAGGAACCCATTGAAATTGGCATGGGTACCTACACAGGTCTGAGAGTCAGCAAGCGCGCGATCCACGACGACTTCGTCACCAAAACCACCTACGACGACAACGACAATCCTCACAAGGAGGAAAAGAAGGTGCAGGGCGTTTACGTGCTCTACGGCAGCGAGGTCCAGTTCAAACAGATCTCGATCCTCTATGCTGACGAGGACTACGTAATCTGCGACCCGAACCCCGCGGAGGGTATTCTCTTTAACGGCAGCACAATTTCACTTTATGACAAGGTAATCGTAAAAGGAGACGATTTGTATGACGGCAAGGTCATTCACTGATGTAGAATATAATTACAGGAAAATCAACGAGGAGATCGCCGAGGCGGCTTTGAAATCCGGCAGAAAAAGAGAGGATATAACCTTTCTCGCCGCCACAAAGACCGTGGACGCCGAGACCATTAATCACGCTATATCGCTCGGACTTGACCACATAGGCGAAAACAGAGTGCAGGAGCTGCTCTCAAAGTACGAGGACTACAATCTCGAAAACTGTTCTCTGCAGTTCATCGGTCACTTGCAGACAAACAAGGTCAGACAGATCGTCGGTAAGGTTGACCTTATTCAGTCGGTCGATTCCGTAAAGCTCGCAAAGGAGATTTCCACCCAGTCACTTAAGAGAAATCTCAAAACCAACATACTTGTCGAGGTCAATATCGGCAGGGAGGAGAACAAATCGGGCGTGTTTGAGGAAAATCTCGAGGAATTGCTCGCAGAAATCGCAGGATTTGATGGGATTTCTGTACAAGGATTGATGACAATTCCGCCAATTTGTGATAATAAACATAAAATTTCTGAATATTTTAATAAAATGCACAACTTATTTATTGACATATCGCAAAAAAAATTAGATAATATAAGTATGAATATACTTTCTATGGGTATGTCTGATGATTACCGTGAGGCTATCCTTGCGGGCGCAACAATGGTTAGAATAGGATCGGCGCTTTTCGGCGCAAGAAACTATACATAATTAGGAGGAAATAGAAATGGCAGGAATAGTAGACAAGTTTAAGCGCATGTGGGACGCTCCCGACGACGAATACGAGTATGACGAGTACGGTTACGCCGACGAGGGTGACGATGATTACGAGGAAGAGGCTCCCAGAGAGCGTGAGAGAGTAAGCTCTGATTCAATGGGCAGAAACAAGGTAGTCAACATCCACGCGACAGCAAAACTTCAGGTTGGTATCTTCAAGCCTGAGCGCTTCGGCGAGGAGACACGCTCGATTGCGGACGAGCTGATTAAAACGCACACCGTTGTACTCAACCTTGAGGACACCAATAAGGATATGGCAAGAAGAATCCTTGACTTCCTCAGCGGCGTCGCTTACGCGAATAACGGCAAAATCAAAAGAGTAGCGTCAAATACATATATCATTATCCCGAGCAACGTTGACCTCACCGGCGACGACCTGCTCGACGAGTTAGAAAACAGCGGTGTATACATCTGATAACGATAAGCTGTTTCTTTCTCAGCTTGACGACGCCGTTTATCTTTGTCAGCAAAGACAAAAGCCGTATTTCTTTCCGTTTTTAAGCGAGAGAAAGCAGGCAGTCGCCAAGCGTTACCTTGATTCTGCAGGCTTTATGACCTACCGCTTCTTCGGAGGATATCAGGACAGCGAACGAAAGGTTCTCGGACTTTATTTCTATGAAGAAATCGAGGACTTTCCCGTTACCGCGCTTGAAATCACCTTCCGCAAGGCGGACAAGCTTTGCCACCGGGATTTTCTCGGAGCGCTGATGTCGCTCGGTATCGAGCGCGACACCGTCGGAGATATTCTGATAGAGGACGGCAGATGCATCGTCTTTGTCAAAACGGAGATAAGCTCCTACATCACCTCGCAGCTTTTCAAAATCGGAAATGCCGGAGTGAAGATTAAGGAAGCGGACTCCCAAAGTCTGCCGCAGGGCAGAGGCTTTGACGAGGAATCTTATGTTGTCGCGTCTCTCAGACTTGACGCTGTCGTTGCCGCGGTCACGGGCTTGTCGCGCGAAAAGACAAAGCAGCTTATCAGCTCCGGTAACGTAACGCTCAACTTTTTGCCCTGCGATAACGTCAGCAAGGGCATAGATAGCGGCGACACCCTGAGCATACGGGGCAAAGGTAAATATAAAATAAACGGTGTATTAGGGGAAACAAAGAAACACCGTACCAGATTATCAATTATTCACTACAGATAAGGAGTTCTAAAAATGCTTACTATTGATGAAATCAAAAATGTCAGCTTCAGAAAAGCAACTCTCAGCGGCGGCTACAGAGCCGAAGATGTTGACGCGTTTATAGACGAGGTCATCGCGTCATTTGAGCAGCTGAAAAAGGAAAAAACCAATCTTGTACATAAAATCGACAGACTTGCTACCCGCCTTGAGGAGTACAGAGCCGACGAGGAAACCGTAAGAAACGCACTTCTCACTTCTCAGAAGATGTCTGACGCCTGCATCAAGGAGGCTAGAGAGAAGGCTGCGAGAATTCTCCGCGACGCTGAGGAAAAAGCTCAGGCCATTACCGCCGAAGCCAACAACCAGACCGCTCTTGAGAAGGAAAACTATATCCAGCTCCAGGCAGACGCGGTCAACCTCAGAGCAGAGCTTATCGAGCTCTACAGAAGCCACATCAAGACAATCGACGACCTTCCCACCAATGCCGACCTTGAAAAAACGACCGCGGAGCTCAACGAAAAATATCCCACAACTCCCGTAGAGCCTCAGCCCACATTCAATCCCGCGGATTACCGCCAGGAAAACTACGCTCAGGATTATTCACAGCAGAATTATGAAGAGCCTGAGTATGACGCGCAGCCCGAGGAAACTATCGCACAGCCCCAGCAGTTCAGACAGCCCGCCAGAAGACAGCAGTATCCCGCAAGACCTGCTCAGGGTGAGAACGAAGGTATGGACGGCACAAAGGTTGCTTCAAAGCGCCCGAGCAAATTTGCTCACCTCAAGTTCGGCGACAACTACGACGTTTCCGCCGACTGATAAACTAATATATTGGAGAGATAACAACAATGTCCCAGGATTATAACGCAACACTTAATCTTCCGAAAACCGATTTTCCGATGCGTGCGGGTCTGCCTAAGAGCGAGCCTGTAACCCTCAAGAATTGGGAGGACGAAAAATTATATGACAAGCTCATGGAGCGCAACGAGGGCAAGCCTCTCTTTGTGCTGCACGACGGACCTCCTTACGCGAACGGAGATATTCACCTCGGTCACGCGCTTAACAAAATTCTTAAGGATTTCATAGTCCGCTACAAGAACATGGCGGGCTTCAAGGCTCCGTATGTCCCCGGTTGGGATACCCACGGCCTTCCCACCGAGCTCAAGGCGAGACAGAAGGCTGGTATCGGAAGCTCCGCGGATATCTCCGTGGTTGAGCTGCGCAAGCTCTGCGAGGAGTTCGTTACCGGCTACATAAACGACCAGAGAGAGCAGTTCAAGCGTCTCGGCGCGATCGGCGAATGGGACAATCCTTATATCACCTTAAAGCATGAATTCGAGGCGGAACAAATCAAGGTATTCGCCGAGATGGCAGACAAGGGCTACATCTATCGCGGCTTAAAGCCCGTTTACTGGTGCCCCGAGTGCAAGACAGCTCTCGCCGAGGCTGAAATCGAATACGCCGAGGATCCCTGCCATTCGATCTATGTTAAATTCAGAGTAACCGATGATTTGGGCAAATTTGCCGCCATGGGCATCGACCCTCAAAAGGTATCCTTCGTAATCTGGACAACGACTACATGGACGCTTCCTGCCAACGTTGCTATCTGCGTCGGTCCCAGATTTGAGTATTCCGTGATCAAGAGCGGAGATGAGTACTATGTAATGGCTACCGAGCTTTACCGCTCCGCCATGGAGGAAGCCGGCATTACAGACTTTGAGGTCGTCGCGACAATCAAGGGCAGTGAGCTTGAGTACATGAAGACTCAGCATCCCTTCCTTGACCGCGAGTCGCTTCTCATTGTCGGCGAGCACGTAACTCTCGAAAGCGGTACCGGCTGCGTTCACACAGCGCCCGGTCACGGCGTTGACGACTACAACGTCTGCCGCAACTATCCCGAGATTCCCGTAATCTGTCCCGTAAACGGCGACGGCGTTCTCACAGAGGAAGCCGGTCAGTTCGCGGGTCTTACAACCGACGAGGCTAACAAGAAGATCGCTATTCACCTCGACGAGACGGGCTCTCTGTTCGCACTCAAGAAAATTATCCACCAGTATCCGCACTGCTGGAGATGTAAATCACCGATTCTGTTCAGAGCGACAGACCAGTGGTTCTGTTCCGTTGACGACTTCAAGGACGACGCTGTAAAAGCTATCAACGAGGTCGAGTGGATTCCCTCTTGGGGCAAGGACAGAATCACCTCGATGGTAAGGGAGAGAAAAGACTGGTGTATCTCCCGTCAGAGAAAATGGGGCGTTCCGATTCCGATTTTCTATTGCAGAGACTGCGGCGAGCCCCTGATTGACAAGGCGGCTATGCTCGCTGTCGCCGACGTATTCGCTAAGGAAGGTTCAAATGCGTGGTTTGACCACGACGCTTCCGAGATGCTTCCCGAGGGTACCAAGTGCTCAAAGTGCGGCGGCACCTCGTTCGACAAGGAAAAGGATATCATGGACGTCTGGTTCGACAGCGGTTCCTCACATACCGCCGTTGTAAGACGCCGCGGATATCTCAAATTCCCCGCGGACCTCTATCTCGAGGGCAACGACCAGTACAGAGGCTGGTTCCAGTCCTCGCTGCTCACCTCTGTAGCTACAATGGGCACCGCGCCTTACAAGACCGTTCTGACTCATGGCATGATTCTCGATATGGAAAAGAGAAAGATGAGTAAGTCGCTTGGCAACGGCATCAGTCCCCAGGAGGTTATCAAGCAGTACGGCGCCGACGTATTAAGACTCTGGGTCGCTTCCTGTGACTATCAGTCCGACGTCAACATTTCCTTCGATATTCTCAAGCAGCGCTCCGAGGCGTACAGAAAGATCAGAAATACCGCAAGATATATCCTCGGCAACCTGTTTGACTTTGATCCTGATAAGGATATGGTACAGCCCGACACTCTGCTTCCTATCGACAAGTGGGCTCTCGCAAAGCTCAACAGCCTTATTGACAAGGTCAAGGAAGCGTATGACAATTACGAGTTCCATATCGTATATCACAGCATCCACAACTTCTGCGTCGTAGATATGTCTAACTTCTATCTCGACGTATTAAAGGACAGACTGTATACAGAGAAGGCTGATTCTCCGCGCAGAAGAGCCGCTCAGACAGCCATGTACCTGATTCTCAACGCGATGACCAGAATGGTTGCTCCGATTCTCGCGTACACCTCAGACGAAATCTGGAAGTTTATGCCGCATTCTGCCGCTGACGAGGCGTCTCACGTTATCTACAACGAGATGCCCGAGAAGGTCGCGGTTGACGTAGACGACAGCTTTATGGAGTTCTGGAACCGCATTCACGAGCTCAGAGACGACGTTAAGAAGACTCTTGAGCCGATGATCAAGGAAAAGACTATCAAGAGCTCGCTCGAGGCTAAGGTAACTCTCAGCGCCGGCGGCGAGACCCTTGAATTCCTCAAGAAAGCTGAACCGGAGCTTGCTGACGCGTTTATAGTCTCAGAGGTCGTTATTTCCGATAACGGCGCCGAGCTTGACATCACCGCCGAAAAAGCGGAGGGTGAGAAGTGCGAGCGCTGCTGGGCAATCAGAAAATCCGTAGGTGTAAACGCCGAGCATCCCACGCTCTGCGCACACTGCTGCGAAACATTAAAATAAACAATTTTGAAAATCGGTGTGATTACGGTTGCACCGATTTTTGATTATACTTTGGAGGTATGTATGCCTTTTATCGCTCTTGCAATCGGCGCTTTGATAGTCGCCATTGACCAGCTTATCAAGTATTTCGTGAACACTGGACTGAAACCCGTGGGCGAAATCAGCGTTATCGACGGACTTTTTAAGCTCACGTATGTTGAAAACCGCGGAGTCGCCTTCGGTATGTTCAAGGACATGCGCTGGGTATTTATTATCCTCACTTCAATTCTGCTCGCGGTCATAATTTTCTATATGTTCAAAAAACGTCCCTCGGGCAAGTTCTTCTATATTTGCGCGGGTATGATTATCGGCGGCGGAATCGGAAACCTGATTGACCGCGTTATCTACGGCTACGTGATCGACTACCTCAGCATTTCCTTCTTTCCTCCTGTCTGCAACTTCGCGGACTACTGCATCACAATCGGCGTTTTGCTGCTCGTGATCTATATTTTCTTCTTCTCGAACACATTCAAATCAGACAAGGGAAAAATCAATGACTGAGCACAGGCTGATTTGCACTGAGAGCGGAGTAAGGCTTGACAAGTTCATCGCGGACGCCGATATCGGCGTTTCAAGAAGCGCTGCGGCTGCATTGATTGAAAGCGGCGGCGTCAGTCTTAACGGCAAAGGAGCTAACAAAAAACAGAAGCTCAAGGTAAACGACGAGGTTATTGTACAAATACCCGACCCCGTTCCGTATGAAGCCAAGGCTGAGAATATTCCGCTCGATATCGTTTACGAGGACGGCGATCTGCTCGTTGTCAACAAGCCGAAGGGTATGGTGGTTCATCCTGCCGCCGGAAATTATGACGGTACGCTTGTCAACGCCCTGCTGTACCATTGCGGCGACAGCCTCTCGGGTATAAACGGAGTCATGCGGCCGGGTATCGTCCACCGTATAGACAAGGACACCAGCGGACTGCTTATTGTCGCCAAGAACGACGAGTCCCACAAAATCCTTTCCGAACAAATTAAGGAGCATTCCTTTACCAGAGAATACGAGGCTGTGGTTTGGGGAAATGTCAGGGAAGATGAGGGCACTGTAAATGCGCCCATAGGCAGAAACCCTAATGACCGCAAGAAGATGTGCATCACTCCAAAAAACAGCAAGGAAGCCGTGACGCACTACAGTGTTATTGCAAGATACAAGGGCTATACTCATATCCGCTGTGTGCTCGAAACCGGACGCACTCACCAGATTCGCGTACACATGGCGTCACTGGGTCACCCGGTTGCCGGCGACCTGGTTTACGGTGTAAAAAGTGAAAGAGTCGCGTTTGAAGGACAGTGCCTGCACGCTAAGAAAATCGGGTTTGTGCATCCGACAACAGGCGAGTACATGGAGTTCGACTCAGAGCTTCCTGCGTACTTTAATAATTTTTTAACAAAACTGAGAAATATATCCGCGTAAACTTTTTCCAAAAAGTGCTTGCAATATAATTCTATTTATGATATAATAGCCGAGTAGGTTTGGAAAAGTCTATGCCAGACCTGTTGCATTTGGTTCCGTCGTTTTCCGACGACGTGGTCAAACAGCGGCGCAAGCCGTCATTTTGAAACTGATAGTCCGCTGCCATGGAAGGGTATGAATATCGGGTAAATAATTAGGAGGATGAAAAATGGACGCATTAAAGACAATTGCGGCTGAATCAGTGAAGGAAACCACTCCTGAATTCGGCATCGGTGATACCATCAGAGTATCAGTGAACATTCGCGAGGGCAACAGAGAGAGAATCCAGATGTTTGAGGGCACCGTTATTGCCAAGAGAGGCAGCGGCGTAGCCGAGACATTCACCGTCAGACGCGTAGCATACGGCGTCGGCGTAGAGAGAGTTTTCCCGCTCCATTCCCCGAACGTAAAGGACATCAAGGTTGTCCGCTACGGTAAGGTTCGCAGAAGCAAGCTCTATTATCTCCGCGACAGAGTCGGTAAGGCCGCAAAGGTTAAGGAACAGATTCGTAAGTAATTCTCGAATAATAGTTAAAGGGAACTTGCTTAAGTTCCCTTTTTCCTTAATTTGCTAAAAGTAGGTGATAGGATTGAGCGACACACCGTTTAACAAGGATGGCTCAAGGATGCCCTCCGACATAGACCTTTCAATTGATATTAACCCCGATTTGTACGCGAACAGCAAGCCCCATCCGAGCTACGACAAGTTCTATAAGGCGGCGGAATATGCTACCGAACAGGCTGACAGCAAGGCTTCTTCGGAGGATAACAGTCAGAAGGGCTTCGTCACAGCCAAAGCAGACGGCATGATGGCGGGCGTTTATGACTGGATTCGCTGCATTATCTTCGCGATTGCGATCGTGGTTATTGTACTTACCTTTGTTTTCCGTCTGGTTGACGTTGAGGGTACGTCGATGTGCGACACCCTCCAGACCAAGGATAAGGTAATAGTTACTAACCTGTTATACACACCGCGCGACAATGATATCGTTGTTATCTCACACGGCGCGGAGTACAAGAAGCCCATCATCAAGCGCGTTATCGCAACAGAGGGTCAGACCCTTGAGCTTGATTACGAAAACGAGAAAATCATCGTTGACGGCATTGAGATTTCCGAGCCGTATATCAAGGGAACCACCTTCTCCGGCAACTACGGCAACAATGTGATCCCGTCCGTCATTCCCGAGGGAAAGATTTTCGTAATGGGTGATAACAGACAGGTATCGCTTGACAGCCGCAGCACCGAGATCGGTCTGATCGATGTCAAGGACGTCATCGGTAAAGCGCAGGTTGTAGCCTTCCCGTTCGACCATTTCGGATATCTTTATTAATCAGATTTTAAGGCCTATTTCTTTCAAAAGGAAATAGGCTTTGTTTTATAGAAAGAGGATAATATGAGTGATATGCAGACAATACAGTGGTTTCCCGGGCACATGACCAAAACCAAGCGGCAGATACAGGCTAACCTCAGGCTCGTTGACGCCGTCGCGGAAATCATTGACGCGAGAATTCCCGTAAGCAGCCGAAACCCCGACCTCGACAAGCTCATTCAGAACAAGCCGAGGGTTATTCTTATGAACAAGTGCGACATGGCGAACCGCACCGCTACAAAAATGTGGATCGACCACTACGCCTCTCAGGGTATTACGGCAATCGCCGTCGACTGCAAGAGCGGCACGGGACTGAATAAATTCCCTCAGGCTGTCAATACGGTTATGAAAGAAAAAATCGACCGTCTGAAATCAAAGGGCATGAAGAACCCCACAATGAGAATCATGATCGTCGGTATTCCGAACGTAGGAAAATCCTCGTTTATCAACCGTATTTCAAAGCAGAACCGCGCGAAGGTTGAGGACAGACCCGGCGTTACCCGAGGCAACCAGTGGTTCACGATAAGCAACAACCTCGAAATGCTCGACACACCGGGTGTATTATGGCCTAAGTTTGACGACAAGCTCGTCGGCGAGCATCTGGCGTTTACGGGAGCGGTCAAGGATCAGGTAATCGATATCGAGCTGCTCGCCGTAAGACTGCTCGACTTTCTCAAACAGCTTAAGCCCGCGGATTTCATCAGCCGCTTCAAGCTCGAGGATCTTGATTTGGACAACACAGATTCGTACGAGCTGCTGAGTATGATCGGCAAGAAGCGCGGCATGCTCGTATCCGGCGGAGAAATCGACACCGAAAGAGCCGCGATCATGCTGCTCGACGAATTCAGAGCGGCAAAGCTCGGCAGAATCACGGTTGAAATGCCGAACGGAGAATTGAAATGAACTGGCTTGAATTTGAACAGAATGCGATTAATAAGGGTTACAGCGCTGTTTGCGGAGTGGACGAGGCAGGCAGAGGCCCGCTTGCGGGTCCCGTTTGCGCTGCTGCCGTAATACTTCCCGAGGGCGTTGTGATCGACGGCGTGAACGACTCAAAGAAGCTAAGCGAGAAAAAGCGCGAGGCGTTGTTTGAGGTCATAAAGTCGACCGCGGTTTCATACTGTATAGCGTACTCGAGCGTCGAGGAGATCGAGGAAATCAACATTCTCAACGCCACAATGCTCGCGATGAAGCGCGCCGTTGAAGGCCTTTCCGTTAAAGCGGACTACGCAATGATTGACGGCAACAAAATACCCGATCTGAGCATAGACGCGGAGTGTATCGTCAAGGGCGACGCGAGGTCTATGTCAATTGCGTGCGCGTCGATTCTCGCGAAGGTATCAAGGGACAGACTGCTATATGAGTATGCAAAGGAATATCCGCAGTACGGCTTTGACAAGCACAAGGGCTACGGCACAGCCATGCACCGCGACGCTATCCGTCAGTACGGCCCTTGTCCGTACCACCGCATCAGCTTTTTAGGAAACATTCTGAAAAAATGAAAACAAAGACTATAGGTGATATCGGCGAGGAATACGCCGTTAATTACCTGAAAAAGCACAGATACAAAATTCTCTCAAGGAATTATAGAAAGCGCTTCGGCGAAATTGATATTATCGCGGAAAAGAAAGGCACGGTAGCCTTTGTCGAGGTAAAAACCCGCCACGAGAATCCGCTGACAAGGCCGTTTGAGGCGGTTGACACCAAAAAGCAGGAGAAAATCTACAGGACATCACTTGCGTACATTTACGAGAACGATCTCGACTGCCAGTACCGCTTCGATGTCTGCGAGGTTTATGTAAACAGGGACACACTCAAGCTGATACAGATAAACTACTTTGACAACGCCTTTATTCCGGAGAGTGACAATGGATATTATTGATTTACACTGCGACACGCTTTACAAGTCCGTGACGGAAAATATCTCCTTTGGAAGCAGCAGGGCAGAGGCAAAGCCCAACCGCGACCCTGAGTCACACAAGCTGCAATGCTACGCGATCTGGATTCCCGATTCCTGTCCGGGAGATGAAGCAGAAGCGCTGTTTTTGATGGCGCACAAACGTCTGCAAAGGGAATGCAAAGAACAGGGTATCAAAATAATCAAACCGCATCAACCCTTGGACAGCTTCCGAAAATATTCGAACACCGCCTTTTTTACAGTCGAAAACGGTCTGGCTCTGAATGGTAAGCTCGAAAACGTCAGACTTCTTGCCGACTGCGGAGTGCGCATGATGACACTGACGTGGAACGCCGCAAATCAGATAGGCGACGGCGCTGACGTAAAGGACGGGCATGGTCTGAGCGGGTTCGGAAGAGCCGCCGTCCGCGAAATGGAGAAGTATCATATTATCGCCGACGTTTCGCACGCGTCGCAGAAGCTGTTTTATGATGTAGCGGAAATTGCAAAAATGCCGTTTGTCGCTTCACACTCAAACGCGTACTCCGTTACGCCGCACAGGAGAAATCTGACCGACGAACAGTTTATGATAATCAAGGAACGCGGCGGCTTGGTCGGGATAAATTTCCATAACGCGTTTCTCAACAACGAGCCGGAAAAGGCTTGCATAGAGGATATTATAAGACACACCGAGCATTTTCTCTCGCTCGGCGGAGAGGATACAGTCTGCTTTGGAAGCGATTTTGACGGCGGCACACTGCCGAATGACTTCTCCGACAGCAGTGTTTATGACAAGATATATGATATTATGTGCAAAAGAAATTACAAGGAAGCGCTGATAAAAAAGATTTTTCATCTGAATGCGCTTAATTTCTTCGAAAACTTTGACAATCGCTGAAATATGTAGTAAAATAAATTGTTGTTTAAAGCTCTTTTGAAAGGAAGATTGAAATGTTGTATAACAGCACCCAAAACGCGGCTGAAAAGGTAGAGGCCGCACAGGCAATCTCACAGGGTATTTCAAAGGACGGCGGTCTTTTTGTACCGCAGGAGTTCCCGAAATACGACGAAGCGACCTTCAAGGCGCTGCTCAAGGAAGATTACAGAGGCAGAGCTAAAAAGGTATTCTCCGATTTTCTGACCGACTTCACAGACGACGAAATCGCCGACTGCGTTGAGAAGGCTTACACCGAGGAGAAATTCGGCGGTTCAAATCCCGCTCCGATCGCTTACACAAAGCTTAACGGCAGACCTCTCAATATTCTTGAGCTTTGGCACGGTCCCACCTGCGCCTTCAAGGATATGGCGCTCCAGATCCTGCCGCACCTGCTCACAAAATCCCTGAAAAAGACATACGACGGCAAGGATGCTGTTATTCTCGTTGCCACCTCGGGCGACACGGGCAAGGCCGCTCTCGAGGGCTTCAAGGACGTTGAACACACCAAGATCATTGTGTTCTATCCCGTAAACGGCGTAAGTCCCATGCAGAAGCACCAGATGAACACCCAGGAAGGCGCGAATGTCAAGGTCTGCGCTATCAAGGGCAACTTCGACGACGCTCAGACAGGCGTAAAGAAAATCTTCACTACTCCCGAGATCTCAGAGAAGCTCGCCGAGAACAACATGCTTTTCTCGTCCGCAAACTCCATCAACTGGGGCAGACTTCTTCCGCAGATCGTTTACTATATCTCCGCTTACTGCGACCTCGTCAACGACGGCAAGATCGCGTTCGGCGACAAGATCAACGTTGTAGTTCCCACAGGCAACTTCGGCAATATCCTCGCTTCCTACTACGCCAGCCTGATGGGACTCCCGATCAACAAATTCATCTGCGCCTCCAACTCAAACAACGTTCTCACCGACTTCATCAACACCGGTGTATACGATAAGAACAGACAGTTCTATACAACAATGTCTCCTTCAATGGATATTCTCGTTTCCAGCAACCTTGAGCGTCTGCTCTACAAGCTCTCCGGCGACAGCGACGAAACCACAAGAGCATGGATGAACGCTCTCAAGACCGAGGGCAGGTACGAGGTTACCGACGAGGTCAAGGCTCTAATGCAGGAGAAGTTCTTCGGCGGCTTCTGCGACGACGGTCAGACTCAGGCTACCATCAACCGCCTCTTCAAGGAGGATAACTACCTCTGCGATACTCACACCGCCGTTGCCGTAAATGTCTACGAGCAGTATGTTGCAAAGACAGGCGACACCACTCCGTCGATCATCGCTTCAACCGCGAGCCCCTACAAGTTCTCGCGCTCGGTTCTTGAGGCGGTATCTCCCGACGGCATTCTGCCCGTCAACGAGTTTGATATGGTAGATAAGCTCAATGAGCTGACAGGCATGCCCGTACCCGCGCCTCTTGCGAACCTCAAGGACAAGAAGGCACGCTTCTCCGACGTTACCGAAGCGAACGAGATGCCCGCCTATGTTCTCAAGGCTCTCTCAATCGACTGATGTCACTGTACGTTATCGGAGATCTGCACCTCTCGCTCGGAGAGGATAAGCCAATGGACGTTTTCGCGGGCTGGAACGACTACGTTTCACGCCTTGCGGAAAACTGGCGCAGTCTGGTTACTGACGACGACACCGTCGTTGTCGCGGGCGATATTTCCTGGGCAATGAAGCTCGAGGATACCTACACCGACTTTAAGTTTATTGACGATTTACCGGGCAAAAAGCTCTTTTTGAAGGGAAACCACGACTATTGGTGGGCGACAAAGAGCAAAATGGATAAGTATCTTGCCGAAAAAGAGCTGAGTACCATTTCCATTCTCTTCAATAACGCCTACGTCTGCGGCGACTTTGCCGTCTGCGGCACAAGAGGGTGGTTCCTTGAAAACGACACCCCCGAGGATATCAAGGTGCTCAACCGCGAGGTCGGCAGACTGAAAATGTCGATCGACGCCGCAGTGAAAACAGGCAAAGAGCCTGTCGTTTTCCTGCACTATCCGCCGTATTACCGCGGAGTGGAGTGTCCGGAGATCATGGACGTTCTGATAGAGTACGGCATAAAGAAATGCTACTACGGCCATATCCACGGCAAAAGCGGCTTCCGTTTGGCGTATGAGGGCGAATACAAGGGTGTTGATTTCAGACTTATTTCGGGTGACAGAATAGGTTTCATGCCGGTTTTAGTCAGATAACTTGATTTATAGAAATAATTGTGTTATAATAAGACGATATTTAAAAAATGGAGGAATTCAAAATGGCACTGAAGGAATTTACAAAGAAGGAAGCTGCCAATTCATATGAGCTCGTTGTCACCGTAGACGGCGAGACCTTTGAAAAGGCTATCAACAAGGTATACAAGAAGCAGGTTAAGAGCATCAATATCCCCGGATTCAGAAAGGGTAAGGCTCCCAGACATATTATCGAAAAGATGTACGGCACAGAGGTATTCTACGACGACGCTATGCAGGACTGCTATCCCGACGCTCTGTATGAAGCTGCCAAGGAGCAGAACCTTGAGATCGTTGCAGTAGAGAAGCTCGAGGCTGTTGAAGCAGGCAAGGAAGGCTTTACCTTCAAGACCGACATCATCGTTAAGCCCACTCTCGAGGTTGAGGGCTACAAGGGCTTTGAGATCGAGAAGAAGTCCACTGAGGTCACCGAGGAGCTTATCAACGAGGAAATCGACAAGGTTCGCGACCGCAACTCCAGAATGGTCACCGTAGAGGGCAGAGCCGCCCAGAACGGCGACACCGCTGTAATCGACTTCGAGGGCTTCGTTGACGGCGTTGCTTTCGAGGGCGGCAAGGCTGAGAAGTACAGTCTTTCACTCGGCTCGGGCAACTTCATTCCCGGCTTTGAGGAGCAGGTTGTCGGTCACGAGGCAGGCGAGGAGTTCTCCATCAATGTTAACTTCCCCGAGGACTATCAGGCTGAGGAGCTCAAGGGAAAGGAAGCTGAGTTCAAGATCAAGCTTCACGAGCTCAAGGAGAAGGAGCTTCCCGAGGTTGACGACGAGTTTGTAAAGGACGTTTCCGAGAAGGAGACCGTTTCAGAATACAGAGATGAGCTCAAGGAGACAATCGCTGCCCGTCTTAAGGACGAGGCAGAGAAGGACGTTGACAATCAGATCTCCGAGAAGCTTATCGAGCTTGCTCAGGGCGACATTCCCGAGCAGATGTACGACAACCAGGCTAACGACATGGTAAGAGATTTTGAGATGCGTCTGCGTTCACAGGGCATGGATCCCAAGATGTACATGCAGTACATGGGCATGGATATGGCCGCTCTCAAGAATATGTACATGGACGAGGCCGAGAAGAGAGTCAAGCTCAGACTTGTTCTCGAAGCTATCGCAAAGCAGGAGAACCTCGAAGTAACCGAGGCTGACCTCGATGAAGAATACAGCAAGATGGCTGAGGCTTATAAGGTTGAAGTTGAGCAGGCTAAGGCTTCCGTTCCCGCTGATTCTCTCTCCGAGGACATCAAGGTTCAGAAGGCTCTCGATATCGTAAAGAACAGCGCGGTTATTAAATAATTTGAATATTATCAGATAACCTGCTAAACAATAATTTAGAAAGGTTTTGATATTATGCCATTAGTACCTTACGTAGTAGAACAGACAAATCGCGGCGAGCGTTCCTACGACATATATTCCAGACTTCTCAACGACAGAATCATCATGCTTCACGACGAGGTCAATACCGCGACCGCAAGCGTCGTTGTGGCACAGCTTCTGTTCCTCGAGAGTCAGGATCCAACAAAGGACATCAGCCTTTATATCAACAGCCCGGGCGGCAGTGTGACCGACGGTCTTGCGATTTACGACACCATGCAGTATATCAAGTGCGATGTTTCCACAATCTGCATGGGCATGGCGGCTAGCATGGGCGCATTCCTGCTCTCAGCGGGAACAAAGGGCAAGCGTCTTGCGCTTCCCAATTCCACAATTATGATTCACCAGCCTCTCGGCGGCTATAAGGGTCAGGCAACCGATATGGAGATCCATACCAGATATATGCTCGACACCAAGGCTCGCCTGAACAGGATCCTTTCCGAAAACACCGGAAAGCCCCTCGAGATTATTCAGAACGACACCGAGCGCGACAACTTTATGACCGCTCAGGAGGCTCTTGAATACGGTTTGATTGACAAGGTTATTGATAAAAGATAAGGTGAGATAATCCATGGCGAATAAAAACAACGACAAGGAAATCTACTGTTCATTCTGCGGAAAGCCGCAGGATATGGTAGCAAGGCTCATCGCGGGCAACGGCGCGTATATCTGCGACAGCTGCGTCGAGCTTTGCATGAATATCATTGAGCAGTCGGGCGAGGTTGAACGAGGCCGCGACCGCGACTATTACAAGCCGTCAGCGCCTCAGTTGTCCGACGAGGATTTCGCCGAGCTTTTAAAGCCAAAGGAAATTAAGGCGATTCTTGACGAGTACGTTATCGGTCAGGAGGACGCGAAGATCACGCTGAGCGTAGCTGTGTATAACCACTACAAAAGAGCTTTCGCCGGCGACGACTCCGTCGACTTCGCAAAGAGCAATGTTTTGCTGCTCGGTCCTACGGGCGTGGGAAAAACCCTGCTCGCCCAGACTCTTGCCAGAGCGCTTGACGTACCCTTCGCCATCGCCGACGCCACAACTCTCACCGAAGCGGGATACGTCGGAGAGGATGTTGAGAATATTCTCCTAAAGCTGATTCAGGCAGCCGATTACGACATCGAGCGTGCGGAACGCGGTATCATTTATATCGACGAGATCGACAAGATCGCCCGCAAGTCCGAGAACCCGTCAATTACCCGCGACGTCAGCGGCGAGGGAGTTCAGCAGGCTCTGCTTAAAATCGTTGAGGGCACTGTAGCGAACGTACCTCCTCACGGCGGAAGAAAGCACCCGCAGCAGGAATTTTTGCAGATAAACACAAAGAATATCCTCTTTATCTGCGGCGGTGCATTTGACGGACTCGAAAAGATAGTTGAGAAGCGTCAGGGCAGCTCCGTTATCGGCTTCGGCTCGGATATCAAGTCCCGCAAGGAGCTTGACGAGTCCGACTGGATGAAGGACGTTGTCGCTCACGACCTTGTTAAATTCGGTATTATACCCGAGCTTATAGGCAGACTTCCCGTCATTACCGCGCTCAGCGGTCTTGATACGGAGGCTCTTGTAAAAATACTAACCGTTCCCAAAAACTCAATCGTTCAGCAGTACAAAAAGCTCTTTGAGCTTGACGGCGTCGAGCTGTACTTTGAGGACGAGGCGCTTGAGGCAATCGCTCAAAAGGCGTTTGACCAGCGCACGGGCGCCCGTGGACTCAGAGGTATTATGGAAGGTATTCTCAAGGACTTGATGTTCGAAACACCGTCCGATGATACGATCGAGAAAATAATTATCACCAAGGCAGCGGTAACAGACGGCGCTCAGCCGCAGATTACACGCAGAAAAGAAAAGGCAACTTTCCCTGTCAAGCTGCAGAGAAGAGAAAAACGCTCCAAGCGCAGCTCGGCGTCTTAAACAAATTATTAAGCGGTAGGTTGTTACTGCTTTAAGGGCAAATACCGCGCGGCTTCGGCTGCTTTGCGGTTTTGCCCTCTTTTACTATTTTGAACAGAAAGGAAACAATATGGCTGCAGAAAATAAAGACACAATGATAGTACCTGTGCTGCCTTTAAGAGGGCTTGTTGTGTTTCCGAAAGCTCTGATTCATTTTGACGTAGGCCGTCAGAAAAGCATCACCGCGATAAACAAGGCTATGAAGCGCGATCAGATGATTTTTCTGTCGACTCAGATTGACGCGACAAATAACGATCCAAAGCTGATTGACGTATATACAACCGGAGTGATTGCAAAAATCGTCCAGGTTCTTAAGCAGCCCGAAAACGTGACCCGAATTGTAATTGAGGGCAAGTTCAGGGCAAAAATCGTCGCTCCCGTTCACGACCCGAGCGGACTTATGGCTGAGGTTCAGCCGATTCCCGAACCGATTATCGATCACGACGACTTTGACACTGCGCTGATGCGAGCTGTCAAAAAAGAATTTGAGGAGTACATTGATATCTCTCCGCAGATTCCATCAGACATTATCTTCAAGGTTGCGCTATGCAAGCATGCCGGAGAGCTTGCGGATTACATAGCCGCAAATATGGCGCTCGACTATCAGGTAAAACAGGAAATCCTCGAGATCCGCTCTCCTGTAGAGCGTCTGCAGGACGTGCTCGACGTTCTTATCAACGAGAACTACATTCTCCGGCTCGAGGACGAAATCAACCGCAAAGCCCGTCTGAGAATTGACGAGAGTCAGCGTGACTTCTTCCTGCGCGAGCAGAAGCGCGTAATTGAGGAGGAACTCGGCGAGGACGACAATCCCTCTGAGGACGCGGAGGAATACGCCGAGCGCATTGAGGAGCTTAAGCTTGACGAAAAATCCGCTGACGTTCTTCTCAAGGAATGCCGCAAACTGATGAAAATGCCCTACGGAAGTCAGGAGGCTTCGGTTATCCGCACTTACCTTGACACCGTGCTCGACCTTCCGTGGAACAAGTCGACAAAGGACAAAATCGTCATTCCAAAGCTCAGAAAAGAGCTCGACAGAACCCACTACGGCCTTGAAAAAATAAAGACAAGGATCATCGAGCAGCTTGCCGTCAAAAAACTCAGCAACAAGCAAAAGGGGCAGGTCATCTGCTTTGTGGGACCGCCCGGCGTCGGAAAAACCTCTATTGCCAAGTCAATAGCGGACGCAATCGGCAGGAATTCCCAGAGAATAGCTCTCGGCGGCGTAAGGGACGAGGCTGAGATCCGCGGTCATCGCCGCACATATATCGGTTCTATCCCCGGCAGGATCATGGCTGCCATACAGTCGGCAGGCTCAAATAACCCGGTGCTTATCCTCGACGAGGTGGACAAGCTCGCGAGCGATTACAAGGGCGACCCGACCTCGGCTCTGCTTGAGGTGCTCGATATTGAGCAGAACAACAAGTTTGTTGACCACTACATAGATATTCCGTTTGATCTCTCCAACGTCATGTTTATTACTACGGCGAACGATCTGGGAGCGATTCCGGCGCCTCTGCGCGACAGAATGGAAATCATCGAGATCAACAGCTATACCCGCGAGGAAAAGTTCCATATCGCGAAAAAGCACCTTATCCCGAAGCAGCTCGATCTCTGCGGCTTTACCGCGTCTGAGGTCAAGTTCACAAAAAAAGGAATTTATCACCTGATCGATTTCTATACAAGAGAATCCGGCGTGCGTACTCTGGAGCGCACTATCGCTTCAATTCTTCGCAAATGCGCCGTCAAAAAGCTCGAGGAAGGTATTGAGAGCTTCAAAATCGACGAGAAGGAAATCGAAATGCTCCTCGGCAACAAGAAATATCTGCCTGATACCATCAGCAAAAAGGATGAAATCGGCATTGTCAACGGTCTCGCTTGGACTTCTGTCGGCGGCGAGCTGCTTCCGATCGAGGTCGCAATCATGGACGGCACCGGCAAGCTCGAGCTGACAGGCTCGCTGGGCGATGTTATGAAGGAGTCCGCGAAAATCGCGATAAACTGCATACGCAGCCATGCCGATGTTCTCGGAATCGACGCTGAGTTCTATAAGAACAAAGACATACACATCCACGCGCCTGAGGGTGCTGTCCCGAAGGATGGTCCGTCGGCGGGTATCACGATGGCAACGGCGATTTACTCTGTGCTGTCCTCGAAGGCGGTAAGACACGACGTCGCCATGACCGGCGAAATTACCCTCAGGGGTAAGGTTCTGCCCATTGGCGGTCTGAAAGAAAAGAGTATGGCGGCTTATAAGCAGGGAATTACCACTGTGATTATTCCTAAGCTCAACGAGCCGGATATCGATGAGTTCGACGACGCGGTTAAGGAAAACATCAGCTTTATCCCCGTTGAGAACCTTATGGACGTGCTGTCAATCGCGGTTATCGACCCCATCAAGGTCAGCGAACGCGAGTGGAACAAAACGCGTCTGCCTTCGCCGATGTCAAACGCGAATGTCGCGAGACTGACGCAGTAAGGAGCGCCTATGAATTTTAACGAAGTATCATTTGAATTCGCAGCGGGAACAGTTAAGCAGCTGCCCGCGTCGGACATGCCCGAGGTTGTGTTTTCGGGCCATTCCAACGTAGGCAAAAGCTCGCTTATAAACAAGCTGGTGCAGAGAAAAGCGCTCGCGAGAGTCAGCGCTCAGCCCGGCAAGACCGCCACAATCAACTTCTATAAGCTTAGAAACTGCCGCTTTGTGGATTTGCCCGGCTACGGCTATGCGAAGGTTTCCAAAGCGGAAAAGGAACGCTGGGCAAGCCTTGTTGAGGGATATCTGTCATCACAGCGTAAAATTGCTCTGATTATCCAGATTATTGATATCAGGCACAAGCCAACCAAGGACGACTACGATATGCTCAACTTCCTGTATCAGTGCAACGCTCCGTTTGTTATTGTGCTTACAAAGAAGGACAAGCTGAAAAAATCCGCCTATGAAAAGCGGATCGAGAAGATAATGGACGAGCTGCAGGATTATGAGGGTGTTGAACTGCTGCCGTTTTCCGCTGTAAACGGAGACGGAATGGATGACGTGAAGGACGTCATCGAAGCGTACATTGAGGGTTTTGAGGAGGACGAATAAAATGGAAAAGAAACCATTTATTACTCTGGAACAGGCTAAGGATATCATCAAGGATATCCCGACGCCGTTTCATATTTATGACGAGCGCGGAATCCGCGAAAACGCGCGCGAATTATACAAGGCATTCAGCTGGAATAAGGGCTACAAGGAGTATTTCGCGGTAAAGGCGACCCCGAACCCTTATCTGATGAAGATTTTGCAGGAGGAGGGCTGCGGTATGGACTGCTCGTCCTACACCGAGCTCATGCTCTGTGAATCCTGCGGCATCACCGGCAAGGACATCATGTTCAGCTCAAACGTAACGCCTGTTGAAGATATGAAAAAGGCATTCGACCTCGGAGCCATTATCAACCTTGACGATTACACCCACGTTGAGTTTATTAAAAAGGTCTGCGGCGTACCAAAGACAATCTGCTGCCGCTACAATCCCGGCGGAATTTTCCGCATGGCTGACAGCGAGGACAAGGTTCAGGTTATGGATACCCCGGGCGACTCCAAGTATGGAATGACTGAGGAACAGATGGAAAAGGCTTTCCTTGAGCTCAAGGAAGCCGGGGCAGAGGAGTTCGGAATTCACGCGTTCCTCGCGTCAAACACCGTTTCAAACGGTTATTATCCAGAGCTTGCGGGCATTCTCTTTGAGCTTGCTGTCCGTTTGCAGAAAAAGACCGGCGTACATATCAAGTTCGTCAACCTTTCGGGCGGCGTAGGCGTTGACTACAAACCCGAGGAACCCAAGAACGATATCGCGATCATCGGCGAAGGAGTCCGCAGAAAGTTTGAGGAAATCCTCGTTCCCGCCGGTATGGGCGACGTTGAAATCTACACCGAGCTCGGCAGATACATGCTCGCGCCGTTCGGAGCGCTCGTAGCCACCGCTATTCACGAGAAGCATATCTACAAGGAATACATCGGTCTTGACGCCTGCGCTGCAAACCTCATGCGTCCGGCTATGTATGGTTCATACCACCACGTCACTGTTCTTGGCAAGGAAAATGCTCCCTGCGACCACAAGTACGACGTAACGGGCGGACTCTGCGAGAACAATGACAAGTTTGCGATCGACAGAATGCTTCCCAAAATCGAAATCGGCGATATTATTTATATCCACGATGCCGGTGCTCACGGCTTCTCGATGGGCTATAACTACAACGGAAAGCTCCGTTCCGCCGAGGTGCTGCTCAAAGAGGACGGAAGTCACAAGCTTATCAGACGAGCTGAGGAGCCGAAGGACTACTTTGCGACCTTTGATTTTTCAGAGTTCAAGTCTTTAACAGAATAACAGAAAATATTATTCAAACCACCTGTTGAAAAACGGGTGGTTTTTTTCTGCGCGAAATAGGGAAGAGGGCTATTTTACAAATTTTTCGATTCCGAGAACATAGTCGGCAGATACGTGGTACAGGCAGCAAAGAGTGATAAGGTGCTTTATCGGAAGCTCACGCTTGCCGCTCTCGTATTTGCTGTACTGCTCCTGACGTGTGTGGAGGATAAACGCGATCTGTTCCTGGGTGTAGCCGTTTTCAACACGCAAAGCCTTTAATCTTTTGCAGTAATCCATATAATCACCTCTATACAGATAGTAATATTGCTGTATCAACATTATTATAACACGTTAATATGTCCGAATGCAACTAAAATTTATGTGTATAAGTGTGTGGAATCCGGAGCCTTGAATTATACAAAACGATTTTTGAATGTGGAATCTATAAATCCTGCGCGTCAAAATGAATAAAAACTATATATAATGCCCTTAAACAAGGGTAAAATCCTGCAAATTTGCTGTGAAAAACGTAAAAATCGCGGAAAATATGAAATTTATCAAAAAAAACTTGCAAAAACCTCTTGCATTATTAATTGAAATAGTGTATTATAGTAACGTTGTTGAAAGAAAGGTTTTCAGCTCTTGCAAACCAAATCTTTTTACACGCTTCTGTATGTTTATAATCAGTATATTTTTTCAAGGAGGACTTAAATATGTCTTATGTTAGCGAGCAGCTTGAAAAGCTGAAAGCAAAGAATTCAAACGAGCCTGAGTTTATCCAGGCGGCTACCGAAGTGCTTACTTCTCTGGAACCCGTATTCGAGCAGAATCCCCAGTATGAGGAGAACGGTATTCTTGAGAGAATCACCGAGCCTGAGAGAGTTATCATGTTCAGAGTACCCTGGGTTGATGACAACGGCAAGGTTCAGGTTAACCGCGGCTTCCGCGTACAGTTCAACAGCGCTATCGGTCCGTACAAGGGCGGTCTCAGACTTCATCCCTCTGTAAACCTCGGCGTAATCAAATTCCTCGGCTTTGAGCAGATCTTCAAGAACTCACTCACAGGTCTTCCTATCGGCGGCGGCAAGGGCGGCTCCGACTTCGACCCCAAGGGCAAGAGCGATAATGAAGTTATGCGTTTCTGCCAGAGCTTCATGACTGAGCTCTTCAGACACATCGGCGCAGACACTGACGTTCCCGCAGGCGACATCGGTACAGGCGCTCGTGAGATCGGCTACATGTTCGGTCAGTACAAGAGACTCAAGAACGTATACGAAGGCGTTCTCACCGGTAAGGGTCTCAACTGGGGCGGTTCACTTGCCCGTACAGAGGCTACAGGCTACGGTCTGCTTTATCTCACCGACGCTATGCTCAAGGATCACGGCAAGAGCCTGAACGGCGCTACCATCTGCATCTCCGGTTCCGGTAACGTTGCTACCTACGCTTGCGAGAAGGCTACACAGCTCGGCGCTAAGGTTGTTACACTTTCCGATTCCACAGGCTGGGTTTACGACGAAGAGGGTATCGACCTCGACGCTGTCAAGGAAATCAAGCAGGTTAGAAGAGGCAGACTCTCCGAGTACAAGAACTACAGACCCAACGCTGTTTATACTGAGGGTAAGTTCGACTGGTCAATCAAGTGCGACGTTGCACTTCCTTGCGCTACCCAGAACGAGCTCAATGAAGAGGATGCCAAGAGACTTATCGCCAACGGCTGCTACGCTGTTGCTGAAGGCGCTAACATGCCCACCACTCTTGAGGCTACCAAGCTCATCCAGGAAGCAGGACTTCTCTTTGCTCCCGGTAAGGCTGCAAACGCCGGCGGCGTAGCTACCTCAGCTCTCGAAATGAGCCAGAACTCCCAGAGACTTTCATGGACCTTCGAAGAGGTTGACGCAAAGCTCAAGAACATCATGGAGACCATCTACAAGAACATTTCCGAGGCTGCCAAGAAGTACGGTTACGAGGACAACTTCGTTATCGGCGCTAACATCGCAGGCTTCGTAAAGGTTGCTGATTCTATGATTCAGCAGGGTGTTTGCTAATTTAGTTTTCCTAATATCTTTTCCCATAAAAAACGACAGTCGGACGCTTGTTCGGCTGTCGTTTTGTCTATTGACATTTTCTTTTTCTGTTATTATAATGATACGTATGAATAAGTATCTTTTAAGAACAATAAAAATTGCATCATATTGTCTTGCTGCGGCTGCTGTTCTGTATGTCCTGCAGGAATACGTGCTGTGTCATTTAGACCACAACCGACTGCGCATCGACGGGTATTATCTGGAGGAAGAAAATACCCTCGACGTCGTATTTACAGGCGCAAGCGAGGCGTATTCGGACTTTTCGCCGGGCTTGGCTTATGAGAAATTCGGGTTCACCAGTTTTCCTTACGCGAGCGCTTCCGCGACCGCGGGAGCCGCAATCACACAAATAAAGGAGATCGAGCGGACTCAGAATCCTCAGCTGATAGTAATGGAAATAAACCCGTTTCTATATCCGGATGACAGGAATGAAACCAAAGAGGGTAGTATCCGAAATTATATCGATAACGTGCCGCTCAACGAGAACAAAATCGAATACATCAAGAGTCTTGAAACAGCTGACGAAGCTGAGTATTATATGCCGCTGATCAAATATCACAGCTCATGGAGCGAATACCCCGGAGGAATCAAATTTTTGGGAGCATTGGTTCAACAGCATATTCGCGGATATACGCTGCTCAAGGGCTATAAATCGAACACAGGTTCGTGCGAGGAAGACGGCTCGTACTTAAACGCAAAGCTGATTTCTGACGACAGTGAGCTGCCGCTGACCGAGGACAGCGACAACAAGCTCAGAGGACTGCTTGAATATCTGAATGATAACGATATCAAAAACGTATTATTTATCCGTGCACCTCATTTAGTCCGTCAAAACGACTACGAGAGCTTTTGCATGGCTAACCGCGCAGGAAAGATCATCAACAGCTACGGTTTTGATTTTATCAATTTCGAACGCGACGAGATCACAATGAGCTATCCGGCGTCTGAGTATTATAATGTACAGCACCTGAACATTTACAGCTCAGCAAAGTTCACTGAGTATCTGGGAATGATCCTTACAGAACGCTACGGCGTACATAAATCGGAGCTGAGTAAAAAGCAAACCGATCGCTGGAATCAGGCGGTCGAGTATTATCACAAGCTGTACCGCTGCATTGACGATTTGAATCAACAAGGCAGTCAGATGCTTGAGATCGAAGAAGATTTGTACGGAATGCGCATGATGGAACCATATTAAGTAAATAGCTATCTATTTAAAGGAAATCGGCTGAAATAACCGAAAACGGCTTATTCAGAAGGTTTCCTTCATTCAGTACTCCCCTCAATTATACAAAATATTCATTTTGTATAATTATTCTGATATGGAATTATCCCTCTCTCTTTATGTGCTATAATTATTTTGGTGATTAATATGGCTGTAAGATTTCAGGATGAAGCATTTCCGATTTTAAAAAAATATCTTTACTACCTCCAGACTGTCCGTCAGAAATCCGTAAAAACCGTCGACGAGTATTTTATTGATTTGCGGACGTTCTTCCGCTATTTAAAACGTGCCCGCAGACTCGTACCCGACGATATGGATTTTGAGAAAATCAAAATTGACGACATCGGCATTGAGCTGCTCGAGTCTGTCACTCTCGAGGACGCTTATGAGTATATGAACTATCTACAGCGCGAGCGCGGAAATCACGCCGCTTCACGTTCACGCAAGGTTTCGAGTCTGAGAGGATTTTTTAATTATATTTCTAAAAAGGAACATTGTCTCTCTCGTAATCCGATTGACGAGCTGGAAACGCCTAAAAAAAAGAAGGCTCTCCCCAAATATCTTTCCCTCGAACAAAGCGTCGAACTCTTGAACGCGGTTGAAGGTGAACATAAGGAACGCGACTACGCGATTCTGACTCTGTTTCTCAACTGCGGACTGCGCGTGTCGGAAATGGCGGGTCTTAATTACACCGATATCCGCACTGACAACACTATGCGCGTGCTCGGCAAGGGCAACAAGGAACGAATAGTTTATCTCAATTCCGCGTGTATTACCGCGATTCAGGATTACATGAAGGTTCGTCCCGTCGACGGAGTCAAGGACAAAACCGCTCTCTTTATCAGTCGCAACAATAATCGTATGTCTGTCAAAACGATCCAGGCAATGGTATATAAATACCTCGAGAAAATCGGTCTGAGCGCTCAGGGTTATTCCTGTCATAAGCTGCGCCATACCGCCGCTACGCTTATGTACCAGCACGGCGGAGTTGATGTGCGCGTCCTCAAGGAAGTGCTCGGTCATGAAAATCTCGCCACAACAGAAATCTACACTCATTTGAGTTCCGAACAAATGAAAAAAGCGGCTGACCTTAATCCTCTCGCAAACGTCAACCACAAAAAAGAATGAGGAGATGTTCAGCACATCTCCCCTTTTATTTATTGACTCTGTAAATTTCAATATGTATTTGGTGCATTAATTGAAGCGGCTCCGGGTATTTTTTCAATAACTCACGGTACTCGATTTCAAACTCCGCGATTTTATCATTTGGCAGACTCGCGCCGATGCCGCGGCAGGTTTTGACTCGTCCCAGCCACGCTTCCTTTGTAAACGAAAGAGCCGCGTTATATGAATGAACGGTTTCGATTTCAAATTTATTTTCCGCCCAATCAGGATAGCTGTAACGGAAGTTTTTAAATCCTCTGCCGCTCCATGACGGGTTGAATTTCAGCACAAGCTGCTCCATTTCCATAATCACGGCGTCCCGAAAAGGCTGCCAATCCATAAAAATAACGCAAAACCGTCCGTCTGGTTTCAGCACTCTGCAGATCTCTGCCGTCGCTTTTTCCTTGTCAAAATATTGAAAACACTGCACCGCTGTCACAACATCAAAGCTGTTGTCATCAAAGCCCGTGTCCTCAGCAGAGCATACGCGGAAATCGATGTTCTCAATTCCCCTCTCAGACGCCGTTTTTTGTGCATACGCGATTTGGTTCTCAGAGATATCCGTCGCCGTGAAATAAGCGCCTGTATGGTACATATTAATAGGAAGAATCGCCGTTCCGCTGCCCAAGTCGAGAATACGCTGTTCTCTCTTGCCTATTCCGAATGCAATCAGTTTTTCGTACATGCTCTGAGGGTAAATATCGCGGTATTTTGAGTAGCAGTCCGAGGTTCGTCCGAAGTCAAATTCATTTCCGTTATCAATATCAGTCAGCTTCATTTTTATATCTCCACAATTCCGCCGATGTCTGTCAGCGGGATTTCTTCGCATAATATTTCGAATTTCGAATTATAACTATCGATAAACGCCTTGATCTCAGAATAATCAGGGTGATTTCTTATATTTCCGAAAAAGAATATTGTGTTACCGATTCTTCCTGAGCAGCCTCCGATAAAGCCGTAATCAAAGCCCTCAAGTCTGATATGACCCTGTGAAATCCGCAGTACCTCTACCCCATGTGCCTTCATCGCTTTTTCAATCGACGTGTCGGCAGTGATAACCGCATACTCGTTTACAATGAGCGTTGAACAGCGCGTGTAGCCCTGATTGACGTTTACAAGCTCAATTCCTTGTTCCTCGCAGTATTCCAAGATCGTTTCATCGATCGCTGTGAGCTTGCCGTATAGCCTGTTTCCGAGAAAAAGACAGTTTAGCAGCACATTTTGCGGGTAATCGCGGGACGGCTTTCTGCGGCATTTATCCGGTGTGAATAATCTGTCGCGGATTTTTAACAATTGCATATCCGCATGAAATTGCTCGGGCTGATGATAACACGAGATGCGTTTTGTCGGAATAACTTTATAACCGCGGTCATGCATCGCACTGACAAATTCAGGATATTCTCCGCTCATGACAATGCTCATTTTGTGACGGCCTCGTAAGCTTCCCTGATATTTCTGACGCCGATAAGCTCAGCGTCCTCGCACTGAACACCCTTAAGGTTATGGAACGGTAATATGATTCTGTCAAAGCCCAGACGAACAGCCTCGTTGACTCGCATTTGCGCCTGAGAAACGGAACGTATTTCACCCGCGAGTCCGATTTCGCCGAATACGACGGCTTTTTCGTACACAGGCTCGTCCTTAAGGCTGCTGACAAGAGCCATAGCGATCGAGAGGTCAATAGCGGGCTCGTCCACCCTCAGACCGCCGACAATGTTGATATATGTATCGCTGTTTGAAAAAAAGTACCCGGCTCGTTTTTCGAGAACCGCGAGTATCATGGATAGGCGGTTGTAATCGTAGCCCGTAGCCATTCTGCGAGCGTTGCCGTATCCCGACTGAGTCGCAAGCCCTTGGGTCTCAGCGAGAATAGGTCTTGAGCCCTCTATCGTACAGGTTACGCAGGTACCCGAAACCTTGCTCGGTCTGCCGGAGAGCAGCATGACCGACGGATTTTCGACTTCTTTTAATCCCTTGTCGGTCATTTCAAAAACGCCGATCTCATTCGTTGAGCCATAGCGGTTCTTTACCGCGCGCAAAATGCGGCAGCTCATTTGCTTGTCGCCCTCAAAATGCAGAACGGTATCGACAATGTGCTCAAGCACCTTCGGACCCGCGATAGAGCCTTCCTTGTTGACATGACCGACGACAAACATAGGGATATCGAGAGACTTTGCCGTGCGCATAAGGATATTTGTGCATTCCCTGACCTGGGTTACGCTGCCCGGCGAGGAGTTGAGCTCAGAGAGGTTCATGGTCTGGATCGAGTCTATCATAACGAGGTCGGGCTTGATGCTCTTTATCTGCTCACAGACCACCTCTACGTCGGTTTCGGTCATGATAAAGAGATTCGGAGAGTCTACCTCAAGGCGTATCGCTCTCAGCTTTAACTGCCTCTTTGATTCCTCGCCCGATACATAGAGGATTTTCAGCGTATCGCCTAGGAACTGGCATATCTGCATCAGCACCGTGGATTTTCCGATGCCAGGGTCGCCTCCGAGAAGAATAAGGCTGCCCTTGACGATGCCGCCGCCGAGCACACGGTTGAGCTCGTGACAGCCTGTGTCGTAGCGGTGCTCATCATCCGTCGATATCTCGCGTATCGAATACGGCTGCGCGTATGTCGACGAGGAACGAGTCCTGACTGCGGGAGCTGTCTTTGATGTCTCCTTGATTTCCTCATTCATTGTGTTCCATTCGCCGCAAGACGGGCATTTGCCGACCCACTTTGGGGTTTCGTAGCCGCATTCCGAGCAAATGTAGACGCTTTTGATTTTTGCCATTTATTTCACATCCTGATTCGTATTATAGTAATCGAGAAAGCCCGTCGTTATCGCGAATGCCATTTGCCGCTGATACTCGGCGGTCTTTAGTTTTTCACATTCTTCCCTGTTTGATAAAAAGCCGCACTCGACGATTACCGCGGGCTGAGTTGCGTTTTTTAACAGGTATATTCCGCTTCCCGCGGGCTTGCTGAGCCGTTCGTTGTCGGGCTGGAGCTGGGATTTCACCGAGAACTTGATCGCGTCTGCCAGCAGCAGGCTTCTGTCATTGTTCGGCGAATAAAAAACCTGTGTGCCGCGAGAGGAAGTATCCGAGAACTTGTTCTGATGAATACTTATTACCGCGTTATTTTCGGAGGAGTTGAAGATTTCCAACCTGTTTTTCATGTCGCTGTTCTTGCGCTGCTTGGTGTTTTCGCCATCTGTTGAAAGGTCACAGTCCTTGGTACGCGTCATTTCGGTATAAAATCCGAAAAAGGTCAGCAAATCGTTTGCATCATGAGCAATTGCTAGATTGATCTCCTTCTCGGGAACTCCGTCAAAGCTGACAGCGCCTCCGTCCTCTCCGCCGTGACCGGCGTCGATCACAATGTGAGGCATCGGCGTCTTTGGCATAGCGGCGGTATTGAGGGTAATTCTCGCAGTCGATGTTACCATCAGCGCGATGAATACGGAGAGAAAAAACACTATCAGAAAAACCGCGGCAAATCTTTTAATATTCACGTTACCACCTCTGCAATAAAATATGCGCGGCGGTCGTTGCGATATTACCATTATACCGCATTTGAGCGATCTTGGCAACAAAAACACAAATTTGTCTTGTCGGCTGACGTATTAAGTGGTATAATTATCTGGAATAAAAAAGTGTAAGGAGTATAGATATGAAGAAACCGGGAAGAAACGACGAATGCTGGTGTGGCAGCGGCAAAAAGTACAAGAAGTGCCACATAGATTTTGACGAGCGTATTGAGGAAATCGAAGCCGAGGGTCATGTTGTACCCGACCACAGCATAATTAAAACCGCTGAACAGATTGAAAAAATCAAAGAGAGCGCGAAAATCAATATCGCAGTTCTCGACTATGTTGCCGAACATATCAGGGCAGGCATATCAACTGCCGAGATTGACCGCTGGGTTTACGACATCACCACAAAAATGGGCGGCATTCCCGCGCCCTTGGATTATCAGGGCTTTCCTAAGAGCGTCTGCACATCAATAAACGACGAGGTCTGCCACGGTATTCCCTCTGAGGATATCATTCTCAAGGACGGCGATATCGTAAACGTCGACTGTTCCACAAACCTCAACGGCTATTACTCTGACTCGTCGAGAATGTTCTGTATCGGTGATGTCAGCGACGAAAAAAAAGCGCTCGTCGAAGCCGCAAAGCAGGCACTCAGCGAGGGCTTGAAGGAAGTAAAACCATGGAACTTCCTCGGAGATATGGGTCAGGCAGTCAACGACTTTGTCAAGAGCAAGGGCTACTCCGTTGTAAGAGAAGTCGGCGGCCACGGCATCGGACTTGAGTTCCACGAGGATCCGTGGGTCAGCTACGTCAGCGAAAAAGGTACCGAAATGCTCATGGTGCCCGGAATGATTTTTACGATCGAGCCGATGATAAACATGGGCAAGCCGGCGATTTACACCGATGAGGAAAACGGCTGGACGATTTACACAAAAGACGGCACTCCTTCCGCACAGTGGGAGATTCAGGTGCTCGTTACCGAGGACGGCTACGAAATTATATCATATTAAGAAAAGCGTCGCTTAATTGCGGCGCTTTTTCAGTTCCATTTCAATGCATTCCCAGCTTTCGCCCATGATTGAATAATTCTCGGTGCCGATCTCCGTGCTCGATCTCGGAGTGAATCCAGCCCGCTATCATGGGCGCGTCCGAGGGCTTAAACGGTCTTAGCTTCAACATTCTGTTTTTCCTCACTGAATTTTCGATGTTCCAATAAGCCGTATTTTGTTTTAACTCTGTCGAGCTTATAAAGCAGCGGCTCGGCTGCAAAAAACAAAATTACCGCTGTTGAAAAAGCGTGAATTAAATCAAACGGCAATCCCTGTGCGTAGAACGAGAGCACAGTCGCCCATGTTATCGGCACACGAGTCAGTATAATCGTAGAAAAATTCATTATCAGTCCGTAGACAGCGAGCGTCATAATAAAACCGAACACACAAAGCGCACCGCGGCTGCGGCAAAGAAAGCCTTTCTGAAAAAGGATTCCCGCGATGAATCCTATAATCCCAGCGGCAAACATCTGCCATGGAGTCCACGCGCCCTGTCCGAAATAGATATTAGACACGAGCATTGTCACAGCGCCGACCATGAAGCCCGATTCAGCGCCGAACGCTACTCCCGAGATGATAACCAGCGCAATTACAGGTTTTATCTGCGGCAGAGGAGCAAACGCCGAACGTCCGGCAATAACTATCGCGCACATTACGGCGATGATCACAAGCTCTCTCGGCTGAGGTTTTCTGCCCTCAAAAATAAGGAAAAACGGGAGCATACACTCAAACAGCACAAGCAGCGAGATAAAAAGATACCTCTCGTCTTTTAGATATGTCGTGCCGATAAATATGGTTACGGGAATCGCTAGCAGTATCATCACCGTTGCCGCGATCGTCCGTTTTGAGAGCTTGCTGCTCCTGATCTCTCCGAGCGGCTTACGCGTCAGTTCACTCAGCGAAAGCATGAGGATAATCAGCGGCACGGCAACAAGCAAACAGTTTGCCCAAAACGGCAAAGCCAAAGGTAATGCTTCGATATTCACAAGAAATCCGAAAAGCAGTGAAAGACAACCGAAAACCGCGGTCAGCTTTTTCCAAAACGGCATTTTGCGCTTTTGAACAGGCTTCTCCGGAGGTTTTTCGCCGAAATGAAAATCGCCGGTGATTTCGGGAAATTTATCAGTATTTTTACCAGTGCAACAATAGATAACATCCTCAGGTGTTATTGCGTTTTCAAGAATACCCTTTGACATTCTGCGCGATGAGGTGACGTAAAAGCTGTTGGTGGAAAAGAATTCCCTGGGCGTACCCTCAGCAACGAGCTCTCCGTTGAAAAGCATTAAACAACGGTGAGGATATTTCGCGCAGAATTCGACGTCATGGCTTACCATTACGACCGCCTTGCCGCTTGCTGTCAGTGTATTTATTATTGAAGCGAACCGCTCCTTGTAAGCGTTATCTATCCCCTTTGTCGGCTCGTCGAGAAGAATAACGTCTGGATTTGCAAGCAGCAGTTTAGCGAGCGCGGCACGTTGGGTTTCGCCGCCGGACAAATCAAACGGGTGGCGTTCGAGCAGACGTTCCAGCCCGCACAAGGCGATGACATGATTGAGCTCGTCTTTTGTTTTTCCCATTTCATTTAACGAAGCAAGAACTGTATTGCCGCTGAGCAGCAGCGCCGGGTTCTGTGGAAGGGTTGCAACATGTAAATCATTTGAATGGATTTTTCCGCTGTACGGTTTAAGCGAGCCGTTTATCAGGGATAAAAGCGTGGATTTTCCCACGCCGTTGCCGCCGAGAATCGCCAAAAATTCTCCTCTGCGGATATCAAGTGATAGATTTTTCAGCACATCAGGGCTGTCTTTTTTATAGCGGAACCAAATATTTTTTAAATTGACGATGGCATCGCCGCATTGCGGAATTATCTCCGGGTACAGCGGAAGTGTTTCATGAGCCCTTACGTAATGATTCAGCCATTCCCTGCCCTGAGCGACCGTGACGGGACAAGCGGACGAAGTATCGACCGTGTGCCAGATGCGCATGGCTGACGGCAGCATCTTAAAAAGACTGCTGTCGTGTGATATAAGGTTTTGTCCTGTTTTGAGCGGAGTGTCAAGTGACAGGATCTCTCCCTCGTTAAGCACAAGCACTCTGTCGCTTAAAGGCAGCAGTTCCTCGGTGCGGTGCTCGGAAATTATTATCGTAACGCCCAGCTCCTTGTTTATCCTGTGAAGGCAGGATATAAAATCGCCTGCGGCAATCGGGTCGAGCTGACTGGTAGGTTCGTCGAGGATCAGTACATCCGGCTGCATTGCCATCACGGAAGCGAGGTTAAGCAGCTGCTTCTGACCGCCCGAAAGAGTCGCTACGTCGTTTTCAAAATACTGTTCAATGCCGAAGAACGAAGCTGTTTCCGCGACTCTGCGGCGGATTTCTGCGTTTTTCATACCAAGACTTTCAAGTCCGAAGGCAAGCTCATGCCATACTTTGTCAGTGACGAGCTGGTTTTCGGGCGACTGCTGAACAAAGCCAATCGACCCGCATTCCTGACGTTGAGAAAGCTCTGAAAGTATTTTACCGCAAAAAAGGATTTCACCTGTTTTCCTTCCATGAGGTGAAAGAGAAGGCTTGAGCAGTCTCAGAAGCGTGCTTTTTCCGCTGCCGGATGCTCCGCAGACAGTCAGGAATTCGCCCTCGTTTACCGAAAAGCTGATATTTTTCAGCACATCTTCCGATTCGGGATAGGCAAAGCTCAGATTGCGGATTGTAAACGCTTCCATCGTATTTCCTCCCCCAGATTAACGGCAAACGGCATTATCATCAGCATAAAATATACAGTATAAAAAATCACTGCAAATAATCCTGTCAGCTCTCCTTTTGCCGACGGAAAATAACGGTATTTCGCGGTACCGAAAATCCTCAGAATTATTAATGCAGCGGTACATACGCAGGAAAAGACAAGAAAGGCGGCGTCGCTCTTATGAAATCGGAACAGAGAGTACGCGGTCCTGCCCTTTAGTCCGTAACCTCTCGCCTTCATTGAGTCAGCGGTTTCTATTGAACCCTCGAGAGCGTGAGAAATCATAACTGAAATCACACGGATAGCGGACTTTGTTTTTTCAATAAAGCCGTTTTTTTCTCTGCCAAGCATTCTTTGAGCGGCTCTGACCTCGCGGAACTGTTCAGCAAATCGCGGCACAAATCGAAATGCCATTGAGAGAACAAGACCCAGCGACGGCAAAATCCTGCCGAAGAGATACACGAGCTTGTCAGCGGTCATTACCGTGTTGAACGACGAGAACCAGAACACCACGCTGCTGAGCATGACGGCAGACGCTGCTCCGTAGACAATCGACTCGAGCGTCAGCGGATTATCCCACGGGAGATATCCGAGGATAGTAACTCCCGCGTGGTTAACGACAGGGTTGATTATTATCACAAGCAAGGCGGTCGGAAGTATGATTTTAAGTCCGAACATCACGGCTTTTCGCCCGTTTAGCCAAACGGCGTTTATCACCGCGCAAAGCAGAGATATTACAAGGCACACAGGGTTCATCATAAACATCGAAAACGAAATCACTGCCGCGAAATAAACCAAACCGACGATCGGGTGAGTTTTGCAAAAGGTATCCTTCATTATTCACTCCACTTCAAGTCATGACCGAGCTGACAGGTATAACGGAATTCAACCTTATCGCCGTTTTTCAGCGCGTAGCGTGAGCAGCCGTAGTTTGGCGCCCAGCCGTTGACTCCATAGACCCAGCCGGACTCGTCGCCGCAGTCAAACTCGTAGAGATTGCCGATAGCCTTGATATACGCGGAATTGTACGCAGGCGTAAAGCTGTGGTCGAGGTGTATTTTCTTGTCCTTGCAAACCCTGACGAGCAGATCGAACACCGACTCTCCCTCAGCGAATTCAAACTGCTCGGGCTTTAATATCCAGCCATCTGAGGGTACAAGCTCGTGGTATTCCTCGTCCAGCTTGTCCATGTTATCAAGAATCGTTGCGCAGGAGATCGACAGAGTACATCTGAGCGTGTTGTCATGCGTCGTCTGCTCTTGCGGCTCAACGGGCTGAGGTTTTCCGGTAGGCACAGGTTCGGTTCTATACCTGTCTGTCACAGGCTCCGTAGGCTCGTCAGTATTTTCCGTGATCGTTTCGTTATCTGTTGTCGAAACAGCTGTCGATGTCATTTCAGCGGATGTAGTTTCGGCTGACTCTTTAGTAGTATCGGCTGCGGTTGTATTTTGAGTTGTTGCAGGCTTAACGGTGGTTTCAGTTATTTGCGCGACAGTCGTTGCCTCGTCGGGAGTTTGCGTTTCAACATGATTGGAATTTCCCGCCGCAAACGCAATAGCTAAAGCCGCAACGATCGCTGCGGCTGTAATTATGATGTATTTGTACTTTTTGATGAAGGTTAGCATAGTGATTCCGCCTTAACGTGAAGCTATGTATCGCTGTGTGTCTGTAACAAAGGTGACCTCAACCTTGCCTTCGCTGTTTGCTCTGGCTATTCTGAGCTGCCTGAGACTGAGTGTTTCGAGCTCGGCAATCGCCTTTTGAGCCAAGGTCGCATCTGTGATGTCAACTTTGCCATCAAGATTAAGGTCGTATTCCATAAGCAGATCGCACATATCATAGAGCGGAGTTCTGCTTTCGCGGAGCCTGTTAACGGCGGTAAGAGCGTAAAACGCCTGCTCCGTGGACATCTGATTGTATTCTCCGCCGACATCGTGCGCAAAGCCGTTATCAAGAGAAAATCGTAACATGCAGTCGAGAACGCTGTTTGAGTTCTTGATAAACCTCTCGTCAGATTCAGGATCAATACCCAGAGCTGTCAGCGCCGTGATCATCTGAGCACAGCACTCCGGAGAATCGGACGCGTCGGAAAGTCCGCCGTCGTCACGCTGAGTTGCAGAAACGAAGTCAAGCGCCTTGTCCACAGCGTTCTTTACTATATTATTCCTGTTGTAATACGGAGCGAGAGCTTGTATCGCCATACCCGTCATATCTGGGTCTGCTTCCTGTTCACCGAGAGCCCAGCCGCCGGATTGAAGCTGTTTTCCGAGAATATAATCAATCAGCTTCTCTCGTGTGGTCTGTTCCTTCGCGGTTGTTTCGGGGATTTCATATTGCAGACTGTCGATGGCGATCAGCGCCCAGACAGGACCGTTTATACCCTGCTTCTTAACGAAGTTGAAATCAGAAAGCGGCTGCAGCAGATTATATCCGTTAACATTTTCGGGATTCCTGCCGATAGCTGTCAGCGCGAGAACCAAGCGGGAATTTTCTGTGGATTTATTCCGATCGAGCTTTGCGCTGCCCTTTTCGTTTACATAAGCGACAACGTTGCCGTAATATCCGTCAGCCATCTCTTTCGTCAGAGCTCCCGCGCGTGAAAGCCCGATAACAAGCCATTCACCGCCTATTGAACCGACCTGCGGCACCGGACATTCAAGGAGCTGCTTTTTTACGGCGTTATATATTTCACCGGTGCTGCCCTCTGACGCGAAAACAGTCAGCGGACACAGCAAAAGAAGAGCGGTTAAAATACAAATTATTTTTTTCATTTCGAAGCGAGCATACGCTGGACAGCGGTCGTGTCGAGTACGGATACTCTGCCGTCGCCGTTGTAATCCGCGAGCTTGTTCTGCAACTCTGAGAACTCCACAAGATCAATGCTCGCCTTCTGGATAAGCGTTGCGTCGGTGATGTCGATTACACCGTCAAAATTTACGTCGCCGAGTTTAGCGTCCTCTGCCATTACGTGTACCTTGTAAACGGTTTCCGCAGGATATGAGCCCGGCCAAGCTTCGTTGCCAACGCCGATATAGAGCGTATCGCCTGCCTTGACCTCGATTGAATCGGTCTTTCTGTAGCCGTAGTTTACAGGAGAATACTCGTTAATATAGGTTCTCACCTGATAATTCTTGTTCTCGGCTGTGGGCAGGACAAAGATGTTTTTCACTTCATCACCGACGGTTGCGGTGTAGTCGGTATTTGAGGGTGTGAACTCCTCGTTGAGAGTCAGTCCGTCAATGCTGAGTTCCTTGAGAGCGGTTGTGGGATTATTCCAGTCAGCGCCGATATCTGCGCCCATTTTTACCGAATAAGTCAGTTCAAATGTGTCGCCGTCTCTTAGGAAGATGTATGCGAGGTTGTTGTTTACTACCCAGTCGTTCTGTACACCCATCCAGCCGCTGTACTGTGCGGCGTCGTTTTCCGCGATATTACCGACAGAGGCGATATACGAGCCCCACTGTGTGTCGTTAACGGTGAGCTGAATATTGTCCTCGCGCAGGGCGGCTGTAACGGTCGAGAGAGCGTCCGTACCATCGGAAATGTCTACAGTCTTGTCGTAAAGAATCCCGTTCCAAGCGGCTCCGTCTGAAACGGAATAGGTTTCGTTCTTTACAACAAGTCTAATTTTTCCGCTTGCCGCGGACACGCTGAGTGATACGCATGCGGCGGTGACCGTCATAACGGTCGCAAGGGCTGTCGCAGCAATGCGACGTATAGTTTTTTTCATAATGGTTCCTCCATTTGTTTCTGGAAAGCAAAAATGCTTTTCCGATATACTCAGAAAAGCACAACGCAAAGAGCCGCATAAGCGGTCAGAGTGGCTGCGCTTCTTCTTGTCCAAGAATGCAAGTCCAAGGCAATGCGGCAGCGATCTGACTTATGGATAATTCCAAACACAGTAATGACAGTTGCTACGGATTCTCACCGTATTCTCTATTACATTTCGCAGAGCGAAAAAACGCAAAGCCTGTATATTTTGTTTTTATCAGTATAGCATATAAACTCCGTGCCGTCAATGCTTTCTGAGCTTGTCAAACGGCAGCTGAACGAATATTACAGAGCAGAACATAATTAAACACCCGAGTATCTGTACAACGGTCATGCTCTGATCCTGTTCGAGCCAGCCCATGCTGTAGGCAAAGTAGCTAGCAAGGGCGGAAATCACCGATTCAAGGCTCATAATCATGGCGGCGATTGTCGGATTGAAATTTTTCTGACCAATGATCTGCAGTGTGTAGGCTACTCCGCTGGACATGACTCCGGTGTATAAAATCGGAATCGCGCCCTGAGTGAGCTGTTCCCATGACGGATGCTCGATAATCAGGGCAATTGCGCCGCACACAATCGCGCATACAAAAAACTGTATGCACGAGAGCAGCACTCCGTCAGTCTTTGGTGAAAAATAATCGACAAGCAGAATATGTACGGCAAAAAGAATCGCGCAAATGAACACGAGAATATCGCCCGGCGAAAGGCTGAGGCTGCCGTTTATACAGAGCATGTACAGTCCCGCAACCGCTCCGACGGCGCCGATCCACACGGTAAAGTGGCATTTCTTTCCGAGAAGCAGACCGAATATCGGCGTCAGAATAATATAAAGCGTCGTAATAAATCCCGCTTTGCCGACTGTGGTATATTTTACTCCGTACTGCTGGAACATTCCTGCGGCGGCAAGCGCAAGACCGCAGCAGATTCCGCCAATGACTGTGATTCTCTTGTCTATCACGACGGCTTCGCTCTTTCCCGAAAACAGCTCCGGCTTTTTGAGCTTTATAATAACTATCGGGATTAAAACAAGAAATCCCAGAAAATTCCGCGCCGAATTGAAGGTAAACGGCTCCATGTAGTTGTTTCCCATTGACTGGAATACAAAGGCGACGCCCCATATTATCGCAGTCAGGGAAAGGTAAAAGCTGCTTTTTATGTTGTTTGTTCTGTTCATTACCATACCCCTTAGCAAGTGATATTTTATCATAACCGGAGTAGAAATTCAAGCGGCTTCCTCACAAAAAATCCTGCCCGGCATACAATGAACTTAAGAATGGTGATAGAATGAATGAACTGAAAAGATTGTGCGATTTACCGCTGAATAAAACCGCTGTCGTCGCCGGTGTCGGCGGCGGTAACAGCAGAAAAAGAATAAACGATTTGGGCATTGTTGAGGGCTGCAGGATAACTCCCGTGTTCAAATCTCCCTTTGGCGACCCTGTCGCGTATTTTGTGAAGCATACGCTGATTGCCCTGAGAAACAAGGACAGCTCAGAGATTTGGGTGAGGTGTGACGATGACATATGAAATTGCGCTTGCCGGTAATCCGAACGTCGGAAAAAGCACGGTTTTCAACGCACTCACGGGGCTGAAACAGCATACCGGAAACTGGACCGGCAAAACCGTTGAGCTGTGCACGGGAATATATAAGTATCATGACTGTTTTTTCAACGTCACAGACCTTCCCGGCACATACTCAATGAAAAGCTATTCAAAGGAAGAAAGCGTATCTCAAAGCTATCTGAGCGAAAAAAATGCCGACTGCGTAATTATTGTCGCTGACTCAAATGTGCTCGAGCGGAACCTCAGTTATATCTTAGAGGTTCTGGAGCTGCAAAGCAAGGCGGTTCTCTGTCTTAACATGAGCGACGAGGCAAAAAGAAACGGCACCGTTATAGATACGGAAATCCTGTCAAAGGAGCTCGGGATTCCCGTTCTGAAAACGTGCGCGGTCAAAAAAGCAGGCTTGGAAGAATTGAAACAAACCGTGCAGGAGATATGCGAAAAGGACGCTTCTGTAGATATTAATAACACACCTCTGCTCGACAACGCCCTTTTGCTTTCGAACAGGAGCCGTGAGATCTGCGAAAAATGCGTCAGATACAGCAAGAGTACAAAACGGAGCAGGCTCGACAAAATACTGACATCAAAAGCGACAGGAATACCTATTATGCTCGCGCTGTTTGCCCTCCTGTTCTGGATCACGGCAATAGGCGCCAATTATCCGAGCGGGTGGCTGAGTGCGCTGTTCGGATTAATAAAGGAATGGCTGTATTATTTGTCGGATTTATTACAGGCGCCTGGATTTCTGAGGGGAATTCTGATTGACGGAGTGTATACTACGCTGAGCTGGGTTGTGTCGGTAATGCTTCCGCCGATGGCAGTTTTCTTTCCTTTGTTTTCAATAATCGAGGATTCGGGTTATCTTCCGCGCATCGCGTTCAACCTCGATAAATTTTTCTCATGCTGCGGCAGTAACGGAAAACAGAGCCTGAGCATGGCGATGGGTATCGGCTGCAACGCCTGCGGAGTCACAGGGTGCAGGATTATCGAAAATCCGAGGGAAAGACTGATTGCTGTTCTTACAAATAACTTTATGCCCTGCAACGGAAGATTTCCGATTTTGATCGCGATGATAATGATGTTTTTCGCCGGCAGCGCGTTCGGGATAATCAGTTCACTTGAGACTGCGCTGATTTTGCTGCTGATTCTGGTTGCATGCGTATTAATCACGCTCGGAGTGTCAAAGCTGCTGTCCGTGACCGTGCTGAAGGGCACGCAGTCGGGATTTGCTCTTGAGCTTCCTCCGTACCGTAAGCCGCAGATATTAAAAACAATAGCACGCTCAATGCTTCACAGGACGCTCTTTGTCTTAGGCAGGGCAGTAATCGTCGCCGCTCCCGCGGGAGCCGTGATCTGGCTGACGGCGAATATAAAAATCGGAGATTGCTCGGTATTGCGGTACTGCACTGATTTTCTCGACCCGTTCGGACGGTTTATCGGACTGGACGGAGTGATATTAACGGCGTTTATCCTCGGCTTTCCCGCGAACGAAACGGTGATCCCGATAATTATAATGTCATACACTGCGAGCGGTGTTCTTACGGAGTATTCGGGTTATCCGGAGCTGCTGAGTCTTTTGTCGGCAAACGGCTGGACAGTGACAACGGCTGTTTGCATGACAGTTATGACGGTGCTGCATTTTCCCTGCTCCACGACCTGCCTGACAATAAAAAAGGAAACAGGCAGTCTGAAATGGACGCTTTTGTCAATGGCTATTCCGACTGTACTCGGGATCGCTGTCTGTGCTGCAATAGCGAATATTATGAGATTATTCTGACACAAAACAGCGGAGGCGCTATGAAACGTCTCCGCTGAAGCGATTTATTTAAGTTGTGTTCCGCATCTCACGCAGAATTTTTCATCGCCGCGCAAGGGATTTCCGCAGGTGGGACAGGATGGAGCTGCTGATTTGGCAGTAACAGGTGTACCGCAGCCGGTACAGAATCTCGCGCCGGCGGGCAGAGGTTTTCCGCATTTGGTGCAGAATCCGGCTCCTGATACGGGTTGCTGCGGAGGCGAGTACTGACGGACAGGCTGAGTGTACGCTTGCTGAGGAACGGGCTGAGGCTGAACCGGAGCAGGCTGCGCGGGCTGATAACCCTGAACAGGCGCCGTCTGAGGATTCTGAAAGGGCTGCGCCATCGGCGACTGATTAGCCGGGGCATGAGCCGCCTCGTAGTTCAAAAATTCCTGCACGTTGATATTAGCGGGCTGCGCGTTCGCTCTGATTATCTGATTGGCGAACAGGAGCATATCCTCTGCATGCTTTTTGTATCTCGCTCCCAAAAGCTGAACAACGGAGTAGCGGATATTGATAGCGGTGCCGTTTTGATACGGAATAAAATGAATCGTACACGAGCCCCCGTTCATGTTATATTTCATTGAAAAATTAAGTCCGAAGCTAAGAGCGATCATCGGAGTCTGCTTGCAGTCCTTGCCGAATTTCTGCGCCGCTGTCTGAACAAAGGCGCCGTATACAACATTGAGCGGACAAGGATAAAAATAACATAAATCTCTGGTCATCGTTTACCTCCGTCAGTCGTTTTCGGCTAATGCCGCCTTCATCATAATCGCGCACTCCATGCGCTTTTTGAAGAGCTCGCAGCCATATTTGTAAATACCGTTGATAGAACCTGTGGCGTGGTAGGCGTTTGCTGCGCAGCCGCCGCTGCAGTACAGCCTTGCCCAGCAATCCTTGCAGTCGGGTCTGGCGTAGGCGTTGCAGAGCTTGAACTCGTTCTGAATTTCCTTGTTATCGACGCCATTCCAGATGTCGCCGAGCCTGTATTTCTCGTCGCCGACAAATTGGTGGCATGGATAGAGGTCTCCCCAAGGTGTAACCGCCATGTACTCGGTTCCCGAGCCGCAGCCCGAGACGCGTTTGTAAATACAAGGGCCGCCCGTGAGATCAATCATATAGTGGTAGAAAGTAATAGGTCTGCCCTCTTTTTCGCGCTTTATCATCTCTTTGGCGAGGATTTCGTACTGTTCAAAGAGAACGGGCAGATCATCGTATGTCAGGGCGTAAGGATCGCTCGGAGCGCATACGACGGGTTCCATCGAAAGCTCGGTAAAGCCGAGGTCAGCCATGTGAAAAATATCGTTTGTGAAGTCCGTGTTGTTATGCGTAAAGGTGCCGCGGACGTAATAGCCGCGGTTGCCGCGCCTTTTGACAAATTCCTGAAACTTCGGCACGATCACGTCGTAGCTGCCCTTGCCGTTGATTGTCTTGCGGAGATTGTCGTGGATTTCTTTTCTTCCGTCAAGACTCAGGACAACGTTGTGACACTCCTTATTCGCAAACTCGATAACGTCGTCGTCAACAAGCATTCCGTTTGTGGTAAGAGTGAAGCGGAAGTTCTTGTTGTGCTGCTTTTCGATGCTTCTCGCGTAGGCTACAATTTCCTTTACAACGTCGAAATTCATCAGCGGCTCGCCGCCGAAGAAATCAACCTCGAGGTTGACCCTGCTGCCCGAATTCTCAATAAGAAAGTCTATCGCTCTCTTTCCTACCTCAAAGGACATAAGAGCGCGCTCGCCGTGGTACTTGCCCTGAGAGGCGAAGCAGTACTCGCAGTTGAGGTTGCAGGTATGGGCGATGTGCAGACAAAGCGCCTTGATAACAGTATTGCGCTTTTTGAAATCAAAGGCGAGGTTCTCGTATTGGTCGGGAGTGAAAAGCTTTCCCATGTCCCTGAGCTCCTGCACGTCATCGATGCAGTCGCTGATTTCTTCTTTATTGATCTCAGCGTCATACTTGTACTTTTCGAGCATTGCACAGATGATATCCTCACGGCTGTGGTTTTCGAACATCTCAATCACGTCATACGCGAGGTCGTCGACGAGGTGTACGCTTCCGCTGTAGACATCGAGCACTATGTTATATCCGTTAAGCTTGTATTGATGAATCATATTATTCTCCTGACAAAAGGAAAGCCGTTACGAAAAGATGTAACGGCGTAAATCCTTCATTTGAAATTAAAATTATTTCTCGCTGCACTTCTCGCACTGCTGGTTTGCAACGCCGCAGGAGGTCTTGCAAGCTGACTGGCAGGAGGTCTGGCACTCGCCGCAGCCGCCGGTCTTTACGCTCTTCTTGAGATCGCGAGTTTCAATAGTTTTAATTCTTTTCATAGTTATCAAACTCCTTTATCAATCTATATAAATCTTACCATACAGCGCGTGTTTTGTCAATTACAAATCTGCAATCAATATGGATTCGGGATATGAATCCGCGCTTGAAATGATATTTACATTACTGCCGCGCAAAGCTGTGATATATCCGATCAATTCAGCGGAAAGAACCTCTCCCTTAACTATAATCGGGATTCCCGGCGGGTAGGCAAAAATGTCCTCGGCGGAAATCATGCCCTGCGCTTCTTTGAAATCAACGGCTTTTGTCCTTGTTATCTCAAATGGAAACAGACGCCTTTCGGGAAGCTCAAAGGTCATCCGGAAATTATCACTCCAGCCGCCTGAGCAGTTCAGGTCGATTTTAAGCAGCGCGTTTTTGAGTCTGTCAAAGCCGCAATCGGTATCACATACCGAGGTCATGGCGATAATATAGCCGTTTGCCGCCATTTCAACCTCGATATTGTATCGTTTTCTCAGAATATCCGCAAGCTCAATGCCGCTGATACCGGCGTTTTGTGTGGAAATAACGAGCTTGCCGAAGTCATAATCCTCTTGCCCGCGGAAAAGCATTTTAAGGTTATTTAATTCTCTCAGAGAATTTTCGAGACGATGTATTCTGTTAATATAGCCGTCAAAATCCCACTTCTCCGTCAGACAGTTTTCAATACAGCTCATGAGAACATATGACGGGCTGCTCGTCTGAAAGAATGACAATGCCGACTGCAGAGGCTGAACCATTTCTCTGTTGCTTGTCAATAACAGCGCGGTCTGTGTCAGCGCCGGCATGGTCTTGTGAAGACTGACAACGGCGATATCGGCTCCGCACTGCATCGCATTTTGCGGAAAAGCACTGTGAAACGGAAAATGCGCGCCGTGCGCTTCGTCAACAAAGAGCTTTGCGCCGTAGGAATGGCAAATCTGTGCGATTTCTTTGATATCAGAGCAAATTCCCTCGTATGTCGGCGAGGTGATTATGACAAGGCTTACGCCGGGATTATCCGCAAGCTGTCTTTCAAGCGCTGTCGGGCTTATTCTGCCGTAAATATCGTCAGTGGCAGGCTCGGGCAGGATATACTCCGCTCTTAATCCGAGCAGCTCAGCCGCATGATACACCGAGGTGTGGCAGTTGCGCGCTACAATGATCTTGTCGCCGCGGCTTGTTGACGCCTTAATCGCAGAGAGTATGCCTCCTGTCGCTCCGTTAACGAGCAAAAACGCACGCTGCGCGTGATAAATCCGCGCTGCCTTGTCCTCGATACCCTTGATAAAGCCCTCGGGTCGGTGGAGGTTATCAAAGCCGTCGATTTCGGTCAAATCGAGCTTGTACGGAAATAATCCGTCGCTGATATTCCTCTTGTGGCCGGGCATATGAAAGGGATAGGCTTCGCCGTCCGTGTAGGCGAGAATTTCGTTCTTCATCAGTTGGTACCGAATTCTCTGAGCTCAAGTCCCTTGTTGTGGTCAAGCGCCCAGTCGATGCTCCAGTAGCTGGTAAACAAAAGAAGGTGGTTGCCCTTCAAATCCTGAATGCGCTTGGTATCAGACGCGAGGTCGAGGGTTTTGGGATCTACGTCATCGTTGACGATCCAGCGGATATATTCGTAAGGCAAACTCTCCATGATGATATCGACGTTGTACTCGTTCTCAAGGCGGTATTTGAGCACGTCAAACTGAAGAACGCCGACTACGCCGACGATAACCTCCTCCATGCCCGCGTCGAGCTCCTGGAAAATCTGGATCGCGCCTTCCTGCGCGATCTGACTTGTGCCCTTGATGAACTGCTTGCGCTTCATTGTGTCCTTCTGGCGGACGCGCATAAAGTGCTCCGGCGCAAAGGTCGGTATTCCCTTGAACTGAACCTTGTGATTAGCGGAACAGATAGTGTCGCCGATCGAGAAGATGCCGGGGTCGAAAACGCCGATGATATCTCCGGCGTATGCCTCGTCGACGATCTCGCGCTCCTGAGCCATGATCTGCTGAGGCTGAGAAAGGCGCATTTTCTTGTTGCCCTGAACGTGGAAAACCTCCATGTTCTTCTCAAACTTGCCGCTGCAAATACGCATGAAGGCGATCCTGTCGCGGTGCGCCTTGTTCATATTCGCCTGGATCTTGAATACGAAGGCTGAGAAGTCCTCGCTCATCGGGTCGACCTTTTCGCTCACGGTCTCGCGTGAAAGCGGAGAGGTAGTGAGCTTAAGGAACTGCTCAAGAAACGGCTCTACACCGAAGTTTGTAAGCGCCGAACCGAAGAAAACCGGGGTCAGCTTGCCTTCCCGTACAGCATCGAGGTCAAACTCATCGCCGGCGCCGTCGAGCAGCTCGATCTCGTCAAACAAATCAGCCTTGAGGTACTGACCGAGAGTGTCGTCGATCGCGGGGTCGTCAAGAGCAAGCTCTGTTTTCTCGACCTCCTTCTGACCGTTGTTCGCGGTGAAGCAGAGGATTTTTTCGGTGTTGCGGTCGTAAACGCCCTTGAATTCCTTGCCCGAACCGATAGGCCAGTTTACGGGATAGGTGTTGATACCGAGCACGTTTTCGATGTCCTCGAGCAAATCAAAGGGATTCTTTGCGTCTCTGTCCATTTTATTGATAAAAGTGATGATCGGGATATTGCGCATAACGCAGACCTTAAAGAGCTTTATGGTCTGCTTCTCAACGCCCTTGGAGCCGTCGATGACCATGACAGCGGAGTCCGCAGCCATAAGCGTGCGGTAGGTGTCCTCTGAGAAGTCCTCATGTCCCGGGGTGTCGAGGATATTTATGCAGTAGCCGCCGTATTTGAACTGCAGAACAGACGAGGTTACGGAAATACCTCTCTGCTTTTCGATTTCCATCCAGTCGGAAACGGCGTGCTTTGCCGTTCTCTTTCCCTTAACGGAGCCAGCGAGGTTGATAGCGCCTCCGTACAGCAGGAGCTTTTCGGTAAGCGTGGTTTTACCCGCGTCAGGGTGAGAGATAATCGCGAAGGTCCTTCGTTTTGTGATTTCGTCTCTGTATGAGCTCATAAATTCAATCCTTTCGGAATTTTCTGTAACTTTATTATTTTACAATTTTCATGCGCCTTATGTCAACATTAATTACGGGATTTA
>NZ_JAHLQB010000014.1 GCF_018918205.1 Lachnoclostridium sp. MSJ-17 | reverse complement strand
AATATGCGAGTGTGCTGGAATAGGCAGACAGGCACGTTTGAGGGGCGTGTGTCTTTGACGTACGGGTTCAAGTCCCGTCACTCGCACCATTTTGAGGCAGTTTTTAACTGCCTCTTTTGTTTTGCCAACTTTTCCTAAAATGCCCGAAAATGGCTTAAACACTGGGGTTTCGGCACCTTGGTAAGTGAAGCTCAGAACCCTTGAGAAAAGATAAAATCAGTTGAAAAACAGCCAATTTTACAGTCAACTGCAGTCATGACTGCATTATAAAACCACTTTTTCTTTGAAGAACGGCAAAAACTTTAAGGTCAGCGAGTAAGTATGCACAGAAAGTTGATGGAATATAATTAATCCGCAAGGAAGCCTTGCGAATCAGGTGAAGTAAATATCATTTTTCAATCAGGGAATACCGCTGCAATATCAGCGCAGTAATTTCTTTGCCGCGCACCTTCATGTTGACGGTTTTGAGGATGGATTGCAGGAGCGTTTCGGTGACAGTCGGCAGACTGTTTTTATACTCGGGATGGCTGGTGATGAAGTCATTGAATAAACGAATCAGAATATCATTTTTCGTCGGCGCTTTCGGATATCCTCTCGCGATCAGAGCCATGTTGTGGTCAAACAGCGGCGCTAAACCGAAAAGCTCTCCGCTTTGCGTGTCGCGGAGCAATCCAAAGTTCGCCGTGTGTCTGTCAGGATTGGCGGTGATGGTGTCGAGAAAAATCATCTTGACATAATCCTCTGCCGCCTGCGGACACATCTCCGTCAGTTTATCAAAAACGTCCTCGTAGTCCTCGTTATCACCCATAAAAGTGAAGGCGGGCTCAAAATTTACATTGGCGCCGTCGGTGAAATCGATCGACTTGACACACTTGTCGCCGCGTTCATAGACAGCCATATCCATGCCGAGCTCTTTGCCGAGATGATAAATAAAAAGCTCCGAGAACATCTCGTCGTGGTTGGCGGCTTTATATATCCACCACTTGCCGTCAACCAGCTTCCAACACTTTTCGTAGCTTCCGATATTCGTCAGCTCCGGCGTTTTGCTGTGCTTTGAATTGGCGGCGCGGTTGAAGCTCTGATAGCTTCCTTTGAGGGCAAGACCGGAAAAGTAGTCGTCAGTGAAGCGCACGTCAGCATAAGTCAAGCTGCTGTCGAGAGGTTTGATCCAATAGTTATCGGTGATGGTAGCCGCGTTGACATGAAGAACGGTGCTGATATCATCCTTCTCTTTTAACCGGAGCGCTTTTTTCAACAAGCGGGAATTCGCGCGGTGAGAATCAATGGCGCGGGTTTCAAGCCAGTACTCGGCATTGGCAACACGTTTCAGATACAAAGGCAGCAAACGCTCGTCGAGTACGTCCAGCGTATGGTTCTCCCACTTTGCAACAACAGTATTGCCGGAAAGAATCAAAAAACGATGCTCTGCCATGAAATCAGCTCCCTTCTATGATAGTATCTTAACACAGATTATCATGATTGTAAACTATCATTTCATATTCACGCTTGACAGCTGCTTGGCGTGGTATTCAACCGGGCGACACACCGCAAGGATATTTATATGATCAAACAGAAAACGACCCCGACCGCGGTATTGCGGGCGGGGTCATCATCTTTGCTCAGAATCAATCTGCATTGTTATTCCTCCAATGCTTCAAAAAACTCATTTTCTTTGTCATATTCATACGGTAAGCCTGCGTATACCGCCCGCGGCATAGCCGAAGCGTCGACTTTCGCGGTGGAATCGGGCTTTGTCAATTCGTATTTTTCCAGTATTGCCAGTATTTCGGCGTCGGAAAGATTCATGAGCAGATCAATAGCGTATCTCTTGATTGCAGTCATATTATCACTCCTTATCCGTTATTTACGGTCATGTTGTCAGATGAACAAGCACTCCGCGTCTGCTGCATCCTCAGGCAGCTCGTATGTCTCGCTTACGACCGTTGTGTTAACGAGACTGTCATGCTGTGTTATCTTTTTACTTTCGATGGCTGCCTTTGCGGCTGCTGCTGCGGTTGCCGCTGTTGCGGCGGTGATTGCGATAAATAATAGCTTTAACATAATTCCGGTCTCCTTTTCTTTGTGTATTCAGTGTTTCTCTGACTGTGACATTATTATAACAGACGGAGTATAACAAGACCATAACAAATACTTAGGATTCTCAAAAAAATTTTGTTTTGATATTTTTTTGGTTGCCTGATAAGCGCGACGCTTGTGAAATTAACGGAGAATTTGCAGGAAAAGTAAAAAGTCATGCAAAATATCGGCGAAAACACGAATTAAATTAGCTGATCCTGAGAAAATCTGCAAGCTGAGAAAACTATGCTGCAATATCTCTTGACAAACCCTGAGAATGGGTGTATACTGACAGCATGGCATGGCAAGGGCGCCGGGAGCTAAGGCTCCTTGCGCCTTTTTTGTATTAGTTGTTATTATTGTTAGTTTTTCGGAGGTACATTTTTTATGTGCGGAATTGTTGGTTATGTCGGTCCCCGCGACTGTACGGACGTTCTGGTATCGGCGCTTACAAAGCTTGAATACCGCGGCTACGACTCTGCGGGAATCGCTGTTTTTGAAAACGGAAAAATCGAGGTTGCCAAGACAAAGGGCAGGCTTTCCGACCTCGTCGACAAGATGGAGAAGGAGGGCAAGCCTCACGGTCACGCCGGCATCGGTCACACACGCTGGGCTACTCACGGAGAGCCGTCGGACGTAAACTCGCACCCGCATTCGGGCAGACGTGTCACGATCGTTCACAACGGCATTATCGAGAACTACAAGCAGCTCAAGCAGTTTTTGATCGAAAACGAGCGCACCGAGTTCCTTTCCGATACCGATACCGAGGTTGTGGCTCAGCTCCTTGATTTTTACTATGACGGCAATCCTGTCCGCTGTATCCGCAAGGTGCTGCATGAGCTGCGCGGCTCGTTTGCTCTCGGAATAGTTTTTGCCGACCGCCCTGATACCGTGTACGCGGTTCGCTGCGAAAGTCCGCTTATTGTCGGTCAGGGCGTAGGCGAGGTCTTTGTCGCCTCAGACGTTCCCGCTATAATAAAGTATACAAAGGATTACTATCTTCTGGAGTACGGCGAGATCGCCGTACTTAAAAACGGCTCGGTTCACTTCTGCAGTCTGCACGGCAGAATGATAGAAAAGGAGCTGCATACCGCCGACTGGGACGAGGACAGTGCCGAAAAGGGCGGATATCCTCACTTTATGATCAAGGAGATCCACGAGCAGCCCACGGCGGTAAAGACAACTGTTACTCCCCGGATCGAGAACGGGCTTCCCGATTTGTCGGAGTGCGGAATCACGCCCGATGACCTCAAAAATGTCAACAACATATTCATCGTCGCCTGCGGAACCGCAATGCACGCGGGAATGGTTGGCAAGTATGTCATAGAAAAGCTCGCGCGGGTTTCCGTGACCGTGGATATCGCGAGCGAATTCCGTTACCGCGACCCGCTGCTCGGCAAGGACGATCTGGTCGTGATCATCAGTCAATCGGGCGAGACGGCGGACTCTAAGGCGGTGCTGAGCCTTGCAAAGGAAATGGGCGCAAGGACGCTCGCCGTAGTCAACGTCAAGGGAAGCTCCATAGCGCGCGAAGCCGATATGGTTATTTACACCCACGCCGGCCCCGAAATCGCCGTCGCTTCCACAAAGGCATATATGGTTCAGCTCGCGGTTATGTATTTGTTGGCGTTTGAAATGGCGTTCGCCCGCGGCAGAATCAGCGAGGACAAATGCAGACAGCTTACCTCTGAGCTTATAGCGATGCCCGAGGTTATTGAGGAGACGATTCAAAAGACGCTTGACGTTTGCCAGTATATCTCCACAAAGCTTATCACCGCGGACAGCCTTCTTTACATCGGACGCGGACTTGACTACGCGCTCTCGATGGAGGGCTCGCTCAAGCTCAAGGAGATTTCATATATTCATTCCGAGAGCTACGCGGCAGGCGAGCTCAAGCACGGTACGATTTCGCTGATAACGGAGGGAATGCCCGTTATCGCCGTAGCTACGCAGAATACACTTCTCGAAAAGACGGTTTCAAACATAAAGGAAGTCAAGGCGCGCGGCGCAATGACTATCGTTATCTGCGACGAGCAGGCTGATATTGACCGCGAGGCGACGGATTATCTGCTCCGGGTTCCGCGGATAAGCGAAATGCTCATGCCCATGGTAGCGACGGTACCGATGCAGCTTCTCGCGTATTATACTTCTGTCAACAAGGGCAACGACGTTGACAAGCCGAGAAATCTCGCGAAGTCCGTCACCGTTGAATAATCAGCTATTATCCCATATTCTTTCATATCTTACGCGGCGGCGCGTTTTTCCTCCGGGAGAAGCGCGCCGTTTCGTTTTAAAACAATAAGCAGGCTCGTTTGAGCCTGCTTGAATCATGCGGTTTTGAGATAGTCGAGAAAAATTTGCGGCGGAACCGGTTTTGAGAAGAAAAATCCCTGTTCGTAGTCGCAGCCCATCTCGGCGAGCCGTATTTTCATTTCCTCGGTTTCAACGCCCTCGACAACAATTTTCATATCCGCGTTTCTGAACATGCGGATAAGGTCGGGCAGAATCCTTGATTCCCCGCTGAAGTAGGAGTGGACGACGGACATGTCGAGTTTAACAACGTGAATAGGCAGCTTGAGCAGCTGTGCGATATTCGAGTTGCCGGTGCCGAAATCGTCGAGCGACAGCTCGGCTCCGCTTGCCTGAAGCTGGGTCATTTGTTTCAGGATCGCCTGATGGTCGTCGATGAAGGATTCCGTTATTTCGAAGTCAAACATTTTCATCGGTACGCCGTGGTTAAACGCGATACCCGACAAGTCGGCGGCAAGATCCTCGTCAAGACACTGGGCGGGAGAGAGATTGATGTTGATAAATTCAATGCCGTGTTTTTCGACCTTTTCGCTTGTGACGAATCTGCAAACATGGTCGAAAATCTGTCTGCCGAGCTCAGTTATATCTCCGTTGTGTTCTGCGACGCGTATGAATTCATTCGGCGGAATGAAACCCAGCCGTTCGTCATTCAGGCGTGCGAGAGCCTCCGCGCCGACAACGCGTTTGTTTTCCGTTGAGTAAATCGGCTGAAAATACACTTCAACACGCCGCTGTTCGAGAGCTCTTTTCAGCGCGGTCTCAATATCTCTTTCACGCTGCAGATTGCTGAGCGTCGTTTCGGTTATCGTGAAATTTCCGCGCTGGTTCTCGATATAGCTTTTCGACGCCGAAAAGCGCAGCAAATCGTCGATGCGCTCAAGCTCCTTTTTGAGGATTGTGAAGGGGATAAGCATTACCGTGAACGTCAGCGGAACAGGCTCTTCGCTTGTTTTCAGCTGCCGCTCAAACTGCCGCTTCCATTTGCGTGCGGTCAGTTCGGGCGCGTCAGAGGTTTCGCGGCTCAGCACGATAAAGTTACCGCTGCCGATATAGAAGATATACGACTTTGCGGCAACGCCCATGAGCCGTTTGGTGACAAGCTCCATTTGTCTGCGGATCTGATTGGCGCCGTACAGATGCTTTGCGGTTTCAAGGTTATGAGCGCTTATCATGATCGCGTTTACGGGAATGTTCTTTTCTATGTAGTCGTCACAGATCCTGATGAACGCGTATTTGTTGAAAAGACCGATACGCCGCTCGTAGAACAGGTCTGGGTTTTCGGACGACAGGTAGATAATCATAATAACAATTATGCTGAAATAGCTCGTTACAAGCGTGTTGATAAACAGCTTGCGGAAGATAATGCCGAGCAGAAGCACTGTGTTGCAGGCGACAAGACCTGTGCGGTTGCGGGTGTTGAGCCGTTTCCAGCTGACGATCACCGCAAAGAAGGTCGCGCCGATGTAGAAGTAGGTGCTGACATAAATCGTCTGGTACATCGCGCAGTTGTGGTAGCCGGTCGCGGGGTCGATCGTGAATATTGCCGCAGTCCACGGCGTGGAGAGTGTCAGAATCACGGCGAATGACATGGGAATGAGGGTGAGGATACGGAACCACCGTCCGAGTCTCTGGAACGCTCTGCAAACCTCAGCAGCGTAAGCAAACAGCGCCCAGCCCCTGATTATGAAGGGGAGAAAATACAGGATATTTATAGCGTACATAACCCAAAGCGGAAAGTCATTCCATACCTCATTCATCTCGCAGGATACGATATCTGCTGTGGTCATGACAAAATTAGAAATCATCACAGCAAGAAAGCAGTAACTTTGACGAATGGGAAGGTTGCGCCTGAAGCAGTAAAAAAGCACCAGAAGGAGCTGTACCGGAACCGACGCGAGCGCAAAATCATAGTTGTAATTACTTAGCCAATGGAACATTTCCTCACCTCCTTTTTTTATACTCTGATGTATAATAATAATACACGAAAATCAACTGAAATTCCACAAATAATGTGGAATTAGTTTGTGAATACTTGCCTAAAATAAAAGAGTCCGCATATTCGAAAAAAACTCTTTTCAATGCGGCGCCGATATGGTATAATCATTTCAAATAGATTTTCAGGAGGAAAAGATATGCAAGGAAATGTAAGACCCGAAACAATGGAAAGAATAACCACACCGGAGCTTGCTCAGGCGTTTATCGACGAGCAGATCAAAGAGCTCAGGGAGCAGATCGGAGACAAAAAGGTGCTTCTGGCTCTCTCGGGCGGCGTTGACAGCTCTGTTGTCGCGGCTCTGCTCATCAAGGCTGTCGGACAGCAGCTTGTGTGCGTGCACGTAAACCACGGCCTGCTCAGAAAGGGCGAGCCCGAGCAGGTTGTTGAGGTATTCCGCAACCAGATGAACGCTAATCTGATTTATGTCGACGCGGTTGACCGCTTCCTTGACAAGCTTGCAGGAGTTGCCGAGCCTGAGCGCAAGAGAAAAATCATAGGCGCCGAGTTTATCCGCGTGTTTGAGGAGGAGGCAAGAAAGCTCGACGGCATCGAGTTTTTGGCGCAGGGCACAATTTATCCCGATATTCTCGAGAGCGACGGAGTAAAGGCGCATCACAACGTCGGCGGCCTGCCCGAGGATCTGCAGTTCGAGCTTGTTGAGCCCGTAAAGCTGCTCTTTAAGGATGAGGTCAGAGTTGTCGGCAAGGCTCTCGGTCTGCCCGACAACATGGTATTCCGTCAGCCGTTCCCGGGTCCCGGACTGGGCGTGCGCTGTCTCGGAGCAATCACCCGCGACAGACTTGAGGCTGTAAGGGAGTCGGACGCGATCCTCCGTGAGGAATTTGCGAAAAACGGTCTCGAGGGCAAGGTATGGCAGTATTTCACCGCCGTGCCCGATTTCAAGTCGGTAGGCGTAAAGGACGGCAAGCGCACCTTCGCTTATCCGGTGATCATCCGCGCCGTCAACACAAAGGACGCGATGACCGCGACCGTAGAAAACGTTCCGTTTGAGCTTTTGCAGCACATCACCGCGCGCATCACATCTGAGGTTGAAAACGTTAACCGCGTGCTCTACGACCTGACCCCGAAGCCCTCCGGAACAATCGAGTGGGAATAATTTCCCGCAGCAAAATCAACTGATAAACCCCTCCCGTTTGAACGCATGGTCCATTCGGGAGGGGTTATTGTTTCTGTCATTCAATAAATTCCTTCAGCGCTCTGCTCAGCCTTGCCACAGGAAGTCCTACCACGTTGAAGTAATCGCCCCGGATTCCCTTTATCAGCAGCGAGCCCTTGCCCTGTATACCGTAAGCGCCTGCCTTGTCCGACGGCTCTCCCGTGGCTATGTACTCCTTGATTTCTTCGTTTGAAAGAGGATAGAATTCAACCTCCGTGACCTCAGAAAAACTGAGCTTTTTGCCGCCCTTGTATATCGCGCAGCCCGTGATGACGCGGTGTGTTTTTCCCGACAGCAGCCTTAGCATCTCGAACGCCGACTTTTCTCCGTGCGGCTTGCCGAGCATTTGGTTGCCGATAAATACTCCCGTGTCGCAGCCGATCACAATGTCGTCCGGGTGCTGTTCGCTGACAAACGACGCTTTCTGGTCCGCAAGGTGTTCGGGAACGCTTTCGAGCGTAATGCTCTTGTCAATGCTTTCGTCGATTCCGGCGGGTACAACAAGAAAATCCTCACAAATGAGCTTGAGCAGCTCCTGCCTGCGCGGTGAGGCTGAAGCGAGTATGAGCATAAAATCAGTCCTTTTTTGAATACTGCTTATATTTTACAACGATTTATCAAAAAAGTAAAGGAGAAAACTGACTTATGTTGGAAAATGTGCCGCGGATTATTCCATATTCACTTGACTTTTTGGATAAAAATGAAGTATAATGACTATGTATTAAAATTTTTTGTGAAAGGTGGATGCGCTGTGAAAAAATGTATTTCCATTTTGATGTCCCTGATTCTCGCGTTATCTTCGGTAGCGCTGTTTGCGACAAGCGCGTCGGCGGTTGAGGAATCCCTGACTGTCAACGCGACTTCAAATATTACCCAATTGTTCCCGGGTTCATCCATGAAAATCAGTCCCGATGCGGAAAAGGTTACGGTGACATATTGGTATAATGTGCAGGATTACGCTCTGCTCAACTGTGAGTTTGTTCTGAAGTACGACGAGGAGTATCTTGAGTACGATACGACCGCAGGAGTCAATGAGAAACCGGGAAATAACGGAAATGTTGCACTTTTCATAAAACCCGCGATTGACGATAACGGCGATGTGAGAGGCGTGATTTATAATACAAATCCCACGTCCTACGAGGGCGGCGCGATAAAGGCAAACTACACCGACCTGAACGGCTCGAACGATTGCGAGGGCAAGACGGCGTTTGTTTCCGTGACCTTCAAGGTGTTAAAGAATAGTGGAGAGACCACCGTTAATCTTGACCTGAGAACTCTGGGCTTCCTCGAGTCTGACGGTAATAACATGAAGCCGCATTACCTTGTTTTTCAGAATCAGCTTAAAGAAGATCACCCGGTATATATAACCGACAAGAGCTATTCGGTTGCCTACGAGGGAGATTATGATGAAAACATTGTGCCGAAGGCTAAGGATGAAAATCTGAGAATCGGCATGAATCTTTCTCTTTCGGTAAATCTGACCACGTCTTTTTTCCTGACCGCGGAGTCTGTAGGTGAAATGACAGACCCCACCCTGAATATCAATTATTCCGATAGCTTCAGCACGGTGAATAAGGATTTGACGGGTACCAAGGTAACGATAAACAATGTTGAATATTACAGATTCATTTATGAGGGCATCAACCCTCAGCGTATGCATGATGAGTATACGCTGACCGTTACCGCTTCCGAAAACGGAATAATCCACTATAATACAGATACGAAAAGCGTCAGGAATTATATTTATACTGCGCTGCAAAATCCCCAAAACAGCAAATGGTACAGGATTTTTACCGACCTTCTGTTTTACGGCTCCAATTGCCAGATCTATAAAGGATATTACGCTGACGACCTCATAAAGAGCGGGCTTGAAGAAGAACCGTATGCATGCAATACTGACCTGCGGGCAATTGTAACTGAGGAGAATACCAAGATCAGCAATGATGAAGTAAGCGCTAAAAACTATTATCTGAGGACGGTCAATGACGGAGAGTTCAGCGATGTCGCTACTCCTCAGGCAGAGTACAAGGGAGTTCAGCTTGTACTTGGAAATATCATCACGATGAGATACTACTTCAACATTGACGATCCTGCCGGAAAGAGCGTAAGGGTTGTCCGTTATGCAAATAATAACGGTGAAAAGGGAACCAAGCTTAAAACTACATACATTCCCGCAAATAAGTTTGAGAAATACAGCGATGAATATTATATTTCATTCAAGGAACTGTCTGCTCATCAGATGAGAGATTTTGTGTATTTTACCGTTGTTGACAGTGAGAAAAATCCGATAAGTAATACAACAAGGTTCAGCGTTGAGTCGGAGTTGGCGATCAGAAGAGATTATTATAAAAACTCTACTTTGAGCGAAGCCCAGCGTACTGCTACAAAGAAGCTTATCGACCTAGAAAAGACGATGATTCTTTACGGCGACGCTGTTATTGAGTATTTGAACAACACAAACTAAAAGATTAAGGACGGCTCATTGCCGTCCTTTTTTGTGTTAATTCATCTGTTCGTTTAGGTATTTTTTCAATGCTGCAAAGGTGCTGCTGCTTATGACGTGCTCAATTTTGCAGGCGTCATTTGCGGCGGTTTCCTCATCAACACCGAGCTTTGTGAAAAATTCGGTGAGGACGGTGTGGCGCTCGTAGGTGCGCACAGCGACCTCAAGACCCGCTTCGGTGAGGTGCAGACCTCCGTCGTGTGCAACGGTGATGTAGCCGCCGTCGCGGAGAATGCCGACAGCGCGGCTGACGCTGGGCTTTGAGTAGCCCATCTCCTCGCAAACGTCGATAGAACGCACAAACCCGGTGCGCTGACTGAGAATATATATGGTTTCAAGATACATTTCGCCCGATTCTTTCAGCTGCATCAAATCACTCCTAATTGTTATGTAATTATAATATCATAAAAATGAAATTTTTTCAATGCTTTTTTGTATTTGTGGAAGTATAAAGAAATGTGATTGGTACGAACGAGTCTTATTAACTCATTTTGCGTAAATGTGCTGTATCAGCGGCTATGAATCAATTGGAAGAGAAATGTGATTGGTACGAGTCTGATGAACCCCTCCCGCGAAAACGAAACACAAAAAATTCATAAAACCTTTAGTACGCGAAACAAAAAACTTGATTTTTTGAGAGAATAGGAGTAGAATAGGGGAAGTGTAATTTTTGGAAGATGAAGGAAGTGTCATGATGTTAACACTTGACAAGATTTATCACGCATCATACGTATTGAAGGACGTAATCCGTCAGACGCACATTGTAAAGGCTTCGGCTATCACCGACGACTGCGAGGTTTACCTCAAGCCCGAGAATTTGCAGATCACGGGTTCGTTCAAGGTCAGAGGCTCGGGCTACAAGATTTCCCAGCTCTCAGAGGAGGAAAAGGAGAGAGGCGTTATCGCCTGCTCGGCGGGTAACCACGCTCAGGGCGTTGCGCTTGCCGCGACAAAGTACGGTATCAAGTCGCTCATTTGTCTGCCCGACGGCGCTCCGATTTCAAAGGTCGAGGCTACCAAGGGCTACGGCGCTGAGGTCTGCATGGTCAAGGGCGTGTATGACGACGCGTACAACGAGGCTCTCCGTCTGCGCGACGAGAAGAACCTGACATTTATTCACCCGTTCGATGACGAGAACGTTATCGCCGGTCAGGGTACTATCGGTCTGGAGATACTCAACGAGATGCCCAACGTCGACGCGGTTGTCGCGGCGATAGGCGGCGGCGGTCTGCTCTCGGGAGTCGCGCTCGCGATAAAGAGTCTGAATCCAAATATCAAGGTCTACGGCGTACAGGCTGAGGGCGCACCCTCGATGTACGAGTCCGTTAAGCAGGGCAAGATCGTGTCGCTCGATAAGGTATCCACGATTGCTGACGGCATTCAGGTCAAGGAGCCCGGCGAGCATACGTTTGAATATATCAGCAAGTACGTCGACGATATTGTGACCGTTTCCGACGACGAGATCGCGTCGGCGATTCTCAAGCTGATCGAAACACAGAAGATGATCGCCGAGGGCGCAGGTGCTGCTCCTCTTGCGGCGGTTATGTATAACAAGCTCCCCGTCAAGGGCAAGAAGGTCGTCTGCATCGTTTCAGGCGGCAATATCGACGTGACGATTCTCAACAGAGTCATCAAGCGCGGTCTGATCATGAGCGGCAGACAGCAGACGCTCTGCATTCAGCTCCAGGATAAGCCCGGTCAGCTGCTTGCTGTATCAAAGATCATCGCCGACCACGGCGCGAACGTCATCTCCGTTCACCACGAAAGAGCCGGCGAGGGTACGGACGTAACTGCGGCTTATCTGAGAATTATTCTCGAGACAAGAAACTTTGAGCATGTTAACGAGATTTCCAAGGCGCTCAAGAGCGCCGGCTTCAAGCTCGTTTGATTTATAGGAGGTATTTATCATGGATTATGTTTATACAAAGAACGCTCCCGACGCGATCGGTCCCTATTCACAGGCGGTAAAGGTCAACGGACTTGTGTTCACCTCGGGTCAGATCGCTATCAATCCCGCTACAGGCGCGGTTGAGGCTGAGACTATCGAGGCTCAGACCGAGCAGGTCTGCACCAACCTCAAGAATGTTCTCGAGGCGGCTGGCTCCTCGCTCGACAAGGCGGTCAAGACGGTATGCTTCCTCGCGGATATCAATGACTTCGCGGCGTTCAACGCGGTTTACGGTAAATATTTTACCTCAAAGCCCGCGCGTTCCTGCGTAGCTGTTAAGACCCTGCCCAAAAATGTATTGGTAGAGGTCGAGGTAATCGCGGAGATTTAATTCTGAAAAAGAACAAAAGGCAGGCGAGAGCCTGCTTTTTTTGTGCTTTGATTCAGCCCGCAGTAACCTTCCGCCGGAAAAATCATATGATGAATTATCAGTGATTACGGTTGGTGTTGTGTTATGCAGAATAAAATATTAAGCTTCGGAATAATCGGCGGCGATAAAAGGCAGTTGTTTTTGGCGGATTCGCTTGTCAAGGACGGGTACCGCGTCATGCTCGGAGGGTTCGACAATCTGCAAAGCTTCGGCGGCATCTCGATCGCCGACGTCAGAACGGCGCTGAGCTACAGCGACGCCGTGCTTTTGCCGCTTCCTCCTGTGAGGGCTGACGGAAGTCTGAACGCTCCGTTCGCGCAGAGCACCTTGTATTTTGACGAGGAGGAGCAGGAGCTGCTCAAGCAAAAGCCGGTGTTTACCTCGATGAAAGAGAAACTGATCCGCGCTTACCCGTCGCTCAAGGGCGCGAAGATTTTTGACTACTCCGCAAGGGACGACTTCTCGGTGCTAAACGCTGTTCCTACAGCCGAGGGCGCTGTAGAGTGCGCAATGAGCGCCTACGAGGGAACAATAGCAGGCTCGTCCTGTCTGGTGACGGGCTTCGGCAGGATAGGAAAAATCCTATCCCGTATGCTGAAGGCTCTCGGAGCAAGCGTGACGGTCAGCGCGAGAAGCTCGACCGACAGAGCGTTTATCCGGGCGCTGGGCTATGACTTTGTCAATACGGAGGAGCTGTCTGAGATACGCGGTTACAATATCGTGTTCAACACGGTGCCGAAGATAATATTTGACAGGGAGCTGCTGCAAAACACCGGCCGCGATACACTGCTGATAGATCTGGCGTCCCTGCCCGGAGGAGTGGATTTCGACGCGGCGGCAGCGCTGAGGATAGACGCTCAGAGGGCGCTTTCGCTGCCCGGAAAATGCGCTCCGAAAACGGCGGGAGAAATAATAAAAACAACAGTATACAGAATGATTGAGGAGGTTAACCGGTGACAAAGGCAACCATTGGGTTTGCGATGTGCGGTTCCTTTTGCACCTTTTCAAGGGCGTTTGAGCAGATGCGCGCGCTTGTCGATGACGGATACGACGTGATACCGATAATGTCGGGCAACGCGTCCGGTACAGATACGCGCTTCGGAAAGGCGAGCGAGATGATTGAGCGCGCAGAGATTATCACGGGAAAAAAGGTGCTCACCACGGCAGTTCAGACCGAGCCGATAGGTCCTAAGGAAATGTGCGATCTGCTCGTGATAGCGCCGTGCACGGGCAATACTCTCGCGAAGCTCAGCCTCGGAGTGACGGACACCTCTGTCACGATGGCGGCAAAATCCCACCTGCGCATACTCAGACCCGTGCTGCTTTGCGTGGCGACAAACGACGCGTTAGGCGCTTCCGCTCAGAATATAGGCAGATTGCTGAACACAAAGAACATCTTTTTCGTACCCATGAAGCAGGACGACCCTGTCAAGAAGCCGAATTCGCTCGTTGCGGACTTCAAAAAGCTTAAGCCCTGTATTGAAGCGGCGCTTGAGTACAGACAGGTTCAGCCTGTGTTTGAATAATTTTTACGCGGCAGGTATTGTACCTGCCGCTGTTTTGTGATAAAATGATATTGTATATATTTTTGAAAGGCAGTAAAACGATGAAATATTGTAAAAAGTGCAAGCATATACACGAGGACAAGTTTGATATCTGCACCGAGTGCCGCAAGCCGCAGAAGCTGTATCCGATCGAGGACGAGAACACGCCTGTGTTTTTGCTCTCCGCGTCGGGCTTTGAAGCTCAGCGGGTACAGTCCGCGCTCGAAAGCGGAGATATTCCCAGCAGCCTCGCCGCGAGAAAAAACAATCTCTCAGCGGACGCGGTCACAGGCTCGGATATCAACGATAAGGATATCCTCGTGCCGTACTCAGCCTACGATAAGGCGTACGATATCTGCGTCGGCATAGGCGCGATAAAGCCCGAGGGCGAAGAAATAACGGTAGATATGCAGGACGTCGAGAACACCGCCGGGAGCGAGGAGCAGGTTGAGATGAGCCCTGTAAAGCGCACGACGGTCAAGATTCTCTCGGCGATCCTGATAATTATCCTCTTTTGCCTTGTTATCTGGGGCACAGATTTCCTCACGGGATTTCTGACAGGATTTTTTAAGTAACGCATATTAATCATAAAGGAGTCATACATATGAATATTGAAACAAAATTCCTGCACGCGGGATATGAACCCAAGAACGGCGAACCCCGCCAGCTTCCGATTTACCAGAGCACCACATGGAAGTACGCCTCGAGCGACGACATGGGAAAGCTCTTTGACCTTGAAGCGAGCGGTTATTTCTACACCAGACTGCAGAACCCCACAAACGACATGGTAGCCGCGAAGCTCGCGGCTCTTGAGGGCGGCGTCGCTGCGATGCTCACATCGAGCGGACAGGCAGCGAACTTCTTCGCTCTTTTCAATATTTGCGAGACAGGCAGCCACATCGTCGCTTCCTCGGCGATTTACGGCGGTACCTACAACCTTCTCGGCGTAACGATGAAGAAGATGGGTATCGACGTGACCTTTGTCGATCAGGATCTGCCTGAGGAGGAGCTCGCCAAGGCGTTCCGTCCCAACACTAGGGCGCTGTTCGGCGAGACTATCACAAACCCGACTGTCACCGTTCTCGACATCGAGAAATTCGCGCGTCTTGCGCACTCGCACGGAGTTCCGCTCATCGTCGACAACACCTTTGCGACTCCCGCAAACTGCCGCCCGATCGAGTTCGGCGCGGATATCGTGACCCACTCCACCACAAAATACATGGACGGCCATGCAATCAGCGTAGGCGGCGCTATCATCGACAGCGGCAACTTCGACTGGATGGCTCATGCCGATAAATACCCCGGACTCACCACTCCCGACGAGAGCTATCACGGTCTTGTCTACGCCGAGAAATTCGGTAAGCTCGGCTATATCACAAAGGCTACCTCTCAGCTTATGCGCGATCTCGGTTCGATCCAGTCGCCGCAGAACGCGTTCTATCTCAACAACGGTCTCGAGAGCCTTCACGTCCGCATGAACAGACATTGCGAGAACGCAAAGAAGGTCGCCGAATTCCTCAGTCAGCAGGATAAGGTCGCGTGGATTCATTATCCCGACCTCGAGGACGACAAGTACAAGGCGCTCGCCGAAAAGTACCTGCCCAACGGCTCCTGCGGCGTAATGGCGTTTGCTGTTAAGGGCGGCAGAGACAAGGCTATCAGGTTTATGGACAGCCTCAAGCTTGCGACGATCGCGACTCACGTTGCCGACGCGAGAACCTGTCTGCTTCACCCCGCGAGCCACACCCACCGTCAGCTCTCAGACCAGCAGTTGCTTGAGGCGGGCATCGCTCCCGATCTTATCCGCCTTTCCGTCGGACTTGAGAACGCCGACGACCTTATCGCGGATTTGAAGCAGGCGCTTGAGCAGATTTAAATCTTCGATTTAACAGAGGGGTACGCTATGAAAAACTTTGTTTCCGCGATTATCGTTGCAGCGGGCGGTTCTGTCAGAATGGGAATCGCCGACAGCAAGCAGTTTCTTCCCTTGCTCGGCAGACCCGCGATCGAATACACACTGCAGGCGTTTCAGAAATGTGACCTGATCCGCGAGGTCATTGTCGTCTGCCGCGAGCAGGATATGGAGCGCATCCGTCAGATTGCCGATGAAAACGGCTTTTCTAAGGTAACTCGCCTTGTTCCAGGCGGAGCCAGCAGGGCTGACAGCGTGCGCAACGGCATTTCGTCGGCTGATGAAAACGCAGATTACTACGCAATTCACGACGGTGCGCGTCCCCTTATTACCGTTGAGGAGATCGAGCGCGTCACAGAGGCGGCGTTCGAAACGGGAGCCGCTACGCTCGGCACAGCCGTCACCGACACGATAAAGCTTGTCAACGACTGCAACGTTATTGAGAGCACTCCTGTGCGTTCACAGCTCAGAGCGGTTCAGACTCCGCAGGTTTTTGAGAAGGAGTTATATTCCTTTGCGCTTGAGAACGCGGGAAAAAATCTTGTCGACTTCACAGACGACTGCGCGCTCATTGAGCACATGGGCGGCGAGGTAGAGGTTGTCGAGGGCAGCAAGGAGAATATCAAGCTCACGACTCCGGTCGATGTGATTATCGCTGAGAGCATTCTCAGGGACAGAGCCGAATAGGGCGGAGGAGACAGTTATGCGAATAGGACACGGCTACGACGTTCACCGCTTTGCCGAAAACCGCCGGCTCATTCTTGGAGGAGTTGAGATACCGTTTGAGTACGGACTGCTCGGACATTCCGACGCCGACGTGCTTCTCCACGCGATTTCCGACGCGCTTCTGGGAGCCGCCGCTTTAGGCGATATCGGCAAGTTTTTTCCCGACACGGACGACCGATTTTTGGGAGCAGACAGTCTTTTGCTGCTCGCCGAGGTAGTGCGTGTGCTTGAGAAAAACGGCTACCATATAGTCAATATCGATTCCACCGTGATTGCCCAGAAACCTAAGCTGCGCGGTTACATAGATACCATGCGCCAAAATATCGCCGAAGCGTGCAAAATCGACATTTCTCAGGTGAGCGTCAAGGCGACCACCGAGGAAAAGCTCGGCTTTACAGGCAGACTCGAGGGCATTTCCGCACACTCTGTCTGCCTTATTGATAAATGATAAAGGAGATAATAATATGAAAACATGTCCACAGTGCCACGCGAGCCTTGCCGACGACGCGGCATTCTGCACTAACTGCGGCACGCCCCTGAACGCCGCGCCTCAGCCGGAGCAGAATATTCAGCCTTATCAGCAGCCCGTACAGCAGCAGACTCCGCCTGCCGCACCGGCGGCGCCGGCTGTAAGCCCGTATGACCACACTGACGAATTCAGCGAGGAAGAGGTTCACGACAACAAAATCTTCGCCCTCGCGATTTACGCCCTCAGCTTTATCGGCATAATCATCGCGCTGCTCGCTAAGAGCTCCGACAATTCCGCTTATCTGCGCTTCCACATCAAGCAGATGCTGATGATCCTCATTACCGAAATCCTCGTGGGAGTCGCTGCGGCGGTTCTCAGCTGGACCTGCATCGGTCTGATCGCGGGCTGCGGATTGCTCGCATTCCTCGGCGTTGTTGAAATCATCTGCTTCATCAACGTCTGCCGCAATAAGTCGATAGAGCCGCTGCTCGTAAGAAAACTAACATTCCTTAAGTAATAAAAAACACACCTCGCTCATAGGATAGGGCGAGGTGTTTTACATATGAAAAAAGTGTTTATTTCAATATTGCTCGCCTGTTCGATTTTGATAACGTCGGCCATGCCCGCATTCGCGCTTGACGAAGAGAGCATTTCCGCACCGTCGGCAATATTAATGGAAGCGGGCACAGGCAAAATTCTTTTTGAGAAAAATGCACATGAGCAAAGACCCTGCGCGTCGATTACAAAGGTCATGACGCTGCTGCTCGTTTTTGAGGCGATGGACAGCGGCAGACTGAGCCTTGACGACACTATTACCGCCTCGGCGCACGCCGCTTCAATGGGCGGAAGCGACATTTGGCTCGAGGAGGGCGAGAGCATGAGCGCCGACGATATGATAAAGGCAACGGTCGTCGCTTCGGCAAACGACGCGGCTGTAGCTCTCGCTGAGCACATCAGCGGCAGCGAGGACGCGTTTGTTGAGCAGATGAACGCCCGCGCCAAGGAGCTTGGCATGGACGATACGACCTTCAAAAACTGCAACGGTCTTGACGAGGAAGGTCACCTGACCTCTGCTTACGACGTGGCGCTGATGTCGAGAGAGCTGATGAAGCACGAGAAAATCTATGACTACACGTCGATCTGGCTCGATTATCTCAGAAACGGCGAGACTCAGATCGTCAACACAAACAAGCTGCTCAAGACCTACAAGGGCATTACGGGACTGAAAACCGGCACAACCGACGACGCAGGCTGCTGCATGGCGGCAAGCGCCGTACGCGACGGAATGACTTTGCTCTCCGTTGTACTCGGCTGCGATACGGGCAAGCAGCGCTTTGCCGACTCAGCCGCGCTTCTTGACCACGGTTTTGCTAATTATTCGGTAAAAGAATTAACGCCGCCGGATGATTTGCCGCTTACGCTTTCCGTAAACGGCGGCATGGATAGTTCAGTCGGTATTTCCTGCGATATCCGCGGCAGCATAGTCACCGAAAAGGCGAGCGCGGACGAGGCGGAGTGCGAGGTATCTCTGCCCGAAGCCGCCGAAGCGCCCGTCGAGGAGGGAGAGGTCGTCGGAAAAATCACCTATACCCTCGGCGATGAAACTCAGACCTATGAGATAATCGCGGAAAATGCTGTTGACAAGACCTCGTTTGGCAGGATTTTTGCTTATCTTTTTAATTCTATAACTGCATTATAAATTTTGGTGAAAACGCCTTGCAAAATACCCGCTTTTATTGTATAATAAATGAATAAAGGTATTTGGAGGAGTTTGTACTATGGCTACTAAATTAACTGACAAGTATTTAAATGGATTTATCAGAGATCATGAGTATGAGGGTATCGCGGGTGAAGTCAAGGCGGCACACAAGGCTCTGCACGACGGCACCTGCCTCGGCAACGACTTTATCGGCTGGCTGAACCTTCCCACAGATTATGACAAAGAGGAGTTTGCGCGCATCAAAGCGGCGGCTGAAAAGATCAAGAAGGATACCGACGTGTTTGTTGTTATCGGCATCGGCGGTTCCTATCTCGGCGCACGCGCGGCGATCGAATTCCTCACCTCACAGAACTACAACCTCACCTGCAAGGACACCCCGCAGATTTTCTTCACGGGCAATTCCATCAGCTCCTCGGCGCTTGCTGAGCTCATGGAGCTTTGCGAGGGCAAGGATGTTTCTGTAAATATGATTTCAAAGTCCGGCACTACCACCGAGCCCGCTATCGCTTTCCGCGTTTTCCGCGAGATGCTCGAGAAGAAGTACGGCAAGGATGGCGCGCGAGAGCGCATCTACTGCACCACCGACAAGGCGAGAGGAACCCTCAAGGAGCTCGCCGACAAGGAAGGCTACGAGACATTTGTTGTACCCGACGATGTAGGCGGACGTTTCTCTGTTCTCACCGCTGTAGGTCTGCTTCCTATCGCTGTTTCCGGCGCTGATATCGACGCTCTTATGCAGGGCGCTCAGACCGCTCAGAAGGAGCTCGACAACGACGACCTGTTCACCAACGACTGCTACAAGTACGCCGCTATCCGCAATCTGCTTTACCGCAAGGGCAAGACTATGGAGATCATGGTTGCCTACGAGCCCGCCTACACGATGATGGCTGAGTGGTTCAAGCAGCTTTACGGCGAGAGCGAGGGCAAGGACAACAAGGGCATCTATCCCTCCAGCGTTGTTTTCTCAACCGACCTTCACTCCCTCGGTCAGTACATTCAGGACGGCAGACGCACCATGTTTGAGACAGTCGTTCTCTTCGACAAGTGCAAGCAGGAGATCACTCTCGGCACCGACCCGACAAACGTTGACGGACTCAACTTCCTCAGCGGCAAGACCATGGGCTTTGTTAACCGCAAGGCGTTTGAGGGCACCGTTCTCGCGCACAACGACGGCGGCGTTCCAAACATCGTGCTCAACGTTCCCGAGATGAACGAGACCGAGCTCGGTTATCTCATCTACTTCTTCGAGAAGGCATGCGCTATTTCCGGCGCTATGCTCGGAGTCAATCCCTTCAACCAGCCCGGCGTTGAGAGCTACAAGAAGAACATGTTCGCTCTTCTCGGCAAGCCCGGTTACACAGAATTAAAGGCTGAGCTCGAGGCAAGACTCGGCTGATCGATACGTAAGAAAACAGTTTTAAAATACAGGAGGTTTTTACAATGGTTAAATTATTAATCGGTAAAAAAGGCACAGGAAAAACAAAGAAGCTCATCGCGCTCGCTAACGAGGCGGTAGCGGCTTCCTCAGGCAACGTTGTTGTAATTGAAAAGGGCTCCAAGCTCACCTACGACGTTACCCACAAGGCAAGACTTATTGACACCGAGCAGTACACAATCTACGGCTACGATATGCTTTACGGCTTCCTCAGCGGCATCTGCGCGGGCAACTACGACGTGACCGATATTCTCGTTGACTCCACCTTCAAGATCGCTCCCGAGGCTATTGCGGGTCTTGAGTCCTTCACAAAGAAGCTGCAGGAGCTCTCCGAGACCACTTCCACCAACATCACGCTCCTTATCTCCGCTGACAGCGCGGACATTCCCGAGTCGATCAACGCGGTTTGCGAGGCTGTCTGATTACCGAAAATTGAATGAATCATACGCTCCCGGGGCATTCCGGGAGCGTTTTTTCTCGCAATAGCACAGCATTATTCCAATACAGAAAATACCTCTGTGCTATGCGCCGAAAAAGCGGTAAAAATTGAAAAATCTCGTTTTTTTCGGTTGACAAAGCCCCAATCATTTTGTATAATATAAGACAGCGTTTTAATATGCGTTTATGCGGTTTGGGGTGTGTCAATGCTTTTTGAACTGAAATCCGTCTTTTTAAGCGACGGTGAAACAAAGAAATGTTCCTACGAGCTTGATATTACAAAACTCGACATCGACGGGATTTTTCCATTCACTTCTCCCGTTTCGGTCAATGCTGAGGCAACGAACCGGGCGAGTCTTGTTACCCTGACTCTCAGCTGCAAGTACGGCTTCTGCCGTCCCTGCGACCGCTGCGGCACTCCCGTTGAGGACGTTGCAGAGGTAAGCTTCTCACACCCGCTGGTGCGCGAGCTTGTTGACGAGCGCAACGACGATTATATTGAAACTCCGGATTTCACCCTCGAGCTTGACGAGGTCGTTATCTCGGACATTATCCTAAACTATCCTCAGAAATTTCTCTGTAAGGATGATTGCAAAGGCTTGTGTCCGGAGTGCGGCAAGAACCTCAACGACGGCGACTGCGGCTGCAGCAAAACGCAGGTCGATCCGAGGCTTGAGATCCTCAAACAGTTTATGGAAGATGAATAATATACAAGGAGGTCTTTGAAATGGCAGTACCTACAAGAAAAACATCACACGCAAGAAAGAGCTCAAGACGTTCAACAGTATGGAAGCTCAACGCGCCCACACTCACAACTTGCCCTAACTGCGGCGAGCTGATGGCTGCGCACAGAGCTTGCGGCAACTGCGGTATGTACAACGGCAGACAGGTTATCGTTAAGAAGGAAGCATAATCCTTTATTGAAAACGACGGGCGGCAGGAGCAATACTTCTGCTCGCCCTTTTGTCTTATACGTAGGAGTTGATAAACATGAACAAGCCTGTGATTGCAATCGTGGGCAGACCGAATGTCGGAAAATCAACGCTTTTCAATAAACTCATCGGACAGCGCGTCTCAATTGTTGACGATACCCCCGGAGTTACCCGCGACCGCATCTACGGCGAGGTCGAATGGTGCGGCAAGACTGCCATGGTAATCGACACCGGAGGCATCGAGCCCAAGAGTGACGACGTTATCTTAGAGCAGATGCGCCGTCAGGCTGAGCTCGCTATCGACACGGCGAACGCGATCATCCTTGTTACCGACTGCAAGAGCGGCATGGTCGCCACCGACGCCGATGTCGCCCAGATGCTTCAGAAGTCGGGCAAGCCTGTAGTTCTCTGCGTCAATAAATGCGACACCGTCGGCGAGCCTGATATGTCGTTCTACGAGTTCTACAACCTTGGTCTGGGCGATCCCGTTCAGGTTTCCGCGGTTCACGGCCACGGCACCGGCGATCTGCTCGACGCGGTGTATGAGCACCTGACCTTCTCCGATGAAGAGGAGGAAGGCGAGGACGCGGTAAACGTCGCGGTAATCGGCAAGCCGAACGCGGGCAAGTCCTCGCTTATCAACAAAATCACCTCGTCCGAGAGGTGCATCGTGTCCGATATCGCAGGCACTACCCGCGACTCTATCGACACGCTGATCGAGAACAGCTACGGCAGGTTCAATTTCACCGACACGGCGGGTCTGCGCAGACAGAGCCGCATTTACGACGACATCGAGAAATACAGCATTCTCCGCGCGAAGATGGCTATTGAGCGCAGCGACGTCTGCGTTATAATGATTGACGCTACGGAGGGAATCACCGAGCAGGACACCAAGGTTGCCGGACTCGCTCACGAGGCGGGCAAGGCGTGTATTCTCGCAGTCAACAAGTGGGACGCGGTCGAGAAGAACGACAAGACCATGTCCGAGTTCCAGAAGAAGCTCGACGCCGATTTTGCTTTCATGTCCTACGCTCCGCAGGTGTTTATCTCTGCAAAGACAGGACAGCGCATTGACAGGCTGTTCGAGGCTATCGTCGCGGCGAACGAAAACGCGAGTCTCAGGATCCGCACGGGTATGCTCAACGAGCTGCTCGCTCAGGCTACTACGCGCGTTCAGCCGCCGTCCGACAAGGGCAAGCGGCTCAAGATCTACTACATGACCCAGACGAGCGTAAAGCCGCCGACATTCGTGTTCTTCTGCAATAACGCGGAGCTTTTCCACTTTTCATATCAGCGTTATCTCGAAAACCGCATACGCGAGGCGTTCGGGCTTGAGGGAACGCCTGTCCGCATGATTATCCGTGAAAGGGGCGACAAGTAATGGATCCTGTCATAGAAGTTATCCAATCAACCTTCGGCGCGTACTGGTGGGTGTGGCTGCTCACCGCAGTTATCGCGTATCTTATCGGCAGCGTCAACCCCGCAGTCATCGTTACAAAAATCTGGACTAAGGGCAAGAAGGATATCCGCGATATGGGCAGCGGCAACGCGGGCTTTACGAACGTGCTGCGATCGGTCGGCAAGGTTCCCGCGATCATCACGATCGTCTGCGACGCGCTCAAATGCGTTATCGCAGTGCTTCTCGGCGGACTTCTGTTTACACTTATCGCGGGCGACAGCTCTGTTTCGCCGCAGGTAATAAACGTCGGCAAGTACCTCGCGGGAATATTCTGTATTCTCGGACACTCATTTCCGTTGTACTTCCACTTCAAGGGCGGCAAGGGCGTCGTTTCGGCGGCGGCACTTATGCTGACTGAGGATTGGCGCGTTTTCCTGATGGTTCTCGGTACGTTCCTGATTCTGTTTTTGATTTCGAAGATAATATCGCTCGGCAGCATCGCCGGAGCGGTTCTCTACGGACCCTATACATTTATCGCCACATTCGTGCTCGACAGGCTTGTCTACGGCGACAATTTGCCGAGCATCGCCTACGTGGTGATTTCCACTGTCGCCGCGCTGATCATCGGCATCTTTGTCACGATCAAGCACAAGGACAATATCGGCAGACTTATCCGCGGCGAGGAAAAGAAAATCAAAGCCAAAAAGTGATTTCAGTGATCGGCGGTCGGCTTAAACCGGCTGCCGATCATTTTTTCTCTTGATTTTTCGCTCAAATAGTAGTAAAATAATCAGTGATGTGTTAAACACTTTTATAAATAATTACAATAGGGGCGAACAAAATGAACGACTGCATTTTCTGTAAAATAATCGACGGTTCGATTCCGTCAAAAAAAGCATACGAGGACGACAAGATCCTCGCGTTCCACGACGTAAATCCGCAGGCGCCTGTGCATGTGCTCGTTGTACCTAAGGAGCATATCTGCTGTGCCGACGCGATCACCGCGGAGAATGTTGACGTTGTGGCGCATATCTTCACAAAGATTCCCGAAATCACAAAGTCGCTCGGACTTACAAACGGCTACCGCATTGTTAACAACTGCGGCGACGACGGCTGCCAGACCGTTAAGCACCTGCATTTCCACATTCTCGGCGGCAAGCAGCTCAACGGCGAAATGGCGTAAGGGGTGGATGATATGGATAAGTACAAGATGACGATAGCGGGAGTTGAACGCGAGCTCAATATGTTTCCCGTAAACGAGAAGCTCGATATCGCGGCTTTTATCATGTTCGGCGACGTCGAGGTGACAGAGAAGGCTGCCGCGGAGCTGCTCAAAATCTGTCCCGGGCACGATGTTGTTGTTTCCGCCGAGGCAAAGGGCATTCCGCTCTGTTACGAAATGGCTCGTCAGGGCTGCCGTGAATACGTTATCGCGCGCAAGAGCATCAAGGTTTATATGCGCAACTGCACCCATGTTACCGTAAACTCTATCACCACCGAGAACGCCCAGACGCTTTATCTCGGCGAGGACGACGTGAACTTCCTCAGAGGAAAGCGTGTGCTCATCGTCGACGATGTTATTTCCACCGGCGAGAGTCTTGCGGCGCTCGAACAGCTTATGGAAGCCTGCGACGTTGAGGTCGTCGGCAAGGCGTGCGTGCTTGCCGAGGGCGACGCGAAGAACAGAGACGATATCATCTTCCTCGAGCCGCTTCCGCTGTTTTTTAAGGACTGATATAACAAACTGGGGTTTGGTTCTTCCAAACCCTTGATTTTTGACGGAGAAAGGAGTGAGCGTATGCCGAATATCACCGAAGCGGACTTGAAGAAGCAAATCAAATCGCGCGATTTTTCGCCCGTGTACCTGATTTACGGAGCGGAGCAGATGTATGTGCGCAGCTACACCGAAAAGCTCGTCAAATCTATCGCGGGAAAGGCTCCGTCGGATTTCAATTTCCACCGATTTTCCGGAGAGGTCAATCTCACCGAGCTCGCGGCGGCTACATATGTCACGCCGTTTATGAGCGAGTACAACCTCGTCCTTGTCAGCGACGCGTTTTTTGACATGATGACAAAGACGGAGCTGGATACCTTCCTCGAAATCTGCACAAAGCCGGTCGAGGGCACGATTCTCGTGATTTCCATGCCGTCGAACACTCCAAAGGACAAGACTCTCTCCGCTATCGTAAAGGCTGCCGGCAAAAAGGGCGCTGTTTGCGAATTCAAGAAGCCGAACGCGATCACGCTCGAAAAATTCATCGCAAAATGGGCAAACGCGAACGGCAAGCTGATCTCACGCGCGGCGGCAAACAAGCTCGTTTCGCTCTGCGGCGACGACCTGACGCGCCTGAAAAACGAGGTCGACAAGATTTGCTCCTACTCAAGCGGCGAAGAAGTCAGCCTTGAGGATATCAGCAAGCTCGCGACCGTCAATCTCGAGAGCCGAATCTTCGACCTTTCCGACGCTGTTCTCGCGGGCAACGGAGATAAGGCGTTCCGCGTACTTGACCTCCTGTTTTATCAGAAGGAGGAGCCTATCGCGATGCTCTACACGCTCTCAAACGCATACATCGACGCCTACCGGGCGCGTGTCGCTTCGGAATGCGCCGTGATGAACAGCGAGCTCGCCAAGGATTTCGGCTACGGCAAACGCACCTTTGTCCTTGACCGGGTCAAGCGTTCCACGAACCGCGTCAGCACGGAAGCGCTGAGAAAGAGTCTCGATCTGCTTATGGACGCGGATCTGAAGCTCAAGTCCGTCCGTCTTAACGAAAGGATGTATCTCGAGCAGCTGATCGCGCAGCTTTTGCTGACCGCGAGGGAGGGAAGACGATGATCTCGCTCAGGGAAGCGGTGATCGTAGAGGGACGGTACGATAAAATCAAGCTCAGCGGCATCATCGACTCTCCGATCATCGAAACCAACGGCTTCCGAGTGTTCAAGGATTCCGAAAAGCTCAGCCTTATCCGCAGGATTGCCGCTGTCCGTGGAATCCTCATTTTTACCGACAGCGACGGCGCCGGATTTGTGATACGCAATTTTTTGAACGGAGCCGTGCCAAAGGAACAGGTGAAGCACTGCTATATTCCTCAGCTCGCGGGCAAGGAGAAGCGCAAGGCTCAGCCCGGCAAGGAAGGCTTGCTCGGAGTAGAAGGTGTGAGCGACGAGGTGATTATCGACGCCATACGCAAAAGCGGCGCCGTAATAATCGGCGAGGAACGAAATGCCCACCGTGAGATCACCAAGGCTGATTTGTACTCTCTCGGACTGACGGGAGCGGAAAACTCTGCCAAGCTGCGTCAGGCTCTGCTGAAAAATCTCGGTATGCCGTCATATCTTTCGACCAACGCGATGCTCACCGCACTGAATTGTTTATATTCTTTTGAAGAATTAAATGAACTGGTTAAAAGTATAGGGTAGCCACGGCTGCCCTTATTATTTTAGATTCGAGCTGGTGTCGTATCGCTTTTTCAGCTTTTTGAGCGCCTTTGTCTCGATTCTGCTGACGTATGAGCGCGAGATATTCATCACCGCGGCGACCTTTTTCTGAGTCATAGGTTCCCTGCCGCCGAGTCCGTAGCGCATGATTATGATCTGCCGTTCACGCCCGGTAAGCTCCTCGCGGATAAACTGCCCGAGCTTGCGGCTGTTGAGCTTTTTGTCAAGCTCGTCGAGAATGTTGTCGTCGACCGCCATAATATCCATCAGCGTCAGCGGATTACCGTCCTTGTCGGTGTCGATAGTCTCGTTGAGCGATATGTCCTGTGCGGTCTTTTTCGCGCTGCGGAAGTGCATCAGTATCTCGTTCTCAATACATCTGCTCGCGTATGAGCTCAGGCGTATGTTTTTATCGGGCTTGAAGGTGTCTATCGCCTTTATCAGCCCTATCGTGCCGATTGACACCAAATCGTCCTGCTCCGTCTGAACGCCGTAGTATTTTTTTATAATGTGCGCAACAAGCCGCAGATTGTGTTCAACGAGCTTGTTGCGCGCGTTGATGTCGCCGCCGTGCATTTTTTGAAGGTATTCGCGTTCCTGTTTTTCACTGAGCGGTTTGGGAAACGAGCCGCCGCCGCAGACATGTAAAATAAAAAAGCATACGTACTGACCGAGCATCGCGATAATATCAAACACATAACCACCTCAATAAAAAGTATTCGGACAGCTTGCGAAAAATTCTGATTTGCGGTATACTTATAGCAGACAGGGAGGATAAGGTTATGAAAAAACTGATTTCATGGAACGTAAACGGACTTCGCGCCTGTGTGACAAAGGGCTTTGAGGACTATTTTAAGGAGATTGACGCGGATATTTTCTGTCTGCAGGAAACAAAGCTGCAGGAGGGTCAGATCGATTTCGCGCCCGAGGGCTATCACTGTTACTGGAACTATGCCGAAAAGAAGGGCTATTCGGGCACGGCAATGTTCACAAAGGAGGAGCCGCTTTCGGTTCGTTACGGCATCGGAATCGAGGAGCACGACCATGAGGGCAGGGTGATTACCGCCGAATTCGCGGACTTTTTCGCCGTTACCTGCTACACTCCGAATTCTCAGAACGAGCTTCGCCGCCTTGACTACCGCATGGAGTGGGAGGACGCTTTTCTCGCATATTTAAAGGAGCTCGAAAAGACAAAGCCCGTGATTCTCTGCGGCGACCTCAACGTCGCGCATAAGGAAATCGACCTCAAAAATCCAAAGACAAACCGCAAAAACGCCGGCTTTACCGACGAGGAGCGCGAAAAGATGACCGTGCTTCTGGGCAGCGGTTTTACGGATACATACCGCTATTTCAACCCCGACAAGGAAGGAATTTACTCGTGGTGGTCGTACCGCTTCAAGGCTCGCGAGAAGAACGCGGGCTGGCGCATAGATTATTTTATTACATCTGAATCTCTCAACGACAAGCTCGTCAGCGCTGATATCCACACCGAGATATTCGGCTCCGACCATTGCCCGGTTGAACTCGTAATTGATTTATAATAAAAAACTAAAAGGGACAGCGTGTGTGCTGTCCCTGAGTTATTTCTTGCTTTTATCTGTCCTTTGTTCTCTGCGGATTTGACGGTTTTCCTTTGTCAGCGGATTGATGTCGGTGATATTTCCGCCCGCGGTTTTCAGAAAGCTCAGCAGTCTTGCGCCGATCATCGAGCGCGTCTCTGAGTCGAGCTTCGTGAAGGTTTTCAGCATGATCGGAATATCCTTAACCAGCTTGTCCGCCATGTCGTCAAAGGTATATTCCTCTGTGCTTTTCATAATATTGAATATAGCTTCGGTGAAGCCGCGGCGTTCCTGAGGCGTCATTTTCGCGGCGAACTGAGTCAGAGTGTGGTCAAAAAACGCGCTGGTTCCGTTTCTTCGGCTGAGCTCGACAAGGCTGTCGCGCTTTATTTCCCACGAGTACACGTCGTGCTGTAAAAATCCCTTCTGATTGCTCTTGATTACGGTGTAGCTTTCCTCGTGCTCAAAGAGCATTCCGAAAATCGACGACTGCGGAACGTAGGTGCGGATTTTGCCCGCGATCCTGTCAAAGCCGCTGCCTTCAAGGTGTTCAAGCTCAAACCCGGGACCGTCCATGCTGTAAATCGCCGTTATTCTGTCCTGAACCGCCTGAGATGAAAACGCCGAGACGTATACCGCAAGATTGCCGCCCTTTGAGTGACCGCCCAGACAGAATTTTCCGTCAAAGCGTTCCGTTACCCGCTCAAAATACCTCTGAGCCTCGATCTGAGATTCGACAGGGAAGGTGAAGAACATATTGAAGTCCTCCTGCCAGCCGACGAGCGTGTTGTCGGTGCCGCGGAAGGATATGAAGCGCAGACCGTTGCCGATTTCGATCACCATCGCCGAAAACTGCATCTGCCGCTCGTCGTCCACATCATTAACGTAGCCGCAGAGTTTGAGGTCTCGGTAACGCCCGCTCTCTGCGAGAGCGCTGAGCAGCCTGTCGTCTCCGTCCCAGAGAAAGGCGGGATTGCCGCCTGAAAATACACGGTCAGCCGCCTGACTGACCGTGGTGAAGGTATCAAACTTTTCGCTGACAGCGCCGTCAAACGGCAGATACGAAAGGCGCGAGAGGATAACCGCGTCAGCGTCGCAGATTCCTGTCTGTTCAAATGTCAGGTCGCCGCGCCATTCGAGATAGTCAAAAATATTATACATCGTCGTCCTCTATACTCGCCGCTTCCGCTTCGGCGGCGATATCGCTGAGCACTGATTTGTTGATTTCGGAGGTCTTTTTCTTTCCCTTTGTGTAGTACGAGAAGGGAGCTGTAAGCAGCATAGCGCCGTAGTAGGTGATGAAGCGCCATAAAAGAATAGCGGGCTTTATCTTGTTCACGCCGCCGAGCACAAAATACGCGCCGAAGTACATTGAAAACGCGAGCTCTGCGCCGCCGGACGCGCCGGGAAGCGGCACGAGGTTTGACGTAAAGAGCACAAAGCTCTGAATACACAAAAAGTCAAACAGGCTAGCGACGGGCATGTGGTGTTCAACGGCGATATTCGGCATATCGAAGGCGATATAGATGAAATACGGCACCGACATAATGCAGATGATTTGAATGAACACCAGCAGGAATATGATCAGCAGGCGTTTTTTGTTTCTCATCAGCATGCGGTTCGCGGTGTGGAACATCTTGAATTCGCGGGTCAGGCTGCGCACCTTTTTCAGCGGATCCTTGACAAAGGGCAGCGCCTTCATGATTTTATAGACAAGCCGGATGATTTTCTTTGTGAAGCTCTCGGCGAAGCAGACGATAAGGAACATCGCCGTGACCGCGAGCTGCACGACAAAGCCGACTATGATGAACGCGGACGACCAGAAGTTGGTGAAGGCGGTCTGGAAGTATCCGAACCGCACGATGACCGCGAATATGCTGAACGAGGTCGTGACGAGCTGATAGACGATGAATTTCTGCGTCAGACACGCCGAGCCGTAGCCTATGCGGATGTTTTTCTGCGAGAGGAAGTACAGCTGCATGGGCTGACCGCCTGTGTTTGAGGGCGTCACGGCGCCGAAGAACACGCCGATAAACGCGGTTTTAAGAGAATCGAGAAAGCGGAACTGCGGATACTCCGCGCGCAGATAAATCTGTGTGACAATGCCGTCAATAATCATGTTGCAGTCAAAAACAACAAGCCCCACGATCACCCAGCCCCACTTGAAGCTGTCTGGACGCTTGAGCAAATCTATCAGACCGTTCTCGGTGCAGACGAAGTTGATTATCAGCCAGATCGAAATGACGACGACCGCGACGTTGAAAATCAGTGTGCCGCTGATTTTGAAGCGTTTCTTTTTCTTGGGAATGTCGGACAAGACAATCTCTCCTAAATGCTTTGTATACTAATAATATTACAATTTTTAGCTCCGAATTGCAACAACAATCTTGTAACCATTTGGAAATTTTCTATACAATCGTATCATATACTTGTATTATTTTATAATGTATGATACAATAGGGCTAAGGTTAGGTGAACTCAATGAGCTTTTTTGATGTGGTCAATCTTTGGGGACTGCTTTTTGCGGCGGTTCTTGTCGCTCCGCATATTGTCTATGCCCGCACGCATAAGGTAAGTACGGCGGACTACTCAAACCGCGCAATGGTTTATATCGCACGCACGGGCAGATTTTTCAGCGCGTTCCTGCTGGCGTTCAACATAGGCGTGCTCGAGCGCGGCTTTCCCGAGCCGAAGGCGCTTATGGAGCGGTTCTGGCTTATTACCGCAGGCTCGCTGCTTGTTGTGTATGTTCTGCTGTGGCTGCTGTTTTTCAAAACGGGCAGCAAGGGACTCGCTCTCGCGATCGTAATAGTAACGGCGGTAACAGTGATTTTCAGCGGCATAGTCCAGGTCAAGACCCTGCTTATGACAGCCGGGATCGTATATCTCATCGGAGAGCTCTATCTGTTTTCTCAGTTTTTCAAAAAGAGGTAATCATGAATGTCTTAATGCTTCTCAAGCCAAAGGAAACCGTAAAATACATCTACGACGACAACACCCTGCGACAGGGTATGGAGAAGATGCGCGCGCACAGCTACACCGCGATCCCGGTGATCTCCGAGAGCGGGAAATACGTCGGAACAGTCAGCGAGGGCGATTTTCTCTACTATATTCTCGACAGGCGTGAACACTCGGTTCTCACAGAAGGCAAGCACTTTATCCGCGATATTATCCGTCCCGACTTTAATCCCGCCGTGAGGGTAGACGTCAGCATGGATACGCTCTTTGAGCGCGCTGAGAACCAAAACTTTGTGCCCGTGGTTGACGACTGGGGCACCTTCATCGGAATTGTCACCAGACAGGACATAATCAAATATTTTATTAATAAATAAAAAATCGGCTCCTGAAAGCCGATTTTTTTCTGTTATATACCGTTTAGTATCTTTTGCATTTCTTCCTCGGACTTGAGACCGATTGACTGGACAACCGCTCTGCCGCCCTTGAAAATCACAACCGTCGGTATAGAAAATACATTGTATTTCACCGCGAGGTCGTGACACTCATCCACGTTTACCTTGAAGAATTCAAAGTCGTCGTTCTTGCTCTCGAGTTCTTCAAGAATCGGCGAGAGCATGTGGCACGGACCGCACCAGTCGGCGTAGAAATCAACTACGACAGGGTGCTCCGCGCTGAGAACTCGTTCCTCAAAATCCTCCTCATACAATTTTTCCATTTCAAAACTCCTGTTATTTTTCAACTGCCTCCGACAGCTTCCTGTAGTACTCCGGGTATGCGCGGCGCAGTGACATCGGCTTGAAATTGCCGCGGACAAAGCAGTGCATGGTATGTCCTTCAGCGGCGGTTTCGCCGTTTTTGTTTTTAGCGGTGTAGGTGTACTCCATCTTGGTTCCGTTGAAGTAGCTCAGACGGATTTCGATGTCTATTTCCTCGCTGAACCGCACGGGAATATAGTAGCGCGCGTAGGCGTCCACATTCGGAATGATGATCCCGTCGCGCTCCATCTGCATCACGTCGCAGCCTATGCTGTGCATAAACGCGATCCTCGCTTCCTCAAAGTAGCGGATATGGTTGGAGTGGTGGACGATGCCCATCATGTCGGTTTCGTAGTAGTTCGCTTTTCTTGTATAAATAAAACTCATGCCGGCGCCTTACTTTCTGAGCAGGAGACCGTTTTTGAGATCCTCACGCGCCTGCTTCTTGATCAGATAGTGCTGCTTTTTGCCTGTCGCGGTGTGCGGAAGCTCGGTGACAAAGCGGTAGTAGCGCGGAACCTGATACTTTGAGAGGTTCGGAGACTGTGAGCAGAACTCGAGCAGCTCGGCGACGGTCAGGCTGTCGTCCGATTTGATAACGTAAGCCGCAAGACTCTCGCCGCGGGTGCTGTCGGGAACGCCGGTTACGATGCACTCGCTAACCTTCGGGTTTAGGTTGATGACCTCCTCGATTCTCGCGGGGTAGATGTTCTCGCCCTTTGAGATTATCATATCGTCCTTTCTGCCCGCTATGCTGATGTACTGCTTCTCGTCCCATGTGCCGATATCGCCTGTGTACATCCAGCCCTTGTAGAACTTTTCCTTTGTAGCCTGCTCGTTGTCAACATAGCAGTAGGTTGTCTTTGCGGGACACTTGATGATGACCTCGCCTTCCTCAACGTTGTCTGTCGCGGCAAGGTCGTCGGGCTCAGCCTTTCTGTCCTCGTAAACCTTAACGACGCGAACCTCGTCGTCGGTGCAGGAGCGGCCGGCTGTGCCGGACATCTCAGGCAAATCGAAGGGTCTGAGGAAGGTGTTCCAGAAGGTTTCGGTCGTGCCGTAGCCGTTAAAGAGGTTGTGCGAGAGAACGTTCTGGAAGCGGATGCAGGCTTCCTTCTCGAGCGGGCTGCCCATGGTGATGATGCCCTTTAGCGAGGAGATATCCTTGGGATGCTTCTCCTGCTTTGTCGCGAGCAGCGTAAGAACAGACGGTACGCCGGTAATGAAGGTGATTTTGTAGTTTTCGATATAGCGCAGCGTGACCTTGGGGTTGAAGGTACGCATGATCACGACAGCCGCGCCTGCGTAAAGGGTAGGCGTGGGGCCACCGGAATGCAGACCGCCGCGGTGGAACCACGGAGTCATATTCATCGTGATATCCGTGGGGTTGAGCGGAAAGTGCATGATAACGTCGTGAGCGGAAAGCACCTCGTTGATGTTGTTGAGCGGCACGCCCTTGGGAGTGCCTGTGGTGCCTGAGGTCTGCAGGCGCACGATCTCGTCGTAAATATGCGGAGCAAAGTCAACGGGCGGATCGGTTTCAGGGCTGTCCTTTACATAGTCCTCGTAAAGAATGTGACCCTCGGGAACGGTAAATTCTTTTACAGAATTATTAACCGCAATGACGACCTCGGGCTTGTGCTTGCTCAGCTTGAGCGCTCTGACGGCTGTCTGCGCGATTTCCGCGTCATAGAGGTAAACCTTCGGCTTGTTGTGGCTGATGATTTCGGCAGTCTCGCCGGGTGAGAAGTTGAAGTTCGCGGGGTTGCTTATCGCGCCGATTTTCTGGGACGCGATGTATGTGAATAGAAATTCGGGCGAGTTGAAAAGCTGCATGAAAATCACGTCGCTTTTATTAACGCCGTCATTTTTCAGAGCGTTCGCGAAGCGGTTCGCTTCAATGTTGAGCTGCTCGTAATTCCACTCTCTCTTGCCTGCGGGGTCGATTGCCGCGGTACGGTAACCGAAGCGGCGAACGTTGCGCATAAAGCCGTTGAGCCATGTGAACTCGCTCTCAAAGGTTTCCCGGAACATCGAAATATCGTATGTATAAGCCATAATTACCTCCATAGTTTTCGCCGGAGAATGGGGCTGTTTATCCCTCGTATTTTCCGACAATAATACTTGAATTCTGACCGCCGAAGCCGAAGGCGTTGGACATCGCGTAACGGATATCGGCTTTCTTTGCGGTGTTGGGAACGAAGTCGATTCCCTCGCATTCGGGGTCGATTTCGTTCAAGTTTATAGTGGGCGGAATAACGCCCGTCTCAATCGCCTTGACGCAGGCGATGGTCTCTGTAATGCCGCCGGCACCCATCATGTGACCTGTCGCGCCCTTGGTGGAGCTGACATAGGGGAGCTTGTCGCCGAAAACGCTCTTTATAGCGCCTGTCTCAACGGTGTCGCCCTTGTTTGTGGCGGTGCCGTGAGCGTTGACGTAGCCGATTTCGGAAGCGTCGATTTCCGCGTCGGCGAGAGCCTGCTTCATGCACGCGATGGCTCCTCTGCCCTCGGGGTGAGGTGCGGTTACGTGGTGAGCGTCGCAGGTGTTGCCGCAGCCCTTGATCTCGCCGTAAATTTTGGCTCCTCTCGCGAGGGCGTGTTCCTCTGTTTCGAGAACGAGAGCGCCGCCGCCTTCGCCGATAACAAAGCCGTCGCGGGTAACGTCAAACGGTCTGCTCGCGGTCTTTGGGTCGTCATTTCTGCGTGAGAGCGCCTTGGCGTTCGCGAGGGAGTAGATAACGAGGGGGCAGAGCACGCTCTCGGCTCCGACTGCGAGCATAACGTCAGCCTTGCCTGCCTGCATGCACATACATGCGGTGTTGATAGCGTCGCCGCCCGACGAGCAGGCGGTGCTCACTGTGAAGCTCGGTCCCTGAATGTTGTAATCGATCGCGATATTAGCCGCGGCGATGTTGCCGAGGATCTTCGGGATAAAGCGGGGACCTACCTTCTTGTGTGAGGCGCCGGAAAGCGCGTCCTGCGTGAAGGCGGTGGTCGCTACGCCGCTCATGGCGGTGCCCATAATGATGCCTGTTCTCTCAGGCTCAATCTCTATGCCGCTCTGCTTGATCGCTTCCTCGGCGGCGACGTAAGCGTACTGCATAAAGGGGTCGGTTTTTCTGATCAAATCCTTGGCGAGATAATCGGACGGGTTGAAGTTCTTGACCTCGCCCGCGATCTGTACCGCCAGCTCGGAGGGGTCGAAGGTCTTGATTGTGTCAATACCCGACTTGCCCTCGGTGATATTCTTCCAATACTCGTCGACGCCGATACCCACGGGTGTTACGGCGCCCATGCCTGTGATCACAATTTTTTTCATATCAATCATAACTCCTTACAAACCGGACAACGGGGTGAATTCGGTCCCGTTGTCAAAAAATAGCTATTTACTTTTTGCATGCCGTTATGCTATATTAAGATTATAGCAGACATTTTCTGTTTGCACAACCGTCCCGACAATGCAAAATAATTATTTTTCGAATAATGTTATGCGGAAACTGCATAATAGAATCATAGGAAGGTTTTTATGGATATCAATCAGCTTGTATATTTTATTTCAGTCGCACAGACGCTCAATTTTTCCGAGGCGGCAAGGCGCAATTATGTCTCACAGTCAACGGTGAGCCGCCACGTCAGCGATCTGGAAAAGGAGCTGGGCGTACAGCTTTTCTCGCGCACACGCCGCGAGGTATTTATCACTAACGAAGGAAAAACGCTTCTTCCTTACGCGATAGAAATGGTCAGCACCTTCAACAAGGCGCGCACGGTCATAAAGGAGATGCACGACGGCGGCAAGGGCAAAATCACTATCGGCTGCGACGTCACATCAATGAGCTTTCCGTCGAAATGCCTGTCTGACTTCGGCAAGCGCTACCCGGGTATAAGCATAGAGCTGTGCAGGCTAGACGCGTCCGACAGGGCACAGGCGATTACGGGCGGCGGCTATGATTTCTGCTTCATGCCGCGCGACATGGTGCCAGAGAGCTCTGGAATCGAAACCGTGATCACCCACCGCGAGCCGCTTGTGATTGTCGCTCCTCACAAGAACCGGTTCAGAGGAAAAAGTATAAGCCTGTCCGAGCTAGCCGACGAGAGGCTTGTGCTGCTCTCGGAATCCTCCGCGCCGATATTGTTTATGGAGGTAATGGATCTGCTGCGAACCTTCCACCTCTCGCCCCGAACCGACAGCTCATACGACGACCTCGCTTCATTGTATATGGCGGTCTCCGCCGGAATGGGTTTGTCGGTGCTGCCGAAGTCGCTCTCGGAATTTGCTTCATCAGCGCAGACCTCGGTCTACTCGGTCGAGGACGCCGACACCGCCGTAGCTTACGTCATGGCATGGGCAAGAGATATATCAAACCCGGTAGCGCGGCTGTTTATCGATACCGTCCGCAAGTATGCCGAGGGTGAGGACGATATATATGACTTGTAATTATTTAAAATGCTGTTCTCCGCGCCGACGGAGGGCGGCATTTTTCATAACCGTATCTGTCCGTGCTTTTTGCCAGTTTAAATGCATAAAAACAGCCGAGGTTTATTTAAGACCGAAAAAAAGAAATAATTATTGCGAAACACAATCCTTTGTGGTATAATGTATTGGAATGTAATCTATAATGTGTCATTATGCCATTTTATCGGAGGTAATATTTTGGTTGTTTTCGGAATCGACCCGGGGTACGCGATCATCGGCTGGGGCGCTATCAGCTTTCAGTCCAACACATACCGCGCAATCGGCTACGGCTCTGTTGAAACCGAGGCGCATACCGACTTCAACGCGAGGCTCGAGTATATTTACGACGAGCTGTACTCAATTCTGAGCCGCTGCCGTCCCGACGCGCTCTCGATCGAGCGGCTTTATTTCCAGACCAACCAAAAGACCGCGATAAAGGTCGCGCAGGCGAGAGGAGTAACGCTGCTCGCGGCTCAGAAGCTGAAGATACCGATTTTTGAGTACACTCCGCTTCAGGTCAAGACCGCAGTCACAGGCTACGGAAAGGCTCAGAAGCCGCAGGTCATGGAGATGACAAGACGCCTTCTGAACCTCGACGAAATGCCAAAGCCCGACGATACCGCCGACGCTCTGGCGATCGCTATCTGCCACGCTCAGGCGGCGGGTTCGGAGCTGAGAAGGGCGATGTATCAGCGCGGAACCCATTACCAATAAACCGCGCCCGGAAGGAAGATAAATATGATATATTCAGTCAGAGGAAAGCTGGTTCACACCACGCCGTCGGGTGCAGTCGTAGAGTGCGCGGGCGTGGGGTATTATTGCCAGACGACTGTTAATACATTAAAACAGATAAAAATCGGCGCTGAGGTCACGCTCTACACCTACCTCAACGTGCGCGAGGACACCATGGAGCTTTTCGGCTTCGCGACGGTTACGGAGCTTGAGACCTTCAAGACTCTCATAAGCGTCAGCGGCGTAGGACCCAAGGCGGGACTTGCGATACTTTCGGTTCTCAGCCCCGAGCAGGTCGCGATGGCGATTGCGACCGACGACGTAAAGACAATAACTCTCGCGCCGGGCATAGGCAAAAAAATCGCCCAGCGCATTATACTTGAATTGAAGGACAAGCTCGCTAAGGCGGCTGTTTCCGGCCCGGACTTTTCAGCCGTTACAGGCGGCGCGGCGGCAGCTGCTTCGGGCAACGTGCCGAAGGCGTTGGAAGCTCTCGGCGTTCTGGGATATTCTCCCGCCGAGGTATCGCCTGTTCTCGCGACCTTCGACAGCTCGCTCCCGGTCGAGCAGCTGATAGCCATGACGTTAAGACAGATGGGAAGACAGTAAATGAGCAACACGCATTTTTCTGATGATTTCGATTTTGAAAACAGAATAATGGAGCCGACGGAGCTTCCCGAGGACGCCGCCGAGGGCGACAATCCTCTCCGTCCGAAAAATCTCGATGAGTACATCGGTCAGGAGAAGGCAAAGGAAAACCTCCGCGTATATATCGAGGCGGCGAAAATCCGCCATGAAACCCTCGACCACGTACTCCTTTACGGCCCTCCGGGACTGGGTAAAACCACTCTCGCAGGAATTATCGCAAACGAGCTGGGCGTGAATATCCGCATCACCTCGGGTCCCGCGATCGAAAAGCCGGGAGATCTCGCGGCGCTGCTGACAAATCTCAACGAGGGCGACGTGCTCTTTATCGACGAGATACACCGCCTGAGCCGCGCGGTCGAGGAGATTCTTTACCCGTCAATGGAGGACTTCGCGATCGATATCATCACGGGCAAGGGTCAGATGGCGGCTTCGTATCATCTGCCGCTGCCGCGGTTTACTCTTGTCGGCGCGACAACGAGAGCGGGTCAGCTTACGGCTCCGCTCAGAGACCGATTCGGCGTCTTGCTCCGGCTTGAGCTGTACACCCCCGAGGAGCTTGCCCAAATCGTAATGAGAAGCGCGGGTATCCTCGGCATCAAGACAGACTACGAGGGCGCGATCGAAATCGCCTCGCGTTCACGCGGCACACCGCGAATCGCCAACAGGATGCTCAAGCGCGTCCGCGATTTCGCTCAGGTCATGTCGGACGGAATTATCACCCTTGACACGGCGCGCACCGCTCTTGACAGGCTCGAGATCGATGAGCTCGGACTTGACCGCAATGACAGGCGCATGCTCGAGGCGATTATCCGTTTTTACAACGGAGGTCCCGTCGGCGTCGAAACCCTCGCCGCTGCGATAGGCGAGGAGGCAGTCACTATAGAGGACGTCTACGAGCCGTACCTGATGCAGATCGGATTTCTGAGCCGTACTCCGCGCGGACGGTGCATCACCGCGGAGGGCTGCCGTCACCTCGGCTACGACTTCCCCAAGGGAGCCGTGCAGGGAGCTGTCACGCAGCCGAGCCTGTTTGATAACAACAATTAAGGAGAGCTTATGCGATTATCCGATAACTGGAAGGATTACGAGCTTATTGATACCTCCGACGGAGAGCGCCTTGAGCGCTGGGGCGATATCATTCTTATCCGTCCCGACCCGCAGATAATCTGGTCTACGGGCAGGAAGAACCCGCTCTGGAGAAACGCCCACGCGCGTTACCACCGCTCGAATAAGGGCGGAGGTCACTGGGAAACCTACCGTAAGGTGCCCGACCGCTGGACGATAAACTACGATCAGCTCGTTTTCAATATAAAGCCCATGGGCTTCAAGCATACGGGAGTATTTCCCGAACAGGCGGTGAACTGGGATTTTGCCGCCGGAAAAATACGGAATGAAAACAGACCGCTCAAGGTGCTCAACCTTTTCGGTTACACGGGTTGCGCCACTCTGTCCTGCATGAAGGCGGGAGCTATGGTGTGCCACGTAGACGCCTCAAAGGGAATGGTGCAGTGGGCGAGGGAAAACGCCCAATCGAGCGGCATCGCGGACTTGCCGGTGCGTTGGCTGGTTGACGACTGCGTAAAGTTTGTGCAGCGTGAAATCCGCCGCGGCAACCGCTATGACGGAATAATCATGGATCCGCCGTCCTACGGACGAGGACCCGGCGGCGAGGTATGGAAGCTCGAGGAACAGCTTTTTCCGCTTGTCGATCTGTGCCGTCAGGTATTGAGCGACGACCCCGTATTTTTCATTCTCAATTCCTACACAACAGGACTGTCGCCCGCCGTAATGGAATACCTCCTCGGCGTTCAGCTCAGACAGAGCTTCGGCGGCAGCGTTTCAAGCGACGAAATCGGACTAAGGGTGACCGACACGGGACTTGTATTACCGTGCGGTTCAACCGCTATCTGGGAGAAATAATATGTTCATATCAATCGAAAACGTGTTTTTCTCATATGACAGCGTCGAGGACGGCAAGCCCGTCAAAAACGCCGTGGACGGCGTATCTCTCACCGTTGAACAGGGTGAGTTCGTGGCTGTCATAGGACACAACGGCTGCGGCAAGTCAACACTTGCCAAGCATCTCAACGCAATGCTATTGCCGGACAGCGGCAAGGTGTATGTCGACGGAGACGATACAGCCGACGAGAACAAGACATGGGATATCCGCGGAAAGGTCGGATTGGTGCTCCAGAATCCCGATAATCAGCTCGTAGCGAGCATTGTCGAGGAGGACGTGGCGTTCGGTCCCGAAAATCTCGGAGTCCCGCCAAAGGAAATCCGCGAGAGGGTGGACAACGCGCTCAAGGCGGTCGGTATGTACGAGTACCGTATGCACGCGCCGTACAAGCTCTCGGGCGGACAGAAGCAGCGTGTCGCTATCGCGGGCATTCTGGCTATCCAGCCGCAGTGTATTGTGCTCGACGAGCCGACAGCAATGCTCGACCCGAGCGGCAGGGAAGAGGTAATGTCTACCCTTGTCCGTCTCAACAAAGAGCTGGGCATCACCGTTGTGCTTATCACGCACTACATGGACGAGGCCGTCCGCGCAGGCAGGGTCGTCGTTATGGACAGCGGCAGGGTGCTCACTCAGGGAACCCCCGGAGAGGTTTTCTCGCAGGTTGAGCTGCTTAAAAAACACAGACTTGACGTGCCGCAGGCGGCGGAGCTCGCGTTCCGCTTAAAGGGCTGCGGCGTTGATATAGAGCACATTCCCCTCGACGAGGAGGAGTGCGCGAAGATGCTCCTGGAGGTGATGAAATGAGTCACATTCTTGAGCTTAAAAACCTGAGCTTTGTCTACGGTCAGGGTACTCCCTTTGAAAAAAAGGCGGTGGACGATCTCAGCGCGACTATAGAAAAGGGCGAATTCATCGGAATCATCGGCCACACCGGCTCGGGCAAATCCACACTTGTGCAGATGCTCAACGGTCTGATGAAGCCCACAGGCGGACAGGTTCTGCTCGACGGCAGAGATATCTGGAGCGAGCCGAAGAAAATCCGCGAAATCCGCTTCCGCGTAGGAATGGTCTTTCAGTATCCGGAGTACCAGCTTTTTGAGGACACGGTGTACAAGGACATAGCCTTCGGCGCGAAGAACAAGGGTCTTGAGGGCGACGCTCTCGACAAGGCAGTCCGCAAAGCCGCGGAGTTTACCGGACTCAAGGCGGAGCTGCTCGACAAGTCGCCGTTTGATTTATCCGGCGGTGAGAAGCGCAGAGCCGCGATAGCGGGCGTAATGGCTATGGAGCCGGAGGTGCTTATCCTCGACGAGCCCACCGCGGGACTAGACCCGATGGGCAGGGAAATACTGCTCAGTCAGATAGTAAATTACCACAGAGAGAGGGGTATCACCGTACTGCTTGTTTCGCACAGCATGGAGGATATCGCCCGTGTAGCCGACAGGATAATGGTGATGAGCCACGGCTCTCTGCATGATTTTGACAAGACAAAGAATGTGTTCGCCAAGGGCGATGAGCTGAGCAGGATAGGGCTCAAGGTGCCGCAGATCACGCGTATCATGCAGCTTTTACGTGAGAGCGGAGCTGATGTTCCCGACGGCGTTCTCACTGTTGACGAAGCCCTCGAGGTGCTTTCCTCACTTCTGAAAAAGGAGGGTAAGCTATGGTAAGAGACGTTGCCTTCGGACAGTATTTTCCGGGAAAAAGTCTTATGCACAGGCTTGACCCGCGGGCAAAGCTTATTTGCTTTATCGCGTTCGTAGTATTGATTTTCTTCACCTTCAACTACGCAGCGCTCGGCTTAGTCGCCGCGTTCACCGTATTTATGATATCGATGAGCGGCGTATCGCCGAAATTTTACTTCAAGAGTCTCAAGGTGATTCTTTTCGTGGTGCTCATCACCTCGGTGCTGAACCTCTTTTACGGCTCAGGCGACCCGATATGGCAGTGGTGGATCCTGCGCGTGACGTGGAACGGCATACACCGTGCGGTGTTTGTCACGGTGAGGATCATCTGTCTGATTCTCGCGAGCTCCTGCCTGACGTTCACGACCTCGCCAACTGAGCTGACTGACGCCATGGAGCGGCTGATGAAGCCGCTTTCCAAGATTCATTTTCCGGTACACGAGATCGCGATGATGATGTCGCTGGCGCTGAGATTTGTGCCGACCCTTCTCGAGGAGACCGACAAAATCATGCAGGCGCAGAAGGCGAGAGGCGCAGATCTGGAGTCCGGCGGATTTTTCAAGCGCGTTAAGGCGCTGATCCCGATTCTGATTCCGCTCTTTGTGTCGGCGTTCAGACGAGCCTACGACATCGCGACCGCAATGGAGTGCCGCTGTTACCGCGGCGGAAGCGGACGCACAAGAATGAAGATCCTGCGCATGCGCGCCAAGGATATACTTTCAATGATAACTACCGCAGCCTTGATCGGCGGAGTGATTGTATGCAACATTTTTCTGACGAGCGTGATTTAAGAAATCTGCTTCTCACAATTTCATACGACGGCAGGCAGTTCCACGGCTGGCAGATACAGCAGAACGCCTACACGGTTCAGGAGGCGTTCCAGACGGCGCTGACAAAGATCATCGGCGAAGGCTTCGACCTAAAGGGCTGCAGCCGCACCGATACGGGCGTCCACGCAAATATGTACTGCATAAGCCTGAAAACTGCGCATCCGATTCCTCCCGAACGGCTCAAGGCGGCTCTGAACCGTTGGCTTCCTCTGTCGGTAGCGGTGAACGATTGCCGCGAGGTCGACGATGATTTTCACGCGAGATACAGCTGCAAAAGCAAGGAATACATCTACAAGATATGGAACAGCGAGGTGCGTTCTCCGTTTCTTGAGGGCTACGCGCTTCACTACCGCTATCATCTCGATGAAAAGCTTCTCAACGAGGCGGCTCAGGCGTATGTCGGAAAGCACGACTTCACCTCGTTCTGTACCCTCGACAACCGCGAGCAGGGCGATCTGACCCGCACGGTCAAGTCCTTCTCAGTTACCCGGGAGGGCGATATGGTAATAATGAGGGTCGAAGCCGACGGCTTCCTCTACAATATGGTAAGAATAATGGTGGGAACGCTGCTCAGGGTAGCGCAGGGAAAAATCCCGCCCGGCAATATTCCCGAAATAATAGAAAGCCGCAGCCGATCCTGTGCGGGACCTACCGCTCAGGCGTGCGGACTGTATTTGAATAAGGTCAATTATTGACAGGAGTTCAATATGTTCAATAAAAGAAAAGGACGGTACGCGGAAACAAAGCCGAATAAGGAACGCACCGTCATCAGCTATGAGGATATGCCTCTCGAGGATTACGAGCAGGAACGCACGAATATTTCCCCGAAGGCAGTCAAAAAAATAATCATCGCTGTGGCTGTCGCGCTTGTGGCGGGACTTCTTGTCCTCGCCTTCGCGAACCGCGACAAGCTTTCTCCAGAAAATCTCTCCATGTGGTGGAGCTACGAGGTTCTCGGCAACGGCGGCAAGGGCTATCCGGTAGAGCTTGTCGGCTCCGAGGTGAAAAAGGGCAATTATGCCGTTAACCAGAGCAGAGTCGCCTACGCTTCCGATACCTCGTTTGTCACTCTCAATTCATCGGGCAAGGAAATAGCCAACGTTCAGCTTCGCTACTCAAAGCCTGTCATGAAGAGCGGCGAGAACCGCTTCCTCACCTACGGACTGGGCGATACGGGCTACCAGATACTCACCTACGACAAGGAGCTCTACGCGGGTACAGCCGACGGAGCTATTTTTACGGGCGACATCGCCCCGAACGGAAACTTCTGTCTTGTAACCGAGGGCAACGGCTTCCTCAGCGAGCTTTACGCCTTTGACAAGAATAACAACAGGATATATAAATATTCTTTTTCAGAATATTACATCAACTCTGTCGCCATAAACAGCGACGGCAGCGGCTGCGTAGCCTGCGGCATCACAAGTAACAACGGCGCGATAAGCACCGGAGTTTATGTGCTCGACTTCTCTAAGGAGGAGCCTTTGGGCAAGTATAAGATCGACGACGACTCGATTCTCGACAGCGCATATATCAGCGGCAGGAGAGTGGCGCTTGTGGGCGAGAAATACTCCTATGTCGTCAAGATAGGCGAGGAGGATTACGTCTCCGTCAAATACGAGGGAAAGCTGACAAATTACTGTTTCAGCCCGTCTACAAGGAGCTACGCCATAGCTCTTTCAAAAAGCGGTGACGGCAGAAGCTGTACGCTCATAAGATATAACGATAACGGCGAAGTTCAGACCGAGATAGAATCCGGCAAGGGCGCCGAGTCGTTCTCGGTGTTCAAGGGCACTATGGCAGTCCTCGACGGCAACACGGTTTACACCTTCAATTCGCAGGGAAATATCACAAACACCTGCGACGCGGGTACAGGCGCCAAGGCGGTGACCCTGACCTCGGATTCCACCGCCTACGTTCTAAGCATCAACCAGATGCGTTATTTCGACCTCGCAAAGGTGACGGCTGAAATGGAGCGTCAGCAGCGCGAGCAGGAAAAGCTTGAGCAGGAGCAGCAAAGCGAGGCGGACGAATGATATCCGATCTGATTATCATAGCGGTATTCATCGGCTTTATAGTTATCGGAGCAGTGCGTGGATTCGCGCGGACTCTGCTCAATTTCGCCGGACTGGTGCTCGATCTGATGCTCTCGCACTTTCTCTCGGGTGTTATTTCGGGCTGGATATACACAACCTTTATTCAGAAGGTAATTCTCTCGAACCTCGAGGCTGAAATCGCGAAGAACGGCTTTTCAGAGGCGGTCGCAAATTCGATGCAGTCGGCTCCGAATTGGGTCACCGTGATGCTCAACACTTTTTTCGCTCCTCTGGGAGTGAACACGGGCAATCTGCAAAAGGGTATTATTATCGACGGCGCCCAGGCTCAGCAGCTTGCCAAGACAATTGAACAGCCTATGAGCGAGATTATCATAGCTGTGCTCAATATCATAGTAATGACAGCGCTGTTCTTTATTTTCATGATTGTGATCAAGCTTATTATCAGGGCGATCCTCAAGGCCTTCAAGGTTCCGGTGCTAAGCGGAATCAATCACATCTTCGGCGGAATTTTCGGCTGTATTGAAGGAATTGTGTTTGTTTGCCTTGCAATTAATATTTTTTATGTTATAATGACATACGCAAGCCCGGCGATGACGGACAACCAACAGTATTTCGGAACGCTTTTCAGGGCGCTGTGCGTATATTTATAGGATATACAGGGTGATATTTATGGATAATGAAAGCTGGAGTTTTAAGATCTCCGATTTATGGACGGTTCCGAACCTATTGACATATCTGAGATTTTTGCTTGTCGTGCCGTTTATGTACTTTTTCCTGCATCAAAATTACATTGCCGCGGCGGTGTGCATAGGATTTTCGGGACTGACCGATTGTTTTGACGGCATGCTCGCGCGCAAGCTCAACCAGGTGACTTCTCTGGGAAAGATACTCGACCCGATTGCCGACAAGCTGACTCTGTTCTCGGTGGCGCTGTGCATGATAATCTACTATCCGGCGATCCTTCCGCTTTTGGGGCTGTTGATGTTCAAGGAAATCACAATGCTGTTCTGCGGACTGATACTGCTGATAAAGCGCATAACTCCGCCGGCGGCGCGCTGGTACGGCAAATTCGCGACCGTCGTGTTCTATTTCTCGGTGGTGACGATAATCTTTTTGAAGGCGGTCTTTTCCTACGAGAGCCTTACGCTTGTGACCGTACTGTTTATTTTGACCGCTCTCGTGATGCTTTTCGCACTTCTTAATTACTCAAGAATGTTTCTTCTTCTTATTAAAGAAAACAACGCGAAAAAAAATCAGTGACGCTTTTGTGAACAGACTTGCTATTTGTCACGATTTATTATACAATAATAACCTATAGGAACCTAACCAACAGATAATATGAGGTACAGACTATGATTTGCAGCAGATGCGGAAAACGACCGGCAGTCGTTTTCGTTACAAATAACAACTCTAAGGACGCGCCGACAGTCGGCTACTGTCTCAGCTGCGCCAAGGAACTGAAAATCAAGCCCGTCGAGGATCTGATAAGCAAGATGGGCATTTCCGACGAGGAGCTCGAGAACGTTCAGGATCAGATGAATTCGCTCATGCAGGGCGGCGATCTGAACAGCCTGATGGAGCAGCTTGGCGCGGGTAATCTCGCCGAGCAGATGGAGGATTTCGCGGCGGAGCAGCCGGGCAGCGACGACGATGATTTTTCTCACGGAGCGCCCGCGTTCCCGAATTTCTTCAACAATATCTTCGGCGGTCAGAAGAATGATTCCCAGCAGGGAACAGGCAAGAAGCCCGAGAAGAAGGAAAAAAAGAGAAAGCACATCAGCCTTTACTGTGAGGATCTGACCCGAAAGGCGAGAGACGGCAAGATCGACCGCATCGTCGGCAGAGACACCGAAATCGCGCGTGTTATCCAGATCCTTTCCCGCCGCACAAAGAACAATCCCTGTCTTATCGGCGAACCGGGCGTAGGTAAAACCGCCATAGCCGAGGGTCTCGCTCTCAGAATCGCCTCGGGCGACGTTCCTCAGCGTCTTAAGAACAAGGAGATCCAGCTCCTTGATCTGACCTCTCTCGTTGCGGGCACTCAGTTCCGCGGTCAGTTTGAGAGCCGCATCAAGGGACTTGTCTCCGAAATCAAGGAAAGCGGAAATATTATCCTCTTTATCGACGAGGTGCACAGTCTTGTCGGCACAGGCGACAGCGAGGGCACAATGAACGCCGCCAATATCCTCAAGCCCGCACTTTCGCGCGGCGAGGTGCAGGTAATCGGCGCCACGACCTTCAACGAATACAGAAAATACATAGAAAAGGACTCCGCTCTCGAGAGACGTTTCCAGCCCGTGAAGGTGGGAGAGCCCACGATCGCGCAGTCTATCGAGGTAATCGCAGGCGTCAAGGAATACTACGAGAACCACCACCGCGTTATCGTGGACGACGATATTGTCCGCAAGACCGTAGTTCTTTCCGAGCGCTACATCACCGACCGCTTCCTGCCCGACAAGGCGATCGACCTTCTTGACGAGAGCTGTGCATGCGCGGCTCTGAGAAATAAGGATCTCGAGCGCAGCGACAGACTCAACGAGCAGAAGCAAAAGCTTGCGCTGCTTAAGGAGGAGCTGACAACGGCTGATAACGTCGATTACGAGAAGCTCGCAGAGGTCAACACCGACCTCGCAAAAATTGATTCCGAGTTGTCGCAGATCAATCCCGATAACCTGATTTCACGCGTTACCGAGGAAGACATCGCCAAGGTTATCGAGCTGTGGACGGGTATACCCGCTTCACGTATCCGCGAGAACGAGCTGTCCAAGCTCGCCGACCTTGAGGATGAGCTCAAGAAAAAAATCATCGGTCAGGACGAGGCTGTTGAGGCTCTCGCCTCAGCGATAAAGCGCAGCCGCTGCCAGATCTCACCGCGCCGCAGACCCGCGTCCTTCATCTTTGTGGGACCGACAGGCGTCGGAAAGACCGAGCTTGTAAAGGTGCTCAGCCAGCAGCTTTTTGATACACCCGAAACTCTTATCCGTCTTGATATGTCCGAGTTCATGGAGAAGCACTCGGTGTCCAAAATCATCGGATCGCCGCCCGGATATGTCGGCTACGACGAGGCGGGACAGGTGACCGAGAAGGTTCGACGCCGTCCGTATTCCGTACTCCTTTTTGACGAGATCGAGAAGGCTCATCCCGACGTGCTCAATATCCTGCTCCAGATTCTCGACGAGGGCAAGGTGACTGACGCCCACGGCAGAGCGGTAAACTTCGAGAACACGGTTATCATCATGACCTCGAACGCCGGCTCAGGCACAAAGGAAAGCGCCCTCGGCTTCGGCAAAACCGTTGAGGACGCTGCAAAGGAGAAGGTTATGAAGGCGCTGTCCGATTTTCTCCGTCCCGAGTTTATCGCAAGAGTCGACGAGGTCATCGTGTTCAATAACCTTAAGTCCGAGGATTACGTAAAAATCGCGGGTCTTATGCTCAGCGAGTACGTTCCCACCCTCGAGGAAAAACATATCGCTTTTACATATGACGACAAGGCATGCGAATACCTTGCAAAGAAGTCCTGCGACGGCAAAAGCGGAGCGCGCGATTTGAGAAACACGATCCGCCGCGAGGTAGAGGAGAAGATAGCCGAGGCGATGATTTCCTCGGAAAACGGAAATCTGTCCGCAATTCATGTCACCTCCGACGGCGAGGGACTGACGGTTCAGTCGCTGTAAATAATTTCAAAAGTATTAAAAGAGCCGACACACGCCGGCTCTTTTTTCGTGAACACAAAGGCTCGCCTTCAAGTCCGGTCACCTGCTTGCTATAAGACAGAATTGCCGGTGACCTGTTGTGTGCGGTGTTTTGACGTTCATCTCGCTTGTGAGGTTCAGCGAAGGGGGAAAGGTTTCATAATCTCTCTCGCTAAAAACGTGCCCCCGCACGTTTTCTTAACGCTCGCCTTCAAGTCCGGTCACCACGCGAAGGTAAAAAACAACAGCACATACCCAAGTGGGTATGTGCTGTTGTTGGTGCCGGTGACCGGACTTGAACCGGTACGGATTTTACTCCGAGGGATTTTAAGTCCCTTGTGTCTGCCTATTCCACCACACCGGCGAAGGATATGAATTGCGCCCCTCACAAAAGTAAGGGGCGCAATGGTGACCCGGACGAGAATCGAACTCGTGTTACCGCCGTGAAAGGGCGGTGTCTTAACCGCTTGACCACCGGGCCGTTGGTAGCGGAAATAGGATTCGAACCTACGACACTTCGGGTATGAACCGAATGCTCTAGCCAACTGAGCTATTCCGCCATCTGTGCTGAAATTCAGCCTTATTATTATACGATAAAAAATGATATTTGTCAATAGAAAAATAAAAAATTTGAAAAAATATATTCAGAGAAATATCTTTGAATAAATTAAAAAAGGGGTTGACAAAAGTCGCGATTTGTGGTATATTATTTAAGCACTTGAGAGAACAGTACACACGCTGGTGTAGCTCAGTTGGTAGAGCAGCTGATTTGTAATCAGCAGGTCGGGGGTTCAAGTCCGTCCACCAGCTCCAACAAAGGTCTACGTCGAGTATCTATTATTGACAATCAAGTGAGTAGACCTAATATATTTGGGAGAATTCCCGAGTGGCCAAAGGGGGCAGACTGTAAATCTGTTGCGTCATGCTTCGGTGGTTCGAATCCACCTTCTCCCACCAAACTCAAATAATCCGAACTTTTTGCTGATTGGCGAAACGTTCGGATTTTTGGTTTTGTGTAGCTATTTGAAAGAGCAATGAATAATTGTCATATTCTGATAAATTATCAATTGTTTAGAAGTTGCTTTTTGACTTTATCCGCAAACGAACATGAATTTGTGAGCATATAATAGTATTTTTCATTTTAATTCTACAATATGTTTTGTTGATTTATATTGATTCCTGTAGTATAATATATGTAAATAATCTGACAATTTTTCCAAATTAAGAGATAGAGCTATTATGAAGTTGCTTTCGTATACTCTCAAGATTTTTGGTAAGAATTAAACAGTTTTATGACATGGTATGCAAAACCAACACAATCGAAGTTTTCTCTTTATTATTTTCTTTTGAAGGAAACAAAAACAATACATAGTAATCAAGGAGCTATTGTATGGGAAAAATACAAATAAAAGATTTTATACTTGGAAAAACCGATGCCTACAATGAGTTTTTATCTTTTGGAAAAGACATATGTAAACATCTATTCTTTGAATTTCCCAATATTGATATTAACAGCTTGTTAGAAGGAAAGGTATATTACATTTGCGGAGAGAAAGGTTCCGGTAAAACAATGTTGTTAAAATACATTGAGACCATTTTACACGATAAAGAGGAGCCAGTTTTCACCTCGTTCATCAGATTTAAAAAAGATGTGGATGATGAGCAAAGAAATATTATTAAACGGACAGGTACAACAATCGACAATGAAGGAACCAGTTCCGAAGAAACGATCGATAGGGTTCTCCCTGTAGATAGTAGCATTAACTGCATTCGAGCATGGCAATTATACCTTATAAAAAATATAGTATTCAACTTAGAAAAAACTGAATATGGAGTTTTTGAAAGAAACGCTACATGGAATAATTTATGTGCGCTATTGCATGCAACATATGGAAACAATCATAGCAAAAGAACTACGCACACTATTATTCCAAAAATTAAACGTGGTAATGTTGAACTAAATATTGCTAGTATCGCAAAAATATCTTTTGATTTGGAGTGGTCTGACCCGGAAAAAAAATGTATTTCTTTTAAATCACTTGCTGATACTGTAATACAATTTTTTTCTGAATTATCCCCCATTGAGGATTCCATTTATGTGTTCGTCGATGAATTAGAGTTATCTTTGAAAAAGTGCAAGCAATATGAGAGAGACATAATTCTTATTCGAGATTTAGTATTTGCAATTCAGTATTTATCTGAAACATGCATTGAAAAAGGCTTCAATGTGTATTTTATAGCTGCAATTCGAAATGAAGTATACAAAGCAGTTCAGTCAATGGGTACTGAAATTAATAAACCGATTCATGATTTTGGCATCCAGATATCTTGGTTACAAAAAGGGGGAGATATTAGAGATAATCCTCTTTTGCAAATGTTAAAAAAACGAATAGCAGTTAGCGAACAAAATAAAAATGTTGAATCCAGTAAAGATATCTGGAAGACATACTTTGCACAGGAAATATCAAATAAGAAGATATATAATTATATCATTAATCAAACTTGGAATAAGCCTAGAGATATTATTCGTCTTTTTTCAATAATTCAAAAACAGTTTGGAGAGGAAAGCTTTATTGATCAGCGTGTTTTTGATGCTGTTAAGCAACAGTACTCTTCTGAATCATGGGAAGAACTTGTTGAAGCATTAAATGCAAACTATACTGATAAAGAAATTGAAGGAATTCGGCATGTGTTAACTGGAATAAGTCTACCATTTTCATCAAAAGAATTTGAGGATAGAATAGAAAAAATGAGTGATTCATTTTTTGAGGTTGAATGCTTAAAGAAGAGAAAGGCATCACATATTATAAGAGATCTTTATGATGTCGGCGTGATTGGTAATTACGGTCGTTTTCCTAGATTTGTTTTCTTTGGTGACAGAGATATTGATCCTTTAACAAAAGTTACTATTCACTACCCTTTAATTAATTTTTTCCGTGCATCAATGAATTATTCAAGAAGCAAATAATAAGCCACATTAAAGCTTATCATTCTGATACCGTAGAATCGTATTTGAAAATATAATTTTTTGAATTTTTGCAGGGCGCATCAATTAACATGCGCCCTGCAACTTATTATTCTTTTCCTTCTCTTTGCCGTTTCCATTCCTCGAATTCTTTTTTGCCCTCTTCTGTTTCAAAGAAAGCTATAATTTCAGGAAGGAATGTTTTTGCAAGTATATCAATTTCGTGCTTTGGAATTTCTGTTTTCTTCGATGCCATAAGGCATCACGGCATTATCTTTTTCCTTTCAACCTCCTTACATACTCATATTGAAGCCGCCTGACTGCGTATTCTTTTTGTTCTTCTGCGGCTGATTCATTGTGGTGCAGTCTTCGGTGTGGCTGTCGTTGTCCAGAATATTCATCACATCGGCAGCCAGATATGCCGAATCAATTCCCAGATGATCAGCAGGATAGTCGGGATAAGCGAAGCCAAAATCAGCTTCTTCAAACTCCGCTTCACCGTCTGTTCCTCCGATGAGAGTTGCTGCGAGAAACTCTCGTTCGCCTTCCCAACCTGTGATTGGAAACTCTCCATCGAGGTCGAGGTCGCCGCTTGAATCTGCTCCGCTTGCTCCCGAAGCGTCTCCTGAAACGCTGTCAGGGTCTGCTCCGTCTGCTTCGCGTGAGCTGTCAGCTGCGCCAGCTGTTCCTCCTGCATATCCGAGAGGTCGCTCCATGTCGCCAGCGTTTTCGTCTGCTCCAAGAGCATATTCAGCATCTCGAATTGGTTTTTCTGCGTCTGAATCAACGCTGTCCAAGCCTTCTCCGGCACCGCGATAAAGGGCGCCGTCTGCGCCGCTCTTTCCAAATTCATCTTCGCTTGTGCTTTCAATGTCTCTGATGATTTTCTCTCTGATTCTGAATTCATCTTCCATATTCTCCTTCAAATATTTTTCTTCATGCAGTTTGTTGTCTCTGCACGGCTTACCGTTCGGGCAGGTGTAGGTGATATATTTGTGCGTATCTTTCCACTTGACCTCATAACCGTCCATCTCCATCAGCTCAATAAAATGCTCTTTGCTGACGGCGTAGCGCATCGCTTCGTCGATTGCCATCGCCAAATCCAACTTCCAGCTCTGACCTTTTTCTGCGACATGATACTCGGCAGTGGACATGCCCTTGACCTTTTTGCTCTTGGGAACGACCACCGAAAAGCCATATTCTATGCAGAGTCTGTCTGAGGCGTCGCGCAGTCGCTGGATTTCATGGTTGTCGGAATGGAACATCAAACCTGTTTCCGCGTTCACGGAATTGACGACGAAATGCGAATGTATGTGGTGACGGTCGACATGAGTGGCGACCAACACCTCGTAGCCGGGGAAGTTTTCCTCAGCGAAACGCAGAGCGATTTCGTGCGCCGTCTCGGGCGAGATCGGCTCGTCCGGATGGAAGGATTGCATGATGTGGTAGTACTGTCTGCCGCCCGGCTTGCGGTATTGCAGCTTGGTATTTATCATTTCATTGAACGCCGACTGCGCCACACAGTTGACTCCGGTGACGAGCTTTCGTCCGTTGTACATGGTTTTCTTGTCCTGCATACAGTAGTGAAGCAGTCCCCATAACCCCTGACGGGTCTGCGTTTTCTTTCGCGCAATGATCGTAACTACCGCTATGCCGACCACCTCTTTCTGTCTAACAGCTCCGTGAGAGTCTTGTTAAGTGAGGCGTATTCCTCTGTCAACCGTTCAAGATTAACGCTTGAAATCTTCCCCATGTTGCTGAGAACAGTCAGCCGGTTGAGGTTTCTGCCAATGGCTTTCTGCTGACGGAGCACTTCGTCCAAGCCGTCAATCACGAAGATTTGTTTTCCGAGAGCGCACTGCGTAACGTACTCGGTCAGGGTTATTTTTGCCTGCTCCGCTTTGTAGTGGACGATGTTCAAATCCTCCTCTGAGATGCGGATACTCATTTTTTTATCTTTCATTTGGTTCCTTTCTGCCGTAAAACGGGTGGCGGGTGTCCCGCCCCAGCTGCATCGGCGGTCGCTGCGCGACCAGTCGAATGCGATGCTGGCCGCAGACGAGTCTGCGCTAAACCCGCGTATGAAACCCGTTTTAAGCCTGTTTTTGATACTTGGTTTTGCTTGCTTCTGATACCCGCGCAAAAGAACGCGTTTTTTTATCTTGTTTTGATTAGCGGCGACAACACGCCCACGTTTGCCCAAATCCGCGCGTGTTTCGCTGTCGGCTTGTTTCTCAGCCTTCTGTGGAAAATCTCACACAGGGGTACACACGGTGTGGTAACGCTGTTGGACGTTTCGGACAGCAAGGACGGCAAGGACAGTAAAACCCCCCGCGGGTATTTGCCGTACCTGCCGTACTTGCCGTACTTTTCAGCGATTGTCAGCCGGTGGGTCGTAGCAGATATCGATACAGCGGTCGTTGTTGCGTTTGCAGTCCTCAAAGGTGACGCCGTTTCCCTCAAGCTCCGACCGGTGCTTTTTCATCATCTTTTTCATGACGTTGGTATGGATTTCGATTCCCGTGTAGCTTTTGAACTCTTCCATGAATTCAGCGTTGCTGCCCGAGAACGCGGATTTATCTTTCATCATCTCAACCAGCTTTTGCATAGGTCTCGGGAGCAGCGTTTCCGGATTCTCCGCACTGTCGGAAATGAAACTCCACGTACAGGTTTCCTTCTCGAAGCGAACATCGAGTTCCCGATACTCGATATCACGCCCCGTGCAGAAGAGAGTAGCGTCCGCGGAAGAGCGTTTGCTCTTTTTCAAAACAAACAGCGTATCGGCGCAGCCTGCCAAGCCGTTGCTGCCCGACATCATATTGAACGGGTCTTCGTCCTCTTTCTTCCGCACATGGTGTACAAGGAGAATCGCGATACCCAATTCACCCGCCAGCGATTTCAAAACCTCTGTTTCGGCATAATCTACGCCGTAGTTGATTTCGGTTGTCGTGCGTATCTTTTGGAAGATATCGATTGCGACCAAAACCGTGTCGGGGTGCTCCGCAACGAAATTGCGTATCTGCTCCTCCAAGCCGTTACCGATTGACAGGCAGTTGATAGAAAAATGCACGTTAGGCGGTACGTCCTCCGTGACCGACAGCAGACGATCCTGCAACCGCGTATTGGAATCCTCCAAACTGAGATAGAGGGTTGTGCCTTTTGTGGTCGGAAAATTCCAGATGTTCTCACCCTTCGCTATCCTGACGCACCAGTCCAGTACCATCCACGATTTGCCGATCTTCATGGAGCCGTTCAGCATCGCAAGCCCCTGTGGGAGCAGGTCTTTGATAACATACCTGATCGGCGGCAAGTCCATCTCTGCCAGTGTTACTCCATCGAGGGTTTGAAGCACCTTTGGCATTGAATCTAAATCCAAGCAATAATTTTCACACATGATTTTTACCTTCTTTCTGTTT
>NZ_JAHLQB010000082.1 GCF_018918205.1 Lachnoclostridium sp. MSJ-17 | reverse complement strand
CCCGTAGTCCGCGACTTAATCGTTGACCGCAGCGTTATGAGGGAAAACCTGATTGCGATACACAACTGGCTCGAGTCAGAAGCAAGTCAAAGCGAAAAAAACATTGACCTTGCCTACGACGCATCGCGTTGTATTCAGTGCGGTTGCTGCCTTGAGGTATGCCCGAATTTTACGGCAGGTGAGAGCTTTTTCGGTGCGGCGGCGTTTGTTCCTGCATCAAGAATTCTTTCGCAGCTCTCGAAAGGTAAAAAATACGATTTAGTGAATGAATACGGAAAGCATATATACAGCGGCTGCGGCAAATCGCTGTCCTGTCACAATATTTGCCCTGTCGGAATCGACATTGAACACAAGCTGAGCAATTCAAACGCCGTTGCGGTTTGGAAGCGGTTGTTCTAAAATAGAGCTTTGATTGAAGGTTTGTCGGGTAATGTTCCTCTCGCTGAGATGTTTAGAACAGAATGGTTCGGACAGGAGAAGTGTGTCCGAATGACAATTTAATAAGGAGCCTATGCTCGGAATGTATCGCACAAGGATAGTGGTATCTTTGTGCATTTTTTTATGTCCCAAAAAAACAAGGCTCAAAATAAGTCCTTAGTGTAATTTATTGAGGGCTTTTATATTGAAACAGCAGACGGATATGTGTTATAATGAATAAAAACAAATGTTAAAATGAGGGGTTATAATGATTTCATTGTTGATTTCCTTTGCCGTTTTGATCATCGGCTTTTTCGTTTATGGTAAGGTAACGGAGAAGATATTTTCGCCGGATGACAGACCGACGCCTGCCATCGCGATAAACGACGGCGTTGACTGTGTGCCGATGAAAACATGGAAGGCTTTTCTGGTACAGCTTCTCAATATAGCAGGCACCGGACCGATCTTCGGTGCGTTGATGGGCGCGGTCTTCGGGCCGGTTGTGTTCCTGTGGATCGTGTTCGGCTCAATTTTGGGCGGCGCGGTACACGACTATATGAGTGGCATGATCAGCTCCCGCCATGAGGGCGCGTCGATCGCGGAATTGTCGGGAACCTATCTCGGCAAGGCAGCGAAATGGGTTATGCGCGTATTTTCAGTCGTATTGCTCGTTTTGTGCGGAACGGTATTTGTCACCAGCCCGGCGGGTCTGCTTGACAAGCTCACACCCGATTGGATGAACGGCACCTTTTGGGCTGTTGTTATTCTTGTGTACTATCTTTTGGCGACGCTGCTGCCAATCGACAAGCTGATCGGAAAACTCTATCCGATTTTCGGTGTGCTTCTGATCGTGATGGCGGCTGCGGTCATAGGCGGTATTATTTTTTCGGGCGGTAAATACACCATTCCGGAAATCTCGCTTCAAAACCTGCACCCTAATGGCACACCGATCTGGCCGTATATGTTCATCACAGTCGCCTGCGGCGCGGTGTCGGGCTTTCACGCGACGCAATCGCCGATGATCGCTAAGTGCATTAAATCCGAAAAGGAAGGCAGAAAGATCTTTTACGGCGCAATGATCTCCGAATCCATTATTGCTCTGGTATGGGCGGCGGCAGGCGTGTCCTTCTACGGCACGACGCAGCTGCTCAATGAGGCTCTCGCGAACGGCGCGTCGAATGTGGTCTATGAGATTTCGACAGGCGTACTTGGCGTGTTTGGCGGCGTTTTAGCCGTTGCGGGCGTCATCGTTTGCCCGATCACCTCCGGCGACACCGCTTTCAGAAGTGCGAGATTGATTCTCGCCGAGACCTTCAAGCTGAATCAGAAGAAGATCAAAAACCGTCTGCTGATAACCATACCGCTGCTCGTCGCCGGCGGTCTGCTGACATGGTTCGCTATCGTCAATGATAACGGATTCCAGACGATCTGGCGTTATTTCTCATGGAGCAACCAGACGCTTGCGATGATTGCGCTTTGGGTTGCGACTGCGTACCTGCTGAAAAAGGGCAAATATCGCTTCGGTTCATTGCTGACAGCATTTCCTGCTGCGTTTATGACAGCGGTTAGCTTAACCTATATACTGATGGCGCAGGAGGGTTTCCGCTTAAACCAGACTGTATCATATACCTGATTATGTTGATTTGCAGACATAAAGCGTTCAAAGGAGGGCTGATACAATGAGTGTTATCGGTGAACAAATCAAAAAAATCCGGATTGAAAAGGGTATTACGCAGGAGCAGCTCGGCGAGCTTATCGGAGTTACAACGCAGGCGGTATCAAGGTGGGAGAGAGGCGGTACTCCCGACGCGGAGCTGCTGCCGAGGATCTCGGATATTCTGGGCGTCAGCACAGACGCTCTTTTCGGGCGCGAGGAGCAGAGCTATTCATTGGCTCTGGCACGGCGGCTCTGCGGCATGTCGCAGGAGGACGCCTACAGCTACGCCTTAAATATCTGCTGGGCGATTGAAATCGGACTGATGAGGGACAAGTCTATCGTCGACGACTTTATGAGCAAGCTGATGGACGACTCCGTAGGCGCGGACAGCAAAGCAAACGATTACTTCGCGAAGATCATTCAGGACTGCGGTATGTCGGTAATGCGTATCTCACCCGAATTCAAGCACTTTTTCCTGATGCAGGAGAACGGCACGGGCATCGGCAGCCACCTCTCGGATTTCGAGAGCCTGCGCAGGGTATTCGCCCTGTTTGCCGACGAGAAGCTGCTGCGGATCTTGTTTTATATCTACTCGCTGCCCAATATGCCTATCGCGACCTCCCTTATCAGCAAAAGCACCGGTATTCCCGTCAGGGAAGCCGACCAATACATGAAAAAAATCTGTGAGAACAATCTCGCCGTCCAGACCGTCGTAGCGACCGCCGAGGGTGAGATCAACACCTATTCCTTCCGCAAGGAGAGCTTTGCGGTGCCGCTGCTTTGCTTTGCCGACGAAATAGCCAAGAAGAATCTGCGCCCGTTTCTGGGCAGCTTTGACCGCAAAAGCAAGCTGATATAAACTCTCGATTGATAAATTACAGCTTGCGTTGAGTTTGACGGGGACGAGTTTATTGATTATTATTACGGTGTGTTTTATAATATAACCACAGGCAAAACAACGACAATAACAGGAGGAATCAACATGAAAAACGAGGAGCTTATAAAACTCAGCTTTACCTATCCCGAGGGGCAGGAGAGAACCGTCCGCGTTTACGTTCCCGAGCATGATGAAAACGAGACGCTGCCCGTGATTTATATGACCGACGGTCAGAATCTTTTTGAGGACGAGCTTTCGAGCTTCGGCAGCTGGCACACGCGCGAGGCTGTGGCGGCTGAACGAAAGAGCAGCGGCAAGGCAGCGATCATCGTAGGCATATTCAACGACGGCGCGCCTATTCAGCGCACAAACGAGCTAACTCCCGCGACGATCGGACGGTTCGTGTTTCCGCCAGAAATGCCCGAGGAAGCGCGTAAAATGTTTATTCCGCAGGGCGAGTCCTTTGACGATTTCGTAGTAAACACCGTTATGCCTGAGATCGAAAGTCGGTTTCCCGTCAAAAAAGGACGTGAAAACACAGCGTTCTGCGGCAGCTCGTCGGGCGGTCTGCAAACGTTCTTCACAGTCATGAGCCATCCGGAGATATTCTCGGCGGGCGGCGTGTTCTCACCGTGCTTTATGCTCTATGACGGAGCGGATTTCGAGAGCTGGGTGCGCGGCAAAGTCACGGAGCCGGCTCCGTATCTATACCTCTACAGCGGCGGAGACCCCGGATTGGAGGAGGTTATCTGCATGGTTACGGACATGACCTCAAAGCTGCTCTCGACCTGCTATCCCTCTGACAAGCTCAAAACCGTCATCAAGCCGGAGCAGAAGCACTGCGAGGCGGCGTGGGAAAAGGAATTCGAATGCTTCCTGCACGACTTCCTGTCAATGAATTGAATATGATAATCAAAGCAAGTCCTTCGGGGCTTGCTTTTTTCTAAACAGTATGTTTAACTCATCTTGATACGCTTGATTATTATACCGAACAGTTGATTGAAAAACTCCTGTTCATGCCTTAAAATGTAGTTGTACCGGACAGAAAACAACACGATTACGAAAAGGAGAACAAGCATATGGAACAGCTCAGTTTAATGTACCCCGCCGGAAAGGAACCCAACACCAAAACTCTCACCGAGGAAGCCTGCAACGACCTCTCGATCGATTTTCTTCTCAATTTTCTCACTGCAAACAAGGACGAAAGACATATTATCAGACGCATGATGCTCGAGCTCGAGAGCGACCCCGAGGTCATCAGCTACCGCTGCGACGTCTTTGAGGATATCATGCGTTTTCCGAATCTGCGCACAAGACTGGCGAACGCCCTCGACCAGCTCAATTATATGAAAACACTCGGCTCAACCTTTATGGACGAGACAGTCGCTCCTCTCTGGCAGCTGATCAACCGCCTGCGCGAGCTCGAGATTTACATCGGCTGCATTGCCGATATCTACAATGCGCTCGCCGATACCCCGGTAAAATCGGAGGGTATGCTCCGCCTCAAGGAATATGTGTCGGAGATCTACAACGGCAGCGGTTTTGAGTACCTCAGCGCTGACATCAAGGCTCTGCTCACCGAGACCTCGGAGATTCAGAGCATCACCCTCGGCGTCAATCTCGACAGCATGCTCCGTCCCGTAGAGGTCGGCATCATGTCCGTGAACCACAAGCGCTTCAATCACACGGGCGTGCTCGACAGGTTCATAAAATTCCTGCCCCAGATAGGCGCGATGATGGACGGCAGAGCGGTTGACAGCCTGACAAAGATACACTCCGGCGGCGGTACGGCTGAGGACGACCCGCTGATGAAGAACCTTTGCTCCACCATGACAAATATGCTCGGCTCGACCGTCAAGCACCTCAGCGGCACACTCTCGCGCTATGTGAACATCAACGGCTACAGCCTGACAAGATTCATTCCCGAGCTGCTTTTCTATATCAGATGGGCTGATTTTTGCGAAAAAATAATGAGTACCGGACTTCCCATGACCCGCCCCGTAATTCTCGACAGCGATAAGCGCTCGCTTTCCTCCAAAGGGATTTACAACCTCAAGCTCGCGATCATTAAATTCAAGGGTCAGAAGCTCGACATCGTACTGAACGATTTTGAGTTCGGCGGCGAGCACGGTATTTATATCATGACAGGACCCAACAGAGGCGGCAAAACCACCTTTACCCAGGTGATAGGCATTCTTTTCCTGCTCGCACAGCACGGAATTTACGTTCCCGCGGAATCGCTCAGTCTTTCTCCCTGCGACAATATCCTCACGCACTTTCCGGCTGACGAGAACAAGACCGTCAACCTCGGCAGACTCGGCGAGGAATCAAAGAGGATCAGCGAGATCTTTGCCGCCGCTACCGACAGGAGCGTGCTGCTGTTCAACGAGTCGCTCTCGACGACTTCATTTACCGAGGGTCTTTACATCGCGAAGGACGTTGTACGCGCTCTCAGGTGTCTCGGCGCGAGGACGATTTTCAACACCCATATGCACGAGCTCGCGACGGGTCTCGACGAGATGAACTCCGCTCCGGGCGATATGAAGGTCGCGTCGCTGATAACCGGCATTCACGAGGGACAGCGTTCATACAAGGTTGAGATCGCTCCGCCCGACGGTGTGAGCTACGCGCGCGATATCGCCGAGAAGTACGGCGTGAGCTTTGAGCAGCTGCGTCACTCAATTTGTGCGTAAATATCGCCCTCAGAGCTATTGACTTAAGTAAGCGGTTTGTGTTATAATCAAAAAAAGTTTTCAGCTCTGACGGAAGGGTGATTTGTAGTGAAAAAGTATTTTATCGTTATATCCGCATTTCTTGTATCGGCGATGCTTCTGTTTTCAGCCGCGGCTTTTGCAGGAAGCAGCTCGTATATCAGGGGTGACGCCGACGGTAACGGAAGCGTTACGATCGACGACGTTACTATGATCCAGAAGGTGTTGGCGGAGCTTGAGCCGGACGCCAACGGAAAAATTACAAAGCGCAGCAATATCGACGGCGACGTTCTTTCGATTACCGACGCGACGGCGGTTCAGATGTACATTGCTGGCTTCTCAAACGAGAATAAAATCGGCGAGACGGTCGAGGAACAGGTAACGACCCAGCAGCCCACGACGCGCTCATATGAGCTTCCGTTTATTCCCTGCAGATAAAACAAAAAAACAACAGCGTACACGCGGATGATAACCGTTTGTACGCTGTTTTTTTATTGATATCAGTCTATCTGAATGAACTTTTTCAAAACCCTGACGGTTCTGTCTGCCGCGAGCTGACTGAATTCCTCGTAGTTCTCGGGCTTGTTGAATTTAAAGTCGTCGCTGATTGAGCGGATGATCGCGAACGGCACCTTGTTCATATAGCAAACATGGCCGACGGCTCCGCCTTCCATCTCACAGCAGAGAGCTTCAAACTCAAAGGCGATCGTCTCACGCTGGCGCCTGTAGACGACGAATAGGTCGCCGGACGCGACTCTGCCTATGTTGACCTTGACGCCGATGCTGCGGCAGCACTCCGCAAGCTTTTCACAGGTAGCCTTGTCAGCGGGAATATCGATCCTCTTTTCGTTCGGCAACCAGATCTGTCCTTTTGGTTCCTCAAGCGCGGTGCAGTTGATGTCATGCTCAACGCAGTCGCTCGAGATAACGATATCTCCGATGATCAGATTTTTTGTAAGACTGCCGGCGATACCCGAGTTGATAATAACCTCGGGCTTGAAGAGGTCGATCATAATCTGTGTGCCTACCGCCGCATTGACCTTGCCTCTGCCGCATTCGAGAAGCGTTACGTCCTTGCCGAAAATCTTGCCGCTTATGAACTCAAGCCCCGCCTTTGGGGTAACCTCGGGGTTTTCCATAAGTGCCTTAAGTCCGTCCACTTCAATTTTTAACGCGCAAATAATACCAATCATTGTTGAACACCTCTCAATAATCTGTTTTTTAACGCAATAAGCATCTTTTTCTCTATTTTACCAAATCTTTATATGCATTGCAATATATTTATGCAAAATAGCAATATGATTTTTTGATTATTTACATGCCGGCTGTTTTCTGATATAATACTGTAACACAGAAACAAATATCCGGGAGGAATTCAATGGCTTCAAAGACTCCGAAAAGATACACGCTCGGCGAGGAGATTTTCAGCTCCGTTACTCACGGCGTAGGCGGTCTGCTCTCGATAGCGGGTACGGTCGTACTCGTCGTTTTCGCCGCGATATACAGCGACGCCTGGTCGGTGGTCGGCAGCGCGATATTCGGCGCGAGCCTGATAATTCTCTATTGCATGAGCACACTGTACCACTCTATCACAAACCCCGCGGCAAAGAGATTTTTCAGGATCATGGATCACAACACGATATTTTTCCTTATCGCGGGCACATACACGCCGATAACGATTTCTATCCTTCGCGGCGCGATAGGCTGGGTTTTGTTCGGCGTCGTCTGGGGTGCGGCGGTGATCGGGATCGTGCTCAATTCCATTGACCTCGAAAAATTCCGCAAGCCGTCCGTAGTCTGCTACATCGCAATGGGCTGGGTGATCATCTTCGCTATTCACCCGCTTCTGCAGGTGATGAACGCGTGGAGCCTGTGGCTGCTTGTAGGCGGCGGAGTGTTCTACACGGTCGGCGTGATTTTCTACGCTATAAAAAAGGTCAGGTATTTTCACTCTATCTGGCACATCTTCACGGTCGCGGGCAGCGTATGCCATTACTTTTCTGTACTGTTCGCGGTCATAAACAGATAAAACTCAGGAGCTGTCCGATTCGGACAGCTCCTATTTTACGCCTTATCTGAAGTTGAACTTCTTTATCTTCCACATTGCTTTTTCATTTTTGCCCTTCTTTTCGCCGCTCTGAACCGTCCTTTCTGAAAAGTTGTATAAATCATACTTTTCATACTTATATTACCGTGCGGAATATCACTTGTCAATATTTTTCTGAAAATTATTTATAATTAAAATTTATTCAGCTTTTTTTAAGGATTGAGTTATATACTGCAGTCAAACAAAAGCAAAACACTTAATTCAGATAACTCCTTTTAATTTTTCATAAATTCTCTCCTTTTTGAAAAGTACGGCTGTCGCCTTGGCAGCCGTGTTTTTCTTTTTGGACGATATTACAGCTTTGCCAAGTCAAAAATGTAAAATTTATCCATATTAATAGTAAAAACATACAAAAACAGCAATCTATTTTTGTGAATCCAAAAGTGAAAATGTTCACAAAAACGATTGTAACATTATGGACAAATTATGTAGATTGTGGTATAATACTAACGTGATTATGCACTTTTTTGATGAAATTGTTATTATTTTCACAAGCCTTCATTTGTTATAATGGGCAGGGAGGATTTGTATGAGCTGGAACAACTGCACACCGACAGAGGCACAGGACGCGTATGACGCGGCGAAATCCCGTTACAACCGTTCCGCCGAGGAGTATGTCTCCAATAACAGAAAGCTGGATGCCTGCTATGCCGACTACAAGGCTGCGGGTGCGAAAGCAGAATCCATGCGGTCCGATAAGCTCAATTTTGAGAAAAGGGTTGATCAGATCGCCGAAGTTATCCGTCTTCTGGACGACGGAGGAAGCGTAAATGAAAAGATAGGCGAGGCAAATCAGGTTGCCGAGACCGTCGAGACTCTGCTTGCTCAAAGCATCAAATGCAGCGGAGTAAACTGTCCGCCGCTCGGAAGGGTTCTGAAAACCCCGTTTGTCAGCGAGAACAGCTATTCGCTTGAGGCGCTCAACGGCTTGAAGAAGGAAAAGGCGAGGCTTGAACAGGCGATTCGCGACGTCAACGCAAAGCTTAACGCGCTCGAGCTTGAGGTGCAGCAGCTGCAGGGTCAGATGAATTCCCTGGCGCAGATTCAACACGATTTGTCAAGAGCGATGAACGCCTGCGCTTTTGATATGAACTACTTCAAAAAAAGGATATAAGCCGTGTGTTTTGATTGAGCAGGGTGAAGCAGTATGAGAATAGAGATAAAGGCACAAAGCTCCTTGTTTTCTATGGGATCTCCCGGAAATTTCAACGAGTATTTCAAGGAGTTATGCATCGATAAAGCAAAGGACAGGCAGCAGCAGGTTGCCGCCGCGTTCAAGGCTGTCAAATCGAATATTTACAATATGGACGGCGGCGCGGGCAATCTGGAGCCTGTTGTTGAACAGATTGACGAGCGCGTCAACAAGATTGAGGCGCAAAAGTCTGAGAAAATCGATATCGCTGTGCAGAGCCTCGGAGAATTCCTGCACACCGTCAGGATGGCTGACCAACGCGCGGCTCAGACGATAGGCGAGCTGAACGCGAAGTTCTACGAAGCCAATCCGTGGGCTGTACCGCCGCCTCCGCCCAAGAAAAAGAGCGCTTGGCAGCGGTTCAAGGAATGGTGCAAAAAAGCGGGCAAGGCGGTCAAGGACTTCTTCAAAAAGGCGGTCGACTGGGTCGTCGGCGTGGCGAAGAAGATATGGACGAGCGTCAAGGACTTTGTCGTCAAGCACTGGAAGGCGATAGTCAAGATAGTTGTCGGCGTGATAATAATCGCGGGACTTGCTGCGCTGTCCGTCTTTACGGGAGGAGCGGCAGCGCCTCTGTTCCTGCTTGCGGCAAAAGGAGCGGCGATCGCCGCCGGGGTAGGCGCCGCCACAACGGTGGTGGCGGGAATGGTTCAGGGAAAATCCGCCGGAGAGATATTCGATTCGGTAGGCGACGCGGTGCTTGTCGGAGCTGTAACGGGAGCCGTAGGAGGCGTAGCCGGAGCCGCGGCAGGAGCCGTCACCTCGGCGACAGGCTCTCAGGTTCTCGGACAATTAACTAAAATAGGCGTAGAAATGTGCGGCAAGATGATCGCAAAGGGCACGTCATATCTGATTGACCATGACGGCTCGCTCGACGGCTTCTGGAACAGCGAGGGCAAGGGCATTCTCGTTTCCGCAGGCACCTCGGCTCTTTCCACGGCGGGTGACGCTCTGTTTGATCAGGGCAAGGAAATGCTCGGCGAAGCTTTCGGCGGTCTGCAGGACAGTCAGCTCGGACACGCGATACAAAAGGGCTACGATTGGTGTCAGGAAAAGATGCCGACGATTACGAATATGGTTACGAACGCCGCAAAGGACACCGTTGGCGGACTTTCGTGGGGCGATTTGGCTCATCCGTCCGATCTGGCAAAATCCCTCGGCAAGGGCATGGTCGGAAACCTGCTCGGACAGGCTTCGGGCGCGGTTGGCGACATACTTACAAACGACCTCAATAACATCACCGGCGGCACTGTGAACAGCGTTATCGACAGTATAAAGGGCAGTGACTTCGGTCAGGCGATCGGCAGCGCTGTAGACACAGTCAGCGGAGCGATAGGCGATATATCCGGACAGATAAGCGGAGCGATAGGCGATATATCCGGACAGATAAGCGGAGCAATAGGCGATATATCCGGACAGCTGGGCGGAGTCATAGGTGACATCAGCGGTCAGTTCAAGGGAGTCGCGGGAACGATCGGCGGCATAGCCGGCGACATCGCGGGTCAGATCAGCGGCTCTATCCCGAGTATACAAATGCCCTCGCTTGACGGCATAGCCGGAAGCATCGGCAGCGCTGTAAGCGGAGCAGTCGGCGGAGTGGTCGGCGATATTACCGGCGCGATCGGCAGCGCGGTCAGCACGACCCTGCCCGCTCTCGGAAAGATCGAGGGAGCGTTAGGCGGCATTCAGGGCAACCTGGGTCTTGCCATTGATTCGGTCACCTCGCAGTCGCAAAGCGTTGTCACTGTTATTATGCCGGATTTTTCAAAGCTCGGCGGTCTGCAGGGCAGTCTCGGCATGATAGGACAGGCGGCTTCATGCGCCCCGGCTTCACTGAGCGCCGCTGCAGGAGCAACTGTAGGCAGCTGGATGTCAAACATCCGTCTGTAAGAGAGGTGAAGCTGTTTGGGAGAGGTTAACCACATTGAAATAGATAAAAACGCGGTTGAGGAGCTTGGAAAAATCTGGGAAAATCTTCTCGGCGCGAAGGAGGGAATAAAAGAATCCTTCAATAAAGCCATGCGTTCAATGCACAACATGAGCGGAGGACTGGGCAATACGGCTGAATCTGCGGAGCAGCTGCAGAGCCGAATGGCTCAGGTTGAGGAACTCGCGGAGCTTATGGTAAAAATGCCGGGCATTAATATTCAGCGCTTTATAAAAAACGTAGACAACGCGGATATGCGCGCAGCACTTCTGAGGGCTGACATAAAGCGCATACGCGCGGAGAGGGTAATAAACCTGACGGAGGAGATATCGGCTTATCCTCAGGCAGAGCGCGGAAAGCTGCTCGACATGATAGAGGACGCTGATATCCGCCGCGGAGTCGAGGAGAGCATCAGGAGAAAAGAGGAGGAAGCCAAGGCGAAGGCTAAGGAGAAAGACGCCTCGCTTTGGGATAAGTTCGCAGAGGCTTACGACAAATCCTACGTTCCTTATGACTACGTGATGTACGGCGAGACGCGTCCCGATGGGGACGAAAAGGCGATGGAATACGTCAGGGAAAAGACCGACGGAGTGTTCCGTGACTTCGGACACTGGTGGGAGAATACCGACAGTATCCTCGCCAAGGCAGGTGTACTGACGGGCGCGGTTGCGGCGATAGCTCTGCTGCTGTACGCCACCCGCGGAAAAATCCTGAAAATCGGCTTGAAGACCGCGCTTCCGCAGATGGCAAAGGGTGCGACGATATTCGGTACAACAGGCGCTGTGTTCAGCGCGGGAGCCACGGCGGTACAAGGCGGCTCTGGCTCGGATGTAGTCAAGAACGCGCTTATCGGCGGCGGTCTCGGCGTTGTCGGCGGAGGTCTGTGGGGCTGGGGCTTTGCGGCTGAATCGGGAGCGCTGATGTTCACGAGCGGCTTCACAACAAGCGTCGGAGGTTCGGCGATCAACGCGTACCGTGACGGAACCGAATTTGACGCGGAGCTTTTCGCGAGGATATACGCGAAATCCGTCATCAGCGGCGCATTGGATATGTCACTGGGAAAGGCGCTAAGCGTTAAGCCCGACCCGGTAAAATTTAACGTTTCATACCCAATGCCGGACTCAGAGATTCTGAAAAATCTCGGCATACATCAGAGGATCACGAGGATAGACAAGTTTATTCTCCCGTTCGGAGAGCATTTTCAGACGGGAACCGGCGGTTTCCTGACCGAAATAAACGTATCAAAAGGTTTTATCCGCGGAGATAAGCTGTATTTCACGGTTACTCAGGAGAATATCCTCAGCCCGGAGCTGAAGTTTCTGCTCAGCGGCTTGAAGGATTCGACGCTTCCGTCGACAGGTTCGGTTATCGGAAGAGGAGCAGTGAACAACGACCCCACGGACATAATTCTGGACACCTTCTATGTCCCGACCGTAAAAAAATAAGTCATCAGCACCGAAGGGTGTTTAAATAAAAATGTAAAATCATAAAGAGGTGGTTTGAATTGGATATTGAAGCTTACAAGGAGTATATCGCCAACGCCGACTTAGCGTTTGCAAACGGCAGGTTTGAGAACGCCGTCGCGTGGTATGACAAGGCGCTTGCCGAGGCTCCGGCTGACGAGTACGCGCTCTCAAAGGCGGGTACCTCTCTTGTTTCACTTAACAGGTTCGACGAGGCGTTCGGATATTTTAACCGTGCTGTCGAGGCAGACCCCGAGAACGGCGACAATGTTTTTAACCTCGCCAACGCGTACTTCTTCTCGGGCGACATTCCCAAGGCTATAGACAATTACACGAAGGCGGAGATGATGAAGTGCTCCGACGACGTAAAGGCGCGCATCTACTACCAGCTCGCGCTTATGTGCAGCATCAAGCGCGACTACAGGGCGGCGCTTATCAATTACCAGAAGTACGAGGACGCCGACAAGACCGGTCAGGCGGCTCTGGATACCGACGTTATTTCGGAGAGGGTCAACCTCTATATCCAGCTCGAGGATTACGACAACGCGGTAAAATACGCGGTCAAGTGGCTAAATCTCGCGCCGTCGGATATCCGCAGCTATCTTGTTTATTTCAATTTGCTCACCGCGACGGGCAAGTACGAAAAGGCGCTGTCTGTCCTTGACGACGCGGAGAAGTTCGCCGTAAAGAACGAGGACGAGAAGTACGCTCTGGACGTCAGCCGCTCGAATCTCTACATCAGCGTGGCGGGCACGGAGTATGACAAAAACGGCGATTTCAATCAAAAGGCGTACGACCTGATGAACGAGCTTATCGTCAGTCCCTACGGCACTCAGGACAGCAAAAACGAGCTCGTGCTCGGTCTGGGAGAGCTGTGCATTTCGATGGGCAAGGTTGACGAAGCTATCGAGCTGATGAGTATTCTTACTGCTGAGCCCGAAGCCGGGGAAGCCCCGGAAGCAAACGGCGGGCCGGTCGATCTGACCGTTGACCCGGCTGAGATCGACGCAATGCTCGAAAAGGACATGGCTGAGATGGACGCGAAGATCTCCGCGGGTGAAATCAGCGAGGACATCGCTTCAATGGCTACGGTTTCCTATGACGAGAACGGCAGACCCGTCCGTGAATACCCGGAGGGCGTGTTCGGCGAGGTAGACGGCTACCAGCTTCCGGAATTCAAGGGCATCGACATGGAGGCTCTGAAGAAGGAGGACGACGAACAGGCGGCTGCCGACGCGGCTGATTTCCGCGCGAGAGTCAATTATACATTGCTGACCTGCTACGCGTTCAAGGAGGATTTTGAAAAGACCCTTGAGTACGCGCGCATCGTCAAGCTCATTCCCAACAACACCTACTACTCCTATTTCGGCAGATATTCCGAGGCGTACGCCATGCGAAAGCTCGCTGAGCAGGGAAAAGGCGTCACTCCCGATGAAGCAAAGAGGAAGTACGACGAGGAGCTTGCATTCTTCCGCGCCGAGATGATCAAGGCGAACGAGAACTCCGCCTTTGCTCTGTTGTTCCGCACCCGCATGTACGCCGAAATCGGCAAGTACACCAAGGCTGAGGAGCTTGCCGAGCTTATGACCGATGACGACAGACAGTCGCTGATGAATTACATCGCGGAGTGCAGAAGCCGGCAGGAAGCGAACTGACGGAGGTGCTTCAATGAGCGAAAGACACATTATCATTGACGAGGAGGAGCTTACAGTTGCCGCTAACAGCTTCCGTGAGCTGACTCAGGAGGTCAACGCCCTGCACAAGGACATCGAGACCATGCTCAATGATTTGAAAACCGGCTTTGACACCCCGGCGGGCAGAAAGTTTTACAACTCCTGCGCCGAGGGCTTGCTCAAGCCTATTACCGAGCAGGTTATCGTTATCGAGCATATTGCCGACAACCTTGTTCAGGCGAAAAATATCTACTCGCCCGTTTTTGACGAGTACCGTGAAATCGTAACCAAATTAAGTAATTAATTGAGAGGAGAAATATTACTATGGCATCCATACTTTCAAGCGCGATGATCACCAACGCGCAGGGCAGCGTATCAACCTACGTGAATACCGCTACAGAGCTTTATTCCGAGCTGCAGTCGATCATCAACAACCTGACGAGCGACGGTTTTCAGGGCGACGCCGCCAACGGCTACCGCGAGTTCTTTGTAAACAAGGCTACTCCCGCTCTGGGAGCAAACCTCACCGAGCCCTCGGGTTCACTCACCGCAGGCATCAACAATATGCTGAACACGATCAAGGAGCAGCTGCTCGACACCGTTGACCCCAATCTCGGCAAGCTTAACCAGGATCCCGGTCAGGGCGCGTAATGAAGTGAGAAAAGGAGTGTATTCACCATGGCAGATATAGTTTTTAAGTATGACGCAATGAGAACCGCAGTTAACCAGATCGCCGACATTTCGGCGCGTTACAAGGCTGCTTCAGATAAGTTTCAGGCTGACTTCGCCGACGCCGTCACCGGTTGGGAAGGCGCGAGCAAGGACAAGATGACCGCGTTTATCACAGGTCCCGTCAACGAGTATATGGGCACCACCGTTCCCGGTATCGTCACAGCTCTCGCCGAGCTGCTCAAGGCTAACGCAGACCAGATGGAGCAGGCGGATCAGCAGATAGCGGATAACATTCCGACCTCGCTCTCGTAGCGATTAATTGAGTTATGGAACAGAAACAAGAGATTATTTCCGGGAATAACGGCGCACAGCAGGAAATATCGGGCATTGACCGCGCGCGGGAGCTATTTGAGTACGAGATGACAGAGGTGCTGCTCAACTTCAAAAACGAGGTAAAGTCCATGAAGGGCAGCGCGGAGTCAGAGTATCTCAGTATGGAGGTCCCAAAAGCGGGAGTGGAATGCAATATTCCCGAGATCGCGGTCGAGGGCATAGATTACGGCGAAGCGGACACGGCTGTAGCTATTGACAGCAGTTCGCTGCGCGTGGATACAAACGTCGTCTTTGACGGCGATATTCCGTCCGCTGCAATCGCTTTTGAGCAGAATAGTTCAGAGGCTTCGGTCGACGCTGCGGCGTTTGAGGCGGCTTCCTTTGACGTACCTGTGGTGAAGCTCGCGGAAAACGCGCCCGAAGTGACAAAATTATCGGTTTCCGTCGACGCGCCAACGGTGCCCGAGGTCAACTCCGCTCTCTTTACCGCGCCGCAGAGCGAGACCGCCGTTTCGGTTGAGTTACCGGAAGAAAAAGCTGCGGTTGACTTCATTGCTCCGCAGATTCAGACCTCGGCGGACGTTAAGGTGCCCGGAACAGAGCAGGTAGCTCTGCCTGCAATACAGGCGGTTGAGCAGGAGTCTGTCAGAATAACCGCCGTGGAAGCTCAAAAGCCCGAGCTGCCCGGTCTGCCGGAGCTGAATGAGGAATTGCCCTCTGTCAGCGTACCCGTAATTTCTGACGTGAAGCTTGTACCGGAGCTGTCCGCGCCGAAGGCTGCGCTGGATATCGACGTACCCGACGCGAGCGTTTCGTTTGACGGAATCACCGTTTTGCCCGAACAAGCAGCGGCGGAAATCGAATATCCCGAGATACCGGCTCCTCAGGATTTTTCGGCGTACTACGCCCAGATAACGGAAGCGATAAAATCAGAGCAATAAGAAATAATACGGCGCTGTGCGGCTTTTTTGCCGCAGGCGCCGGATGCTGCGAAAGGATGAGTTTATGGAAAGCAATAAGCTGCTGATAGGCGTTCAGTTTATTGACCCGAAAAATAAAAATGAAAATCTGGTTTTTGAGCTTATCGTGCTGCGTGACCTCACCCTTAATCAGTTGATGGACGGAATCAGATACGGCTTGGCAAAAAAGGGAAACGACCCCTTTTATACGCGCTGCAGAGAGATTTTTGAACAGTGCTCGGAATGCGGCGCGGACGGTCTGTACCGCAAAATGACAATGACCTCGTACAACGACGCAATCGCAAAGCGCAAAAAGCTCAGCGACCGCGCCGTTATCACAGACGCTGATATGTCTGAAACACTCGTGTCGATAGGCTTTATTTCCTCGACGCGCCTTGTTTTTGACCCCACGGAGCGCTACCGTTCCTATGAGATAAACACCTCCGTGGTGATTCCGGCGTTCAATCCGGCTGAAAATAAAAACGAGGGTATCGCGTTTCCGAATTACAATATCAGTACGCGCCAGCTGACACAGTTCGACCGCACCCCGGTTGAGATCATTCCGCCGACCTCTCCGCCTCAGAAGCAGGAGCAGAGTGTTTTCTTCCTGCTGCTTCCGACGGTGATTATGATAGGCATCACCATACTTACAAGAATAATGACGAGCGGTGCGGGTTCTCTCGGAGCGGTACTGCTCAGCGCCTCAATGAGCCTTGTCACCGTTGTGCTGTCGGTCGTAAACTATATCCGTCAGGGCAACAAGTATAAAAAAGACCTCAAAAAATGGCGCACCGACTACGAGGCGTATATCGACAAGACGATAGCATCGATCCTCAAAAGACAGGAAAAGGACTCCGCGGAGCTTGATAAGCTCTACCCCGACGTAAACGAGCTTTTTGACGAGAACAAGCCGTCGTCGAGCGTATACGGCGTTATAGGCAGCATCTACAGCCGCAGCCAGCGTGACGCGGATTATCTCACAGTCCGTCTCGGCACCTCAGACAGCATTGAAAACACCTTTGAGATCAAGGGCAGCAGCCGCAGCGTGATCTTTTCGTCCGAGGGCTTCAAGATCAAGTTTGACAAGGTCAAGCTCTATCTGTCAGAGGACAAGGACTACGACAACCAGAACGACGAGACGTTTTATCTCACCAATCTTCCCGGCTATATCGCTGACAAGTACAAGTACATGAAGCGCGCGCCTATGCTGTTTTCGCTCAGAAACTGCGGAGCTCTGGGTATTGTCGCGCCTAACGCATTCTTTTCGGAGCGGCTTATTCAGCGCATGATTTTCGATCTGTGCTTTTATCATTCGCCCGACGATCTGCAGTTTATCATTTTATTCAAGCCTACCGATGACCGCAGCGAAATCGAAGCGGCTATCGGCAGCTACAAGTTCATGCCGCATTTCCGCGAGCTCTTTCCCGACCGCGCGCAGTTTGTCTTTGACGGACAAAACGCCGGTATGGTTTTCAGCTCGATGCTCAGCGTAATGGGCGAGAGAGCCGCGTCGGCAAATCAAGGCGTGAAATTCCCGCATATTGTGATGATCGTATATCACGAGTACGATGTCAAGGAACACGCCTTTGCCCAGTATCTTCCCGAGCAGCCCGAGCCGGGCAAGCCCTACGAGAACAAGCTGGGTCTGACCTTCATCTTCCCGAAGCAGTACAAGGAGCATCTGCCCGCGTACTGCGACCATGTTATCAGCTTTACGGACGAGCATACCGCAGAGCTTATTCCGCACGAAAACTCACTGCTTAAAACCGCATTCAACTTCAACGTTTCACCTGACTGGAACGCCAGAATTTACAATACATCAAAAATCCTTTCCTCGCTCTGCTATTCGCGCATTTCGCAGAACGGAAAGGTGCCCTCGGCGGTCAGCCTTTTTGAGCTGTACGGCCTTTCAAAGAACAACCTCGACATTGCGCAGTTCTGGGACGCCGAGGGAAGAATCAACGTCAAGGAAACCCTGTCCGTGCCCATAGGCAGAACCGAGAACGGACTCACTTACCTTGATCTGCACGAAAAATTCGACGGTCCGCACATGCTTGTAGCGGGCACTACCGGCTCGGGTAAGTCCGAGACGATCATCACATATCTTCTCGGGCTTGCGCTGATGTTCCGCCCCGACGAGGTCAATATGATGCTCGTCGATATGAAGGGCGGCGGCTTTATCAAGCGTATAGGCACCCTGCCTCACGTAGTCGGCTCCGTAACCGACGTCGACGGCGATGAAAACGGAACAGGCGCGGAGTATATGCTCAAGCGCTTCCTCGACGCTCTCCGTTCAGAGATAAAACGGAGAAAAATGCTGTTCAACTCCATGCGCGTCGACAACATCAACCAGTATATCAGCGCCTGCCGCGATATCGATTCCCATATCAAGCAAATCAACAACACCCTGCGCGGCGAAGGCGCGAAGCTGCTGTCCGAAGCCGAGGAGCAGGCTATCCGCGATCAGGCGCGTGACAACTGCCTTGCGCATCTGATTCTCGTAGTCGACGAGTTCACGGAGCTCAAGCGCTTTTCTGGCGAGAACGACGACGTGGATTTTATCGGCGAAATCACCACGATCGCCAGAGTCGGACGAAGCTTAGGCTTCCACATCATTCTTATCTCACAGAACATCGAGGGCGCTATCACCGACGATATCCGCGTCAATTCAAAGTCGCGTCTCTGCCTTAAGGTCGCGACGCGTCAGGCTTCCAAGGAAATGATCGGAAACGACCTCGCCGCAAGCCCCACAATGCCGGGCTACGGACGCGCTTATCTGCTCGTCGGCACAGGTCAGAAGTTTGAGTATTTCCAGTCCGGCTACGCCGGAGCCGTTGCCGAGGAGAACTTCGAGATGCCCATGGAAATCACCGAGGCTTCCAAAAACGGAGTTTACACCAAGTTCTACCGCTCCGAAAAGGACAACCTCGCCGCCAAGAAGCGCAAGAAGGAGCTCGAGGCTCAGGGCAAGCTCGAGAGTCAGCTCAACGCGATCGTCGGCAGCGTCAGAACCTATTACGATAAAAACAAGGAAAAATATCCTAAGGTGCATATTATTTTTGAAAAACCGCTTCCAAACCGCGTCGTTTACGAGAGCGGAGCGCTCTACGAGGAAAAGGACGGTATTTTTGAGCTGATGAAGGAGGTGCGCGAATGAGCCGGATAGCAATGGGCATCTATGACGACCTCGACAATCAGACCCAGCCGCTGCTGTACATCGACCCCGCCGCGAACAACGTCATCGTTTTCGGCGGTCATCAGAGCGGAAAAACCACCTTTCTCAAGACCATGCTCGTAAGGCTGCACGAGAATCTCGACCCTGACCGCGAGCGCGATATATATATCCTCGATTTCGGCGGAAACCTCGGCAGCTACCGCGATTTGCCGCTTGTGTCGGCGTGCTTCGACAATTCCAACGCGGAGAATATCCGCAGGGTGTTCCGTTCTATCGACGACAAGCTCGAGCAGAACAAAAAGCTGCTTGCCTCGCGCCGTTTTCTCGACGTGTATGAGAGGGACGGCGGCGAACGCCCGGCGCATATCATGCTCGTGATCGACAACCTCAACGCCTTTTTGTCCGACGACCAGTTCGCTTCATATCACGAGATGCTGCTCAAGCTGTGCCGTGAGGGACTTTCGAAGGGACTGACCCTTGTCTTTACCGCCAACGATTTTTCGGGCGGAGTCAGCAGAATGCTCGGCAGCTTTGACCGCCGCTTCGCGCTTGAGGGTACGGCGGACAAGTACATGGACATTTTCGGAATGCGCGTCGGCGAGCCAATGAGCTGCCCCGGCAGGTGCGTGACGATAACCGGCGGAAAGCCCAGAGAAACGCAGATTTTCCTGCCCTTCCGCAACGAGGAGAGAGATTTGCCCATGCTCAGGGACGCTCTCGCGGACGTCGAGGTGAAAACCGACAGGCTCACCGCCTTTGACGGCGATCTGACGCTTGAAAACTACTCCCGCTTCGTGTCAAATACCGTTGACGAGGACATCGACCCTCGCTGGCCTGTCGCGGGACTTGATTACTACGACCACAAGCCCGTCGCGATCAATATGCGCGACGTTCACTCAATAGCCATTTACGGCAAAAAGAAATTCGGAAAAACCAACCTTCTCCGCCTGCTGGTGAGAGATATCCGCACTTCTTATCCCGCGTACACCTTCGTGTTTTTTGACGACGGCAGGCAGCAGCTTTCTGATATTTACAAGGAAGCGCCCGGCAGAGGAGTTTACCTCACGTCAATGGAGGAGCTGAAGAATTTTCTCGACGAAAACGGTTACGCCGCAAAGCTGGAAAGAGGAATGATCAACAAGAACTTCGTCGAGCGTCCGCACGCCGGAACCGTGTTTGTAATGCAGAGCAAAATGCTGTTTCAGGCGACGGGAGCCCAGCTGCTGAAAAACGTCTTTCCGAAGATGATTGCCGCAGCGGAGGAGAAGAACTACTGGTTCATCTTCTCTGACGTGCGCAAAATCGCCAACAACGACCGCGACACCGAATCCTCGCTCAACAACAGCATCGCGGCGGCGTTTTTGCTTGACAATATAGCGGAGTTCGTCGCTGACAGAGGAAGCCGTTCCGTGTTCGGCGAGATGGATCCAAAGGAGCTGAAAAACGAGTACGCCCGCTGTGAACTGGGCGACGGATATTATTTCGATATAGAATCCGACGAATTGAGAAAAATCAAGATCATCAAGGTGTAAGGAGGGATCGGATTGGCTTATCATCGCAGGCATTATACTCCCAAAACGGGATTTACACAAAAGAGCCAGTCATGGGACAGGCTTAAAAGACCTAAACTAATTAAAGGCCGTGCGTCGGAAAAGAGAATCGGCGATTTGTTCAAAACTGAGAATACTGCGGACGCTGTCGCCAATATCATTGAAAACGGAGAGGCGGCAGGCAAGAGCAGCGACGAGATATTGAACGACGTAAAAAATTATCTCGACGGCGCGACCGGTTCATCTTCGTCTGAAAATGCAGCAACAGGCGGTAGAAATGAATGGGTAAGGATCAAAGACTATTTAGAAAACAGACAGAAAACCGGTTCTTTCCACAAGCTGACGGATGAAGAACGGAAAATGATCAAAGACGCGGTAAAAAAAGAAATAGGCAAAGAGTTCATCGACAAAAACAACGGCACGACGGCTCCTGTGAAAGGCAGTCCGGGCAGAGCGGACGAGACCTCGCAGGACTTTGCCAAAGCTACGGGTCACGACTCCTCCTCATCAGTCAAGTCCGAGGTGGCAGATCCCGCCGCGACCGCAAAGGATAAGGACGACGCAGGCTCAGGCTCGGCTCCGTCGGGACAAGAGAGCGAGTACCACTGCGTCGACACCCGCGTTATTGACAGGTGCATCGAGCAGAAGGACAGCTTTATCCGCAGGTATGACAAAATCGTGACTGACTACAACAAAATCGTCGACCGTCTCAGCGCAAACTGGGTGGGCAGAGGAGCGGACGCGTTCATCAATGACGCTCGCGTAGTCAGGACAAACATCACGGGTATAGCGGATATATTGGCGAACATGGTCAACGTGCTGACCGATATCCGTCAGGTGCTCGGCGAAGTGGATCATCAGCTCGGCGAAAGCAACCCTAATCCCGATGCTGAATAAGGACGGCGGTGCAGACTATGAAAACCGCGTACAGTATATTTTCAAATCAGGGCGGCAGACAGATTAACGAGGATTACGCCGACTGCGCCGTCAGCAAGGACGCATACTGCTTTGTCCTTTGCGACGGACTGGGCGGTCACGGTATGGGCGACAGAGCTTCCCGCTTTGTTGCCCGTTTTGTCTTGAATGAATTCCGCGCCCGCGCTGAGGATTTTGCCGGTACCGTCCTTCCGCGCGCTCAGGCGGCGCTGCGTGAGGAGCAGGAGCGCCTTAACGCCGCCGAAAAAATGAAAACCACAGCCGTTATCCTTGTTGTCGACGGAAAATCGGGCTATTGCCTGCATGTCGGCGATTCGCGGCTGTACCGATTCAGGGACGGCGATGTCGTGTTTCAGACCCGCGACCACAGCGTGCCGCAGATGCTCGTGATGACAGGAGAGATCACCGCCGACGAGATACGTTCGCACCCCGACCGCAACAAGCTGCTTCGAGCCCTCGGCGACGACCGCGAGGAGCTGAAATTTGAGCGGACGGATTTTGACGTGCGTCCGGGAGACGCCTTCCTGCTCTGCTCGGACGGCTTCTGGGAGCCGCTGACAGAGGGCGAAATGCTCCGCCTGCTCAGCGAACAAAAGAGCGCGAAGGGCTGGCTCAATGCCATGGCACAGCTCGCCGTAAAAAACAGCGCAGGAAAAAACATGGATAACTTTACCGCCGTCGCGGTCAGAATAAATTGACGGTATAATCCTTCCGTGTTATACTAATTATGTAAAACAATTTTGTATCGGAGGAATACTTATGAAACTCAAACGCTGTCCGAATCTCCATTATTATGACGGCGACAAATACTCGGCGTGCCCTCATTGCGCCGCCGCGAAAAACGAACCCGCTCCAAAGCCAAAGCCCGTTATGGAGCCTGTACCCGAGGAGCCGAAGCCGATAGAAGCTCCTAAGCCCATTGAAGCTCCGAAGCCCGTTGAACCGCCGAAACCTGCGGAAGAACCTAACGCGGAATGGCGCTGCTCGTGCGGAGCGATAAACAGCGGTAAATTCTGCCCTCAGTGCGGCTCGCCACGTCCCGTGACAGAGGCGTCAGAAGAACCGCCGCATGTTGAAGAACCGGTTCCCGTCGAGGAGCCAAAGCCCGTCGAGGAGCCAAAGCCCGTCGAGGAGCCAAAGCCCGTCGAGGAGCCAAAGCCTGTTGAGGAGCCAAAGCCTGTTGAGGAAGAGAAGCCCGTTGAGGAGCCTCAGGTCAGAAAGATTTATTATCAGGACGTTGTCGAGAACGCGGCTGATCCCGTTTCATGCGACGATGACAACAAGACGCGGGTAGTGTTTGAGGAGCTTGAGGACGACTATGTGCTCGGCTGGCTCGCGGTGACGAATACCTCCTCAAAGGGCAGGATTTTCACCCTGACCTCGGGCAAAACGACGATCGGAAGGGCTGACGCGGAGCATCCGGTCAATATTGATCTGCACAACGACCGCGCCATCTCAAGAGGAGCTCAGGGTACGATTGTCTACGACCCGCTCAACCGCAAGTTCTTTTTGCAGAGCGCGGGCGGAAAAACCTTCATCTACGTAAACCGCGAGATCGTGCTGACCTACACGCAGCTCGAACCGTACAATATCATCAGAATCGGCGAAACGGAGCTTGTGTTTGTGCCGCTGTGCGGCGACGCATTTTCCTGGTAAGCCGTGGGAGTGGATAAGATGAACTACTGTCCGTTTTGTATGAGCGAAATCTCAGACGGAGTCTCTGTTTGTCCGTCATGCGGACGAAGGGCAGAGGAGTATGTATCGCCGCCTCATGTTCTCCCTGTGGGAGCGCTTCTTCACCAGCGCTACCTCGTCGGAGGCGTCCTCGGAGAAGGCGGCTTCGGAATCACATATATCGGTCTGGATACCCTTCTGCAGGTGCGCGTCGCAGTAAAGGAGTTTTTTCCGAACGGCATGGTCAACCGCAATAACACGGTGTCCAACGAGGTGCTAAGTATCAGCGCGGAAACGGCGAAGGAGCTGTTTTCAAAGAGCCGCGAAAGCTTCCTGCATGAAGCGCGGACGCTCGCGAAGTTTACGAACGAGCCGGGCGTCGTCGCAGTGCGCGATTTCTTTGAGGAAAACAATACCGTATACATAGTCATGGAGTACCTCGACGGCGTAACGCTCAAGAGTTATCTTAAGCAGGTCGGCAGAATATCTCCGAACAACACGGTCTGTCTGCTGATGCCCGTGTTCCGTTCGCTCCGTAAAATCCATGAGAAAGGGCTTATCCACCGCGATATCAGCCCCGACAATATTATGCTTGTCGGTGAGCAGGTCAAGCTGCTTGACTTCGGAGCCGCGCGCGAGTATGCCGACGAGCGCAGTCTTTCCGTCATGCTCAAGCACGGCTACGCCCCGCTCGAGCAGTACCGCCGCCACGGAGTACAGGGAGCGTGGACGGACGTATACGCCGTCTGCGCGGTGATGTACAGGTGCATAACGGGCAGCGTTCCGCCCGACGCGCCCGACAGGGTATTTGACGACGAGCTTAAAATGCCCTCGGAGCTGGGAATCGATACGGAGCCCGCCTTTGAGGAGGTGCTTCGCCGCGGTCTCGCGATAAAGCCCGACGAGCGTTACCAGAACATCGACGAATTGCTAGAGGCGATCGACGCGGTTCCCGGAATCGACATTGAGGAGCCGTATGAGCGCACGGAAAATTATGAAAATATCAACGTGGCAGAGCAGCCTGTTGATGATAATATTACAGTAAATGACAAACCCTCCGGCGATAACGGAGACAACCGACTCTCGGAGTATGTTCCGAGATTTTCCGACAGCCGCGAGGAGGTTTTGCGGGAGGAAGCCGAACCGCAGACCGCTGCTCCCGCAAAAAAGAAGAGCCGGCTTCCGCTGATCATCGGAATAGCTGCCGCTTCCGCGGTGGTTATCGGAGCGGCTGTCACCGCGTTTTTGATTTACATGAACAGCACCAAAAAATCTCCGGTGCCGTATGTTCAGGCGTTTACGGAGAACACTGCCGCAGGGACTGAGTCATCTTCCGAAACACAGAGCCCGGACGGCACCGAACCGTTTTCTGTCGACCTTTCGGAGATAGAGTATCCGGATATGGGAAGCTACATTTCGATCGACGGCGGATTTCTGACCGTTGATACGAGCCTGTTCGGAATGGAGCTCACAGACGTTGCCCACTGTTTCATGCCGGGCAGTCTTTACTGGAGCGCGAACTACCCGGACTTCCCTGACGATACCTACAAGATACTTTGTATTCCGATTGACAGCCCCGTAAACTACGAGGGTCACAACAACGGAACGTATATTGAATCCGTCGATTTGATATTCAGGGATAACAAGCTGGTGGTAATTCAGTACGATAAGTCCGCCGCCTTTAATCCCGACGTGATCGAACAGGCTCGTCAGCGTTACGGTCAGCCTGTGACAGAGGAGAACGAAAAGGTCGTATGGGAGCTTGACGGCGGCATAACCTACGCCGCGTGTATGCAGCATATTGAATCCGACACGCTCGACCTTACGGATTTCTTTAATCAGAGATACTATTCACCCGACGAATCGCCGCGATAGGCGGAAAAGGAGGGGTCATTATGAAATACTGCATGAACTGCATGGCGCAGTATGAGGATGAGTATGACATCTGTCCGCACTGCGGCTTTTCCGAGGGAACTCTGCCTTCGGATTCCCGCTGCATGGAGCCGGGCTCGATTCTTGCGGACAGGTATATTGTGGGAATGCCTCAGTCGCTTGACAGCTGGATGGTTCGTTACATAGGCTGGGACGCGCTGACAGAGAAAAAGGTCGTGATAAACGAGTTTTTGCCTACAAGATACGCCGCCCGGGAGGTCGGAAAGACATCGCTCACGATTGTGCGTCAGGAGCCGTTTTTCCGTTATCTGTCCGTACTGCTGCGGCGTGCCCGTCAGCTTGCGGAAACAAGGCTGCCCGAGGCGGTCTGTCCTGTATACGAGAGCTTTGAAAAGAACTGCACGGCGTATGTAATAACCGCCTTTCAGGAGGGACAGCCGCTCAGGGAATTCATTAACGAGCGCGCTCCGCTAAATGAGCCGGAAGCCGAGCGGCTGATGCTCCCGGTGCTTTACGCTCTCGACAAGCTCCACGATAACGGCTTTATAGCAGGCGGATTTTCGCCCGATAATTTTGTCGTCGCTGATAACGGACAGTTCGTCATGCGTGATTTTATCGGCAACTGCTTTTTCCATATAACGGACAATCCCGAGGACATCGAGCGCGGGCAAAACGACTGCTACTATCCGTGCGAGCGCATTGAAGCGAAAGATTCCATCCGTCTGGCTCCCGAAAACGATATATATTCGGCGGCTATGATATTCTACGAGCTTCTGGGAGTCAGGCTGCCCGACCCGTATCTGCGTAAGCAAGCCTATGAGCAGAAGCACAGGGATATTTTCAAAAGACCCTCCGCGGTCAGTCTGAAGCTATCAAAATCCAAGGAAAACGCGCTGATAAACGCCTCGGCGCCCGCTGTTGATATCCGCACCTCGGATATGGATACCTTCATCAAGGAGCTGACAAGCGACAGGGAAGTTGCTGTCAAGTCAAAAGAAGGCAAGGGCTTTCCGCTGTGGGCGAAGATTGCGTTACCTGCAGCGGCAGCGGTCATAATCGCGACGGCGATTCTTGTAGTACCGATGTTTTTCGCGGGCAGCAAGAAGGACTTGCCGCTCAGCGACCGGACCGTGGTGCCCGGGATAATAAACAAAACTCTCGAAAAAGCAGAGGAGGAGCTGCAGCAGGCAGGACTGCTGCTTGAGGTAAATTCAAAGACGATAGATGACAGCATAGACGAGGGTTTGGTTCTCACACAGAGCGTCGAAGAAGGCGCGATGGTCGGCGTAAACACGTCCGTCGGGGTCTCTGTCAGCGCACACAGCGATGAGTTTTCAATGCCGAATTTCCTCGGAATGCGGCTCGAGAGCTGCGTAAAAATCCTCGGCGAGCTCGGAATAGACTACACAACCTCAGACGAATACAGCGCAAGCGTCGCTGAGGGCTGCGTCGTTTCACAGAGCGTCGAACCGTTTACAAAGGTAATGTCGGGCAGCACGCTCGAGCTGACAGTTTCCAAGGGAGCCGACCCCGCAAGCGCGGATAATCCCGTTTTGGGCGGCAATGACGAAGGCGGCAGCGGCGGTTATTATTCCGACGAGCCGACGCCTGTCAGCGATTACAGCGGCAGGTCATATGAAGACGCCGTTGAACAGGCACAACAAGACCAAACGCCCGTTGAGGTCGTTAACAGGGTTTACGACGACAGCCTGCCCGACGGCACGGTGATTGAACAAACTCCCGCCGAGGGCGAGGAGCTTGAGCCCGGCGAATCGGTCAAGGTGGTCGTATCCGCAAAGAGCAGCAGCGTGATATTGCCCGACCTCACCCTGATGAAAAAGGAAGTCGTTGAATTTATATTGAGCTATTACGGCGCAGTCGCCGAGTATAACGAGGAATACAGCGACTCCATAGCATACGGGCTCGTCGTTTCTCACGACCCGCCCGAGGACTCCGAAATCAAGAGCGGCGATACCGTCATTGTCACAGTCAGCAAGGGCAGGCAGCCTGCAATTATGCCCGACGTTGTCGGAATTGACTCCGAATCCGCTGTTGAACAGCTCAGAAAGGCGGGCATAGCCTTTGATCTCGCCTACGATACCGACCCCAATAAGCCCGACAAGGAAATCCTGCGTCAGAATGTCAAGGCAGGCGATGAGGTTCCCGAGGGTATTCAGGCGATAATTACCGCCAATGCCGTCAGCGGAGTAGCGCGTGTGCCTGATTTGACAGGACTTGGAAAAGAGGACGCGGATAAGCTCGCTCAGGACGCGGAGCTGAATATGATTGTTTTCGTTGACCGCGACCATCCGTTCTCCGAGGGAAAGGTGTATGCGCAGGGTCCAAAGCCGGGTTCGTTCCTCGAGCGCGGCGGAGATATCGTCGTGTTCCTCACGGGCAAGCAGGAGGAACCGAGCGGACCGCCTGAGCTTAGTATCTCAACCCACTCAGCGAACGTGAATGTCGGCGGAGAGTTTGTTCTCGAGGTAGACGCGCGAAATATTCAGGAGCTCAGCCTTGTAAACTACGAAATCGAGGACCCGGAGGTCATTGAGGTGGTTCATATCGACACTAAGACCATGGCGCTGACCGTGCGCGGAAAAGCCGCCGGCACGACAACGCTGACAATAACCTGCGGAAATCTCAGACAGGTGTGCACGGTCACGGTAGGGTGATTCTGCAAAACTCAACTGCCGCTTGAATTATCAAACAGGAGTTGATTTCATTGATGAAAGAGTTGCTTGCATCAACCGTTATCTTTGTGTATAATTTAAGCGTAAAGAAAAACTGATTGAGAGGGTTCTTAAATGAAGAAGGTTTTGGCAATTATTCTGTCGGCGCTGACGCTCTGTTCATTTACGGCTTGTTCCGCCGGAAACGAAACGCTGACCGCAGAGGAGGACTTTGAGGTGATTGACGCTTCAAAGCTCCCGTCAAAGGTAGATCTGAGAAATTTTGAAGGCAAGAACTACGTCACTCCCGTAAAAAACCAGTGGTACGGCGACTGCTGGTCGTTCAGTCTTGCGGGCGCGGCGGAGATATCATATCTTTTCGAAAACGATATGGGCGTACCTGCGGGAGAGGTCAACGACAAGGTCAATTTCTCCGAGAAGTACATATCGTGGTACCTTTTCCACGGAATAACTCAGGATGACGTTGTCAAGGGCAAGGTTCGCGCTTCTCAGGCCGGAGAGGGCTTTGACCTCACCGAGCCGGATAAGAAGCTGAAGCTTTCCTCGTATCTTATCGGCGGCCCCTTTATCCATAATTCCAACTTTTTCGGAGCGGGATTCGGTCCCGTTGACGAGAGCGTGACCGTCAAGGGAGAGCACCCCTACGCCTACGACGATTCGTGGGAGGGAGAATGGACTCTTCCGCTGAACGCCGAGTACCGCAACGCTCCCGAAGCAGGACTTATCAGGAGCAGCAAAAGGCTGCCGAATCCCGCGTCAGTTAGCAGTGACGGAAAGTACGAGTTCAACGCCGACGGAATCAACGCGATAAAGTCGGAGCTTTCACAGGGTCACGGCGTTTCGATAGCCCTCTGTTCATCTCACCCGGGGTTCAATTCAGCTAACCGCGCGGCTTATTACACCGGCGACGATCAGCCCGACCACGCGGTTACGGTAGTCGGTTATGACGACGACTATCCCAAGGAGAATTTCACGTTTATTAACGCGAACGGCAAAAACGGTGAGGACGGCACTCCGCCGGAAAACGGAGCGCTGATTATCAAAAACAGCTGGGGTCTTACTGACTACGACGGAAATGACCCCGACGACGGCTATGTGTACATTTCATATTACGATCACAGCCTGATGGATCCTCTGAGCTATGTGTTCGAGGGCAAATCGAAGCACGAGAACCCGAATTTCGACCAGTATGATCTGATGATGACAAACTGGTACGGCAGCACCGATTACGACAGCGAAACAAAGATGGCAAACGTTTTTGACGCCGAGGAGGACGAGAATCTTTACCGGATCGCCTACGCCGTGGGTCTGCCCAAGACAGAGGTAGCCTACGAGATTTACAAGGGCGTCGGGGACGATGATCCGTCCTCGGGCACTCTGCTCGAAAAGGGCATTCACCGCCATACCCGCGAGGGCTTTTACAGCATCGACCTCAAAGAGGAATACGCCCTGAAAAAAGGCGATAAGTATTCCGTTGTGCTGACGGTGAAGCATTCATCGGACGATGGCAGCATGACCTATACCGAGTTTTTCCCGTATTCCACGGAGTTTTACGAGGGAATGACGGTTCACGGCGTTATCAACAAGGGCGAGAGCTATCTGTATACAGACGGCAAATGGAGCGATATGTCCGGAATGAAGGACGACCTGATCGACAGGGCGTACAGCCAATGCTCTGATCTGCTGGAACAGGATAAAGCCCTGCCCGAGCTGAAACTCAAGGGCAAGGACAGCTTCGCGGTTGATAATTATCCGATAAAGGCGATACTGTCGCCCGCAGAATAAAGGAGAGAATAACATGATAAAAAAACTGTCAGCGCTGTTGCTGACCGTATGTATCGCGGGCGTAACGGCGGCAGGCTGCGGCAATCCGAGCGGGAGTTCCGCCAATCAGACAACACAGCCGCCTGAAACAAAGCCCGTCGTAACAGAGCTTTCCAAGCTCGATATGGGCAAGTGGAAGCTCAATGAAAATACAAATATGTACTATCAGGCGGAGATAGACTACTGCGAAAAACCCGCCGATGAAAAATACGAGAAGCTCGCTGTGTTTGTCCCTGCGGCGTTCATGGACGGCTCCGACAACGGAGACGGCACCTACACCTGCGAGCTGAACGAAAAGAAGCTCAACGGCTATTCTGCCTCAGACGCCCCGATAGTTATGCCGATCGAAACAGAGGGCTACTACGCAGCGACGGCGATGACCGACGAGTTTCTCGGGCAGAATCAGGGCTTGATTGAGATGATATCTGAATACACCTCTAAGGGCTTTGTCTTTGTACACGCGGGCTGCCGCGGAGTCGAGGAAGGCGCTCCCACGGGCGTCACCGACCTCAAGGCGGCGATCCGCTATGTCCGCTACTGCGACGACGTTCTTCCCGGTGATTCGGAGAATATCTTCGTATACGGAATGAGCGGCGGCGGAGCTCAGTCGGTGATTCTCGGCGCCTGCGGAAACAGCGAACTCTACGAACCGTATCTGAAGGCGATCGGAGCGATACAGGGCGTATCCGACGCTGTCGCGGGCTCAATGAGCTGGTGTCCGATAACAAGCCTTGATACCGCCGACGCGGAATACGAATGGATGCTCGGCTGCTCACGTACGGACAGAACAGCAGAGGAGCAGGAGGTCACCGACCGTCTTTCAAAGGCGTTTGCGGATTATCTCAACAAGGCGGGCTTTGTCGACGAGAACGGAAAGACTCTCAGCTTAGAGGAATCAAAGGAAGGCATTTATCAGGCAGGCTCCTATTACGATTACATCAAGAGTGTGATCGAGAAGTCGCTCACCAACTTCCTCTCCGACAATAAATACACCGATACAAAGGCTCAGGAGTATATCGATTCGCTCAACACGGACTCCAAGTGGGCTTCCTATGACAAGAGCACCCACACAGCCTCGATAACGAGCGTTGCGGATTTCGTCAAGGCGCGCAAAAACGCCTTTCCGTATTATGTCGGCTTCGATAACCCGCCCGGAAACAACACGCTTTTCGGCTACGGAGACGGCAAGGGCTCGCACTTTGACCGCATTCTCGCCGATATCCTCACGGATATGAACAGCGAGTACGCCGCTGCGTATAACGCCGACCTCGAAAAGACCGATTCGTTCGGCAACACGGTTGAGCAGCGCGTCGATATGTACTCTCCGCTGTATTTCCTCATGGATACACGCGAGGGTTACAAAAAGGCTGACGTCGCAAAATACTGGCGAATCCGCTCGGGAATCGAGCAGCCCACGACCTCGCTCACGACTGAGGTCAACCTCGCTCTCGCTCTCAATCATTACGACGGCGTAAAGAGCGTAGACTTCGAGACCGTCTGGGAACAGAGCCACACCGAGGCTGAACGCACAGACGACCCGACCTCAAACTTTATCGCGTGGGTCAATTCCTGCGTGAAGGGATAATTTCAGCAAAAGAAAATGCCCTCTGAGTCCAAACGGCTCGGAGGGCTTTGCTTGTGTTTGATTTACTTTACGGGCACACAGTGCTCGTCGTTGATTTTCTGAACCTTTTTGACGCGGCGGACGTATTTTTCAGCTGTCAGCGGCTCTGTCGCCATAAAGGTTTTAACGATTTCCATGGCGATCATACCGCCGATGATCTTTGCGCCGAGACAGAGCACGTTCGCGTCATTGTGCTGACGCGCGAGAGAAGCGCAGAATGGATCCTGACAAACACAGGCGTAAATTCCGTTCACCTTGTTTGCGATCATCGCGCTTCCGTAGCCGACTCCGTCCACAAAAATACCTCTGTCGCATTCACCCTTTGCCACGGCGACAGCGGCGGGAAGGACGAAATCCGACAAATCACAGGACTGCTCGTCGTAGGCTCCGAAATCGACGACAGTATGACCCTGAGCTTCGAGATAAGCCTTGATTTCATACTTCATCGAGGTGCCTGCGTGGTCGTTTGACATTGCAATTTTCATTAAAATCAGCTCCTTTTTTTGAATAGTAAAATAATAAATCGTCTGAATAAATTATATCACACAACCGCGGTTTATTCAACTTATTATTCTGCTTTTTTGCGGCGGAATATATACTAAATGCTCCCGCAGTCTTGACATGCTGAAATCAGTCGGTTATAATAGCATAAAAACCGAAACAATAATATACTTGATTGGACAGGTGATATGATATGAAAAAGAAAATGGCAATGCTCATAGTCATGCTCGCCGCGGGCGCTTTTATGCTCACAGCCTGCGGAGAGGAGAGCAAGGACAGCTCCTCCGCTGAGACGACTCAGTCCGCAACTCAGACAACTACTAAGTCCGCTTCCAAGGAATCGGAAAAGTCAGAGGCTTCCAAAAGCGATAGCAGCGGCTCCGACTCAGAGAAGAAGGAAAGCAGCGCATCCTCCGAGAAGAAGGAGAACGGCGGCGGAAACGAACAGGCTGATTCTGATGACAACGATGACAACAATGGCGGCGGAAATCAGGGCGGCGGCAACAGCGATTCGTCCAAGTCCGGCGGATCCGATAAGAGCAGCGCGTCAGAAAAGCGTGAGTCACAGTCGTCCTCCAAGGAATCAAAGAGCGAGGATTTGCCCGAGCTTCCGACCGACGAGTACGAGCTGCCGTTTATTCCGGCATAACAATATCATTTTATCCGCCGCCGGTTTTCTGACGGCGGATTTTTTTAGGCAAGGAGGAGGGGACATGGCGGATATCGAAGCATACGGCGGAAGCTTTACCCTGCAATGGCACATTACTCACCGCTGCAACCTGCGCTGTACGCACTGCTATCAGGACGATTACACCGCCTTTGAGTCCGGGGAAGCGCTCGGAAAAATTCTCCGTCAGTACGAAGAACTGCTCAAAAAATACAGCTTCAAGGGCTATCTGAATATCACGGGCGGAGAGCCTTTGACTCACCCTTCTCTGTTTTGGCTCCTTGAGGAAGCAGCGAAGATGAAGATAAAAACCGCCGTCCTTACAAACGGCACCATGATCGGAAAGCGCGAGGCTCGAATGCTTAAGGCGTGCGGAGTGTACTATGTTCAGGTCAGTCTTGACGGTACGGAGAAGGCTCACGACAGGATCCGCGGAGAAGGGAACTTCTGCAGGGCTGTCAGCGGTATACAAGCCCTGAGAAACGCCGGAATATTTACGACGGTATCCATCACCGCGCAGCGCGAAAACCTGGGCGAGCTTCCGCGCCTTGCACGTTTCTGCCGCGATATCGGGGTCAACAAGCTGTGGTACGACCGAGTCGTCATTCCTAAAAGTGAAGATACTTCACATTTATCCCTGACGGCCAAAGATTTCGTCAAGCTCAGCCGCCGTGCCGCAAGACTAAACTCAAAGGGTATGGTTTCCTGCGCGCGTGCTTTACAGTTCATTCCGTGCAAGCAGAAGGACATTTACCGCTGTACCGCGGGAGACCGCCTGCTGACTGTTCTTGCCGACGGTTCGGTCATGGCTTGCCGCCGTCTGCCGATTGTATCGGGAAATGTGCGCGAGCGTTCGCTTCTTGATATTTACGGGAACGACCCGGAGCTGATAAAGCTCAGGAGCGCCGGTATTCCGAAGGAGTGCGAAGAATGCGCGTATTCAAAGCTGTGCGCGGGCGGCGCAAAATGCATAGCCTACGCAAAGTCGGGACGGTACGACATACCCGACCCGGATTGTAGTTTTATCGATAAAAAACAAAGCATACGCCGATAATAAAGCGTATGCTTATTTCTTTTTAGGAATATTAATTACCTTTGTTAACCGCTTCCGTGACGGTCGCGGTGCCGCAGCTGACTTTAAAACGAATATCATATCCGCCGTAAGCAAAGCCGTATTCTCTGTTCTCGTCGTTCTGATAACCCGGGCGCGGGTCATAGGAAAGAGCTTCTTTTAGAGCGGCGAGCTGATTTTGAGTGAACAGCACGGCGACTTCTTCGGGTATCACAACATTCAGCGGCTGCTGTTTGTCGGGACCGTAGTCGCCCGTTGCCGCTGTGGGCACGCTGTCTGCAAACGGCAGGTAGGGTTTTATGTCGAGTATTGCCGTGCCGCTCATCAGATCGGCTCCGGAAACCGTCAGCACCGGGCCGTCAGCGGAAGTCTGCTCGAAGGAAACCAGCTTTACTCTTGTCAGACCAATCGGGTTCGGGCGGTTCGGAGAACGCGTCGCGAAAACTCCCATGCGTTTGTTGCCGCCGAGCTTTGGCGGACGGACGGTAGGCGACCAGTCGCGGCTGCCCATGGGCTCGAACAGCCAGATAAGCCACAGGTACTCAAATTCCCCGATGCCGCGGAAGGCGTCGGGATTTTGGTATTTCTTTTCCATTATTATCCGCGAAATCAGGTTTTCCGACATTCCGCTCTGTCGCGGCAGTCCGAATTTGGTAGGGAAGTCGTTGAAAATATGCGCGATAGGTTCCATGCTCAATCTCCGTTTCTGTAGTCATTTTTATCATACAACATAATGAAAAAAAGTGAAAGAGTTTATTTGAAAAAACACAGTATTTTTTCAAGCTGATTTCATGCAGTTTTCACTTTCGGGTTTTATTATATAGTCACGATAAAGATAACGACAGCGAAAGCTGCTCAGATAGTTTGGAGGATAAACCAATGAAAGACTATTATGATGATTTTAATGAAATGAACACCACTCCGGTTCCCGAAAACGATTCCGACGAAAGCTTAACGGCTAAGGAAAGCGCGGACGTAACTGAGAGTGCTGAGACCATTGAAACCGAGCGTTATGAAGCTCAGGAATACGAGGAAATCAGCAGCAGCTCAGAGGAAGCAAAAACGTCTCCCGAAAGCTCCTATGAGTGGAACGCCACAGAAAATGAGTACCGTCATTCATATATAAACGGCAACAACAGCTCTGCGCCTCATAATCCCAATAATTACGAGAACGCCTACTCCTCGCGTCAGGGCTACGGCTATCAGCAGCCGCAGCATCAGGCACAGACGCAGTACAATCCCGGATATCAGCAGACTGCTTACAGCGGATATTCAAATCCTCACTACAGTGCACAGCAGCCTCAGCAGCACGCGGCTGTTCAGACCAAGCAGAAGAAAAAGAAAGAAAAGAAGCCGGTATCACGCGGATTCATCGCGGGAATGCTCTCACTGACGGTGATCGCTTCGGCGGCTCTCGGCTTCGGCGGCGGATATCTCGCCAAAAACATGAACACGACGACCTCGGGCAATGTGACTATCAATCAGGTCAGCTCGGGCGGCGTTACAAATACATCGTCTGTTTCGAACACCACAACCTCGGACATCGTCAAAAAGACAGCCGACAGCGTGGTTGAGATCGCGACAGAGGGCACGGTGACGGGCAGCTTCGCGCGTCAGTATGTAACTAAGGGCGCAGGCTCCGGCGTAATTATCTCCGCCGACGGCTACATCGTCACCAACCACCATGTAATCGAAAACGCGAACACCATCAGCGTTTCGCTCCGTGACGGCACCAAATACGACGCTACGCTCATCGGCAGCGACGCGGACAATGATATCGCGCTTCTTAAGATAGATGCCGAGGGACTTTCACCCGCAACCTTCGGCGACAGCTCCTCACTCGCGGTAGGCGACTATGTTGTCGCTATCGGCAATCCTCTCGGCACCCTCGGCGGCACCGTGACCGACGGTATTATCTCCGCTCTTGCCCGTGAGGTTACGATTGAGGACAAGAACATGACACTGCTCCAGACAAACGCGCAGATCAGCCCCGGAAACTCGGGCGGCGGTCTTTTCAACGCCAACGGCGAGCTTGTAGGTATTGTAAACGCCAAGGACAGCGCTACCGAGGTTGAAGGTATTGCCTTCGCGATTCCCGTAAACAACGTGCTGGATATCATCAAGGATTTGCAGAACTACGGCTACGTGACCGGCAAAATCGATATGGGCATGGAGTTTGTAGATATCAATTCCAACGACACCGCCTTCTATTACGGTGTTAACGAGCTCGGCTGCTATGTTCTCTCTGTCGGCACAGGCTCCAACGCTGAAACCGCGGGCTTCAAGCGCGGCGACCTTATCACCGCGGTCAACGGCACGACTGTTTCTTCCTCGGCTGACATCAGCAAGGCGCTTGAGGACAACAAGGTAGGAGATACGGTCACGCTCACGGTTAAACGCAACGGTCAGACTCAGAATATTTCTCTGACGCTCGCCGAGTATAAGCCCTCGGCAAAGCTCAATGACAACAGCGGCAGCCGGAATTCCGACGACTCTACACAGAACCGTTCGACCGACGACCTGTGGAACCGCATCTTCGGCTGGTAATGAAGCCGGACACCTATAATGAATGCTTACGACATTTTTATGATAATTCTCCTTAAACAGAACCGCACCACCGAGAAATCAGTGGTGCGGTTTTACATTTGAATTTTATTACTTGTTCTCAGCCATAAACTGCAGCTTCTTGTAAATCATATTCGCGCACATATATACGTTGCCGCCGCCCATTGTGAGGATAAGGTCGCCTTCACGCGCGTTCTTGCAGACGTAATCCGTGATTTCCTCGAAGGTGTCGAGGCATACGGAGCCCGGAACCTTCGCGCCCAGATCGCGCGAGTAGATGTTGTAGGTATTTGTCTCTCTGACGGGCAGAATCTCTGAGATGATCGCAGCGTCGGGAATTTTTAGAGCCTCGGCAAAGTCGTCGAGGAGCATAGCCGTGCGCGAGAAGGTGTGCGGCTGGAACACCGCCCATACCTTGTTGAAGCCCATGTTCATAGCGGCGTTCAGTGTCGCCGTCAGCTCTGTGGGGTGATGTGCGAAGTCGTCGGCAACGGTGATGCCGTCGGGAGTGCCGAGAATTTCAAAGCGGCGGTGAACTCCGCCGAACTTGTGCAGGTTCTCGGAAATCTCGTTCGCAGTAGCGCCGAGGTAGTGAGCCGTCGCCGCGGCAGCGAGTGAGTTGTAGACGTTGTGCTTGCCGGGGACGATAAGCTTTATGCTTGTGAGCTTCTCGCCCTTGTACAGCAGATCGTACTGCTCGTGAACGCCCTTGTCAGCGCTGAGGTTTACAGCGCGGTAGTCGCAGTTCTCGCCGAATCCGAAGGTGATTTTGTCGAGCTTGACGTCCTTGACGGCGTCGAGGGTGTTCTCGTCGTCTCCGTTGATAACGAGCAGACCCGTCGTGAGCTCCGCAAACTTTTTGAATGATTTTTTGATGTTGTCGAGATTCTTGAAGTAATCGAGGTGGTCAGCGTCGATGTTAAGAATAATCGAGATAAAGGGATTAAGCTCGAGGAAGGTGTCCACGTACTCGCACGCCTCGCAGACGATGATATCGCTCTGACCGACGTAGCTGTTGCCGCCGATAAAGGGCAGCTTGCCGCCGATAATAGCGGAGGGGTCAAAGCCGCTGCCGATAAGAATCTGCGAGAGCATGGCTGTGGTCGTTGTCTTTCCGTGAGTGCCGGAGACCGCGATGCTTCTCTTGTAGCGCCTTGTCACAACGCCGAGCATAACGCTGCGCTCGATACAGGGGATCCCCTGTTCTGCAGCCGCCTTTCTCTCGGGATTTGTTTCCTTGACAGCGGCGGAGTAAACAACAAGCTCCGCGCCCTTGATATTCTCCTCGGCGTGACCCATGTAAACGGGAATACCGTAGCTCTTAATGCGGTCAAGGGTTTCGCCCTCGTTCATGTCGGAGCCGGAAAGCTCAAAGCCCTCGCTCCTGAGAATTTCAGCGAGCGGACACATACCGCTGCCGCCGATTCCGATAAAATGGATTCTTTTTATATGATTCAAAAGCTCATCATAATTCATACCAAACACTCCCATATCTATATTAGCTACTCTTATTATAAGGCGAAAAACGCGAAAAATAAAGTCCCAAATGCAAATTTCATCAAATCGGTTGCCAAAACCGCCGCGCGATGTTAGAATATAGTATACTATTGATAAAGGAAAACCGCCTATGTTGAAAAAGAACGATTTGGTACAGCTCAAAATAACCTCAACGACCGCCGAGGGAAGCGGAGTCGGACATACTTCCGACGGCATGGCGGTGTTCGTGCCGATGTCCGCGACAGGCGACGAGCTGAGCGTGAAAATATTGAAGGTAAAAAAGACTTACGCCTTCGGTAAGCTCGAGGAAATACTCACTCCATCACCCGCGAGAATCGAGCCCGACTGCCCGAATTTTTCAAAATGCGGCGGCTGCGTATGGCGTCATGTCAGCTACAGCGAGGAATGCCGTATCAAGGAGCAGAAGGTGCGTGACGCTGTTGAGCGCATAGGCGGAATAAATACTGAAATAAAGCCGATAATAGCCTGTGAAAGGACAGACCGCTACCGCAACAAGGCGCAGCTTCCCGTCGGCAGGGACAGAAACGGCAAGGTTCAAATCGGCTTTTACTCTTTTCACAGCCACAGAATCGTCGACTGTGCCGACTGCGCACTCCAGCCTGAACAGTTCGGCGAGGTGATAAGGATCACACGTGAGTTCATAGACAGGTACGGCGTTTCCGTGTACGACGAGAGTACAGGCAAGGGCAGACTGCGGCATCTCTATCTCCGCTGTGCCGAAATAACAGGCGAGCTGATGGTCTGCTATGTCGTCAACGGCAACGGACTGAAAAATGAGGATATACTTATCAAAAATCTCCGCGAAGCGCTTCCAAACCTGAAAACCGTTGTTTTTAATTCTAACAGAGAAAAAACCAACGTGATCCTCGGCAGCAAAAACCGGGTTGCCTATGGAGAGGGCGTTATTGAGGACGAGCTCTGCGGCAAGCGGTTTTGCATTTCTCCGTTCTCGTTCTGGCAGGTCAACCGATCTCAGGCTGAGAAGCTTTACACCAAGGCTTTGGAATACGCGAACCTCAGCGGAAGAGAAAATCTTCTCGACCTCTACTGCGGCACCGGCACGATAGGATTGACTATGGCTGACGGCTGCAAAACCCTGACAGGCGTTGAAATCATTCCCGACGCCGTGTGCGACGCGGAGAAAAACGCCGAACGCAACGGAGTAAAGAACGCGAGGTTTATCTGTGCCGACGCGCCTGCAGCGGCTGAACAGCTCAGACAGGAGGGAGTATCGCCCGACGTTGTTATTCTCGATCCGCCGAGGAAGGGCTGCGGCGAGGAGCTTGTCGGAACAGTCGCCAAAATGAACCCCGACCGTGTGGTTTATGTTTCCTGCGACCCCGCGACTCTCGCGCGCGATTTGAAGTATTTTGCAGAGCGCGGCTATGTTACAAGAGAGGTAACGCCCTGCGATATGTTCCCGAGAACAGCTCATGTTGAGACGGTTGTTCTTTTGTCCAGAAAAATGCCCGATGATAAAATAGAGGTCGATCTTTCTTTGGATGAGCTGGACATCACTTCCGCTGAGTCAAAGGCAACCTATCAGGAAATCAAGGATTATGTGCTGAAAGAATACGGCTTCAAGGTTTCAACTCTCTATATCTCACAGGTAAAACGCAAGTGTGGAATCATAGAACGTGAGAATTATAATCACTCTCACAAAGAGAATCCGCATAGCTCGCAATGCCCGAAAGATAAGGAAAATGCTATCCGCGCTGCGCTGGAGCATTTTGGTATGATATAAGATTATGAATTGAATAGGAAAACAAATCACTGTGAGATGAACAGTTCACAGCGATTTGTTATATATTATTGAAAAACGGAATGATTTCCACAAAGCGAAGTCATTCCTTTTTTATTTTTGATTCAACTTTTTGAGCAGAAGGAGCGCGGAGTTGTTCTTCGGATAGCAATAACAAAATAAAAAAAGCAACTGCAAACGCAGTCACTGTACAAATTACTGTCGCAGAGTATACTCCTTTATGAGATATCGCTTGTTTCCTCAGTGTTTATGCGGCTTTTCAAGAAAATGTGACCACTTTTTTGACGGCGTAAAAAAACTGAAAGCTATAATCCGATAGCTTCCAGCTTTGTCATATTTTGTCTTTTGAATTCGAGCGACGAGTGAACATACCGTTCCAGTGTAATTCTCGGTGTGGAGTGCCCTAAAACCTCGCTTAGCGATTTGATTTCAAATCCTACCTCTACACATCTCGTCGCAAATGTATGTCTTAACACATGAAAGTGCATGTCCTCAATGCCGCACGCTGCACTGTATTTTTTTATGTGGTACTGCATTACGCGCGGCTCGATGGTTTTGGTTTCACTGCCTGTCAGCAAAAACGCATTCATTGCATATTTTCTTAGTCTTTCCTTGCACAATTCGTATGCCATATTGGTCAAAGGCACCACACGCGCAGAGGTGCTGCTCTTCGGTTTGGTGAACACGATTTTTGTTTTTCTGCCATCGTTATCCAGATTCTTTATTCTCTGCATCGTTTCCCGAACCGTCACGGTTTTTTCTTTCAAGGAAATATCCTTAACTCTCAATGCGCAGACCTCGCCAAGACGCAGACCTGTCATCAATGCGAATAGCACACCAAATTTCGGAGAATCCAAATCTGCCGACAGATATCCAATAAATCGCTGCTGTTCCTCTTTCGACAAAACCCGGATTTGCTTTGCTGTGTATTTAGGCGTGGCAATCTCAATCAAATCTATTTTTCTGCTACTCGCAACATATTTCAAGATTGATTTCAGCAGCACCGTCAAATCCTTAACTGTTTTCGTAGATAAGATTTTGACTTCTATTAAATGATTAACAAACTCTGCCGTCAGCTCTGTTGTAATCATTTCAGGCTGATATCCGCCGAAAAACGGCTTGATATGGTTTTTGATCGCGGTTGAGTATTTTACAAATGTTGATTCCTTAACATTGTTTTGATTGACAACAAGCCATTCATCGCAGTATGTACCAAACAGCTTATTACTCGAGCCCTTCGGTATTTGCCGCTTGCATTTTTCAAGCTTCTCTTTAACCTCCCGATAAGTCTTGCCGTAGCACGAACCGTAACACGTCCGCCCGTTTTCCGCAACACCCTTTTTGTAACGCCCTTCCCAGCGTCCGTCCTTTCTTTTATATATGTTTTCGCCTTTTCTTGACATAGATTCCTCCTGTGTACTTGACAATGTATTTGACGGCGATAGATATTATAATACACTTTCAGTTCAGAATAAATTTCTTGAAATAGTTCTCCGGCAGAATAATCATTAGCGATTCCGGTTTATTGTTCTAAATTATCAATAAAAACTTTTGCAAAAAATATTGAATAATAACTGAACTTATGGTATACTATTTATCGAATAGGAGTATACTCTGTGAAGAATTTGCGCTTTTTGAATGGGAGAGGAAGATGTTTTGGACAGTGAATTCGAGTTAATTCGGTATAAAGACAATCTTCCCGCTCGGATTGAAGAAAAGCAAGGTAATATCAATATCCCCATACACTGGCACAAGGAAATAGAATTGATTTATGTGTTGGAGGGGAATTTGAGTATCAATGTTAATGGTGCGTTCCGCTCACTTGCTTCGGACAGCTTTTTGCTGATTAACTCAGCAGAAAATCACAGCATGACTGCCGAAAGTGCAAAATGCCTGATTCTCGATATTTCTTATGAATTTGCGCAGCAATTCGACAGCGGATTATATCATTCGATATTTGAGGTTGTCGCCGGCAGCGGCGCGGAGGAGGAAATACATAATTATCTCTGGCAGTTATCCAAAACCGTGAATGAGAATGAGTTACCGGTTTTACGGCAATTTTCCCTGATTACGGAGATTATGCATGTGCTTTTAGTTCAGTGCAGGCATGAAAATCCGAACGCTTTGAAAGAAAACAGTAATATTCAATCGCGTCATGTCAAATTAGCAATAGAGTACATTGAGCGGAATTATCGTGAGGAAATAATAGAGAAATCCTTGGCTAAGTCGCTCGGAGTCAATCCGGTGCATTTTGGAGCAATTTTTAAGGAGTCAACCGGAGTGTTGTTTACGGACTATCTGATGAAAGTCCGCTTGAAGCACGCTATGGATGCGCTGGAGAATCAACACATGTCTATTGAGGACGCTGCCAAGGCGGGCGGATTTCCCAGCAAACGCACATTTATCGCAAAGTGTAAAAGAGTATACGGCATTACGCCTTTTCAATTATTAAAGCAAAAACGGGAGGTGAAATAAATGAGTATTGTACAGCAAACAATCAGATATGACAAGAATCTCCCTGCCCGAATCAGGTTGAGGGACGGGCCGATCGACGAAGAATCAGGTGAGCCGCACCGTCACAATGAAATTGAGCTGATTTATGTTGACAGCGGTAAGCTGCAAGCCACGATCGACTATCAGGAGCACGAATTCACGACAGGCGACGTTGTTGTAATCGGCTCCAATACGGTTCATTCGCTCGAGAGCAAAAAAGCGCGGACGCTCACTGTGCATTTTTCCTATGTATTTGTCAAATCATTTTTCAATTCATTTGAAAGCTTTGATTATGTTTTGGAGGAAGGCTCGCAGGAGCGGCGAGAAATGCAGTTTCTCATGCAAAAGCTGCTGGCGATCGAGCAAAACACCTTTGACGAGTACAGCGCATTGAAAAAGTATTCCGTACTTTTAAGAATGCTGCGCCTGCTGCTGACACGGTGCCGCAGAGAGAAGCCGCCCGTTGTGTATGACAAGCGGCGAAGTCTTGAAAGTGACGCGATCGCGGTGAAGAATTACATCGAAGTCAATTTCCGCCGCAAAATCATGATTTCGGAGTTGGCGGAGCTGCTTCATTACAGCCCGAATCAAATCACAAATTATTTCAAGCAGCTGACAGGCAAGCGCTTCACGGATTATCTCAACTTCGTGCGTGCCGAGCATGCGTTGGAGGATTACCTCACCTACGATATTCCCGTGGGCGAAGCGGCGTTGAAGAACGGCTTCTGTCATTACAACTTCTTCTCAAAGGCGTGCAACAAGTACTACGGCGCAAGCCCGACGGCGATCAAGAGAGCCCGTCGGGAGCAGCAAAGTACAGCAAATATGCCGTTGGTCAGAACGGCATGATTCCCATCTATCAAATTCTCAGGAATTTGTTTATATAAATAAGTATATAAAATTTCTTATATATAAAAGAAATGGAGGTAAAAACAAATGAAAACGAAGATAAAACGTCACTATCGTTCGGTTGTGTCGGTTTTGCTGTCGGTTTGCATGCTCGTTTCATGTATAGCAGTCGGCTTGATCGGTACAGACGCGGCTAGGGTTGACGGCGAAGAAGTCGGCGCGACAAAGTATTATATTTGGGTGTCTGATAACGGTGGCAGCAGCAGTAGCAATTATACCTGTCTGGGAGCTTCTCCTCAGAGCTTTTCCGCATCTAAGGGCAAGAACTACTATATAGCGATCAGCACATCGAGGACGGATATTAGCTCGGGTTCAGTGTGGCTGACCGGTGCGGATTTCGATGGACTTTCCGTGTCCAGTAAGGGAACGCAGAGCTTTGACAGCAAGCAGGCATACCGTTTCTCGCTGTCAGTCGCCGATACGGTTACGGTTTCTTACTCATCCGGTTCAAAAGTCACCGTAACGGGTACCGGAGCGACAGGTACCGATGCTTGGTATCTGTACGGCGATAAGTTTGGCGGCTGGTCATGGACGACCGCTTCAACCGACCTTACTGCCCTGACAGAAGATTCCGCAACACACTATTATTACGCGGTTCACACGGTTCCGAGCTCGGGCAACGATCGTTTCAGAATTTATAACACAAACGGTAATAAGCATTACAAGCCGGCTTCAAGCACGCAGCTGACCTCGAGCCATAATTCCCAGGCAAACGGCGTTGAGGCAACCGAAGGCTGGTCAAGTAACTACTTTGGCTTGGAAAGCAACTTTGCGGGTCAAACCGTCAGAATATGGTTTGATACAAGCTCGAAAAAGGTTTGGGTCACGCCCAACACCTGCACCGTTACCAGGGGAACGCAGACAGGCGGTACCGTGACGGTTGACGGAAAATCATCCGTGACGGATCTTCCCGCCGACGGAACTGCCACTGTTGACCTTGTGGCAACTCCAAGCACCAACTACCACTTTGTAAATTGGGTCAGCAACGAAAATCTGCAATATGCAAACCAGACTTCCGCGAGTACCACCGCGACTGTTTACGGCACAGCGACAGTCACCGCGGTATTCGCGTTGGACACCTACGCGGTAACGCTGACAGACGGTACGGGTTATACCCTGTCGACCGATCAGGATGACAACACTGCGGTAGCATACGGAACGCCGGTCACCGTCACCGCGACGCCCGGTTCACTTTATAAGATCACAGCCATTACGGTAACGCCGACAGCAGGCGGTGCCGCTGTTGCGACTGAAACGTATGCGACCAATGGTGCACAAACACTCAGCTTCACCATGCCTGCGGCGGCTGTTACCGTTACGGCGACCGCCACTCCGTTACCCAGCCATAAGATTACTTACGGCATAACAGACGATAGCGATGAGGATTCTGGCTATGTTTCCGTCGGTGAGCAGTATAACTCTGAGTCAGACGAGATGAAGCACACCATTGACAGCGGCGATCCTGTTCTGGAGACCACCACGGTCAACTTCTGCGCAAGACCGGCTGCCGGCTATAAGTTCGTCGGTTGGTATGACGCGGCAGAAGGAGGCACGCTGCGTAGCACCTCTCAGGATTATTCCGTTACCGGTCCTTCCGGTGATTATTTCGCGAGGTTTTCTAAATTTGCAATTGCAGAAGAAAACAAAATAAAAATCCTTGTTAAATCTGCAACAAATTCAAAACAGTCATATGCTTATGGCGGCGTTACTGATACCGGAACAAATATCACAAAGACTGATGCGAATGCCATTACGTATAATGGCGATACATATTACCTTGTAGAATATACTTATACAGGATCAACAGCCACTAGTTTTATTTCTAGAGATAGTAGTTCTTGGAATTATCAATCTAAAGCGCAAACCGGAATGGTCAAGGGCAAAGTATATGTTGTTACATGGGATGGAACTGGCAAGTACAATGATCAAAGCGAAACGGCAACTGAGGTTGACTATACAAAGTTTAAGGTGTATTACCCCATAAAATACTACGTCAACAACCCCGATGAAGGTGCGGCTTCGGTTCATTCGGAGATGTTTGTGGAAGCGGGAACGTCCAACACCGCGACGTTTAACCACACGCCTGACGATACCGATACCACAAAGGTAAAGAGAACCAGCGAGGGCTTCAACGGCACCAACTACACGGATGACGTAACAAAAGATAGCACAAGCACAAGAACTATGCCCGCTTCTTATCCCGAGGGCGGACTGAGCTTTACGGTGGAGTTTATTGAGAAGGATAAGTATGCCGTCACCTTTGACACAAACGACGCGACAAAGGGTACGGTTACTGCCAAAGTAGGCGACGTCGCGATTGCCAGCGGCGATTTGGTCTATGAAGATCAAGAAGTCGAATTTACAGCAACTCCCGTAACCGGCAAATACTTCAATATGTGGTCGGGCGACGCGTCCGGAACCACCACTCCCACAACCCTCACCGTCGATTCCGCGGCGATCAATGTCATCGGTAAATTCCGCGACCCGGGATATAAACTATACATTAACAGTGGTGGTGGAAAATATCACACGATGGTAGAAATTGCGGGTGGACTTTACATGTGCACCCAAAAGCAGAAAAAGAGTAACTGGTTCCAGATTTACAGGGAAAGTGACTCAAATTATTCTCAGAAACAAGCAACAATCAATGGTTACGGTCGTGATAAAGCTAAGACTATTGCTTCGGATCAGTGGTCTAGTACTTCTAATTGGAGCACTAAAGCTCTTGCTCTTAATGATGATTCGCCATTTTCTTCAACTGACGATGCAAACATTATCTTTGACCCTGCGACCGGCGATGTTTGGGCGATTAAAGATGCAGAAATCAAGTCTGTAACCCTCAACGACGTCGACCACGGAACCGCTACCGTTTCGTATGGCGGCGTAACCATCGACGAGGGCGAAACGATTGAGGATATCTTAGTCGGCGAATCGGTTTCCATTAACGTCTTACCCGAGATCGTCAATAAAACGCCCTACACGATTGATACCGTTACTGGAACCTACGATACGAGCAGCACGGCAACAATCACGGGCGGCGGAAACGCGCGCACCATGACCATGCCCGCCGGCGATACTACAGTGAGCATTACCATGAAGACGGCGCCGCCGAGAACGGTGTACTTCAATAACTACTATTCCAAGTACCCCATGGTATCGGCGTATGCGTGGTACGGTACTCCCGACCAGACTGAAAAGACACTTGAGCCGCTCGGTATCTGGTCAGGTCAAACCATGACCAAGCTCGACAATACCAATACATGGTCGGTTCAGGTTCCCGAGGGAACGCCTTACATCATCTTCGTCGGTAAGGGCGGCAACACCAACAGCAGCGACACGGTTGGCGGTGTGGCATACTACCACATCACCATTCCGTGGGAGAACACAAACCCCATGTACACTGCCGGCTCCAATCAAGCCAGCCCCACAACCAACGGTACATGGAAAAATTACAAGGCGCGTAATAATGAGCATGCGGTTTATAACGGCTCCACCATTACCTCCAGCGTGTACAGCTCCATTAAAGCGACCTTCTATGACTATTATGTAGATAACGAGCTCGATGGTTCGGATGGCACGAAAAATTGGATCAGCGGCATTAAAGATTACAATTCAACCGGTCCGGTACGAGCCGATTATAGTACAGGTAATGGTAATGATTTCAAGTGGAACCCTTATAAGACATTTAACAAAGCATTGTCGGATCACGCGACCGATTTCGGTGTTACCTATCCTTTGTATATCGGTAATCTGAATTTGGTTTCAAAGGACGGTGGGACCCTGTCTATTGATAAATGTAACCCCGTCGGAACAGGCGAAACCAAAGAAAGTGAAATTATTTCGGGCTATACAAATTGGAGCACCACAACTTTAGCCAATAACTCCGGTTATCTTTCAGATGGATCAACAGGTGTAACTGCGGTTACCGGTTTGACGGGCAAAACGCTTGCCGGTGACAATATCCATTATTATCAAGCAGGCGCGGAAAACGATAACGGCGCTGTGATGGCGTATTTTGACGAGGACTTCCTCTCCGGTGAAAACACACAGGGAGAAACCCTTGCTGAGATTCTGCGTTCCGAATCCTTCCCGATGCATATTCATAATAAAACGTATGACGGTACCGAGTATCAGTATTATGAGTATGACAGCACGGATGGTAACGATAACGCATTTATCACCAAAAATGCTACCACCAATAAATATGAAATCGATTATTACGCGAAAGCCGCATCAGGTAATAAGTTCGTTAAATCAGCCAATGATAAATTCGGATTTTTCCCGTTTGACTATGCTCAGGCGTCTAACTCAGGCGGACTGGCGAAAGACCTCGGCTTCGGCATGAAGCTCGAAATCCCCTTCACTATCAACGAAGGCGGTCTTATCAAAACCGTTGCGAACGGCGGCACAAATGTTGAAGATAACCACCAGAAGTTTAAATTCTCCGGAGACGACGACCTGTGGGTATTTATCGACGGTCACCTCGTTCTCGACCTCGGCGGCGACCACAGTGCTACTACGGGTGAAATCGACTTTGCCGATATGGAGGCAACAGGCGACAGAACTGAAAGCATTGCAAATGGTACAGGTGGTGCAGTATTAACACCGAATACCACATCTTTCGGTACAGACGGAGGAACAACATGGTTTGACAAAACCAAGCCCAATGTGATCCACACGATGACCATCTATTACATGGAGCGCGGTATGTTTAGCTCCAACCTGCAATTCGGCTTCTCGTTCCACCCCGTTCCCAACCTCCTTACGGTTGACAAAAAGGTCAGAACCAACTACGTTAACTCCGGCTTCTTTGAGACAACGACAGCCAACACCGCAAAAAACAGCAGCAGCACAGCTTACAAAAACGACCAGGGCGCTGACATCACTCAGTTTGAGCACACCTATCAGGCGGATTACGTCAGCACAGATCTTGGCGTTACCGTACCTTCGGGTGAAACCCTTAAAACCGAGCAGTTTACAATTAATCAAAGCTCTGACGGAATTCACACCGGAAATACGGGAATAACATACGCAATAGGTTCATCTGATTATACGCCGACCTTAGGAAACGGTAATTCGTTCAGCTATCAGTTGTATAACGACCAGGGAGCCAATTTCATTCAGCAGTATGACGGCGGGCAAAAGATTACGGTATCGGAAGGCATTCCCGAAGACAGCTTGTACCATTACTACAAATATGGGGATACATTGCCGGACGGCACAACATTCGAAAATCCGTTCTCGTATACAAACATCGCCCAGCTTGATGCTAACGGTAAAGAAAAGTCGCTTGGACATGATTATGTCGGAGAAATTGACGGAAAAGAGACGTTTAGAGTAACTATGCCGAGCGGTACCGGTGGTATGGACGATATACGAGTAAGGGCACGCTTTACCAACCAGATGAAGACGCATGACCTGACGCTGGTCAAAAACGTTAACGACAGTAACCCCAATGAATCCTTTACCTTTGTCGTCAAGTTCAAGTTCGGTAATTATGACTTCCAGCCGTATAAGCTGTACTGCGTTGTTGACGGACAAAACCAACAGATGAATGAGAACGGTGAAATTACAGTCAGACACGGTCATTCGGTCATCATTCCGAAGGTTCCCGAAAACGCGATCGTTGAGGTCAGCGAGAAAATTTCCGGCTCCTCTGACTATGCCTTTAATGACATCACCATTACCGGTGCTGAAACATGTGGCAGCGTGTTAAACGGCAAGCAGTTCAGAATGGGTACAACCGATGCTACCGCTACCGTTCGCAACACCAAGAGTGAGCTTGAGATCACGCACTTCCTGCATCCTGATTCTGCCGGCACAGCGACTTGCACTGTTTCAGCTAAGGTTAAGAACGGCGGTAATACTGTAGAGTCTTATCCGGCAAGCGGAACGGCTAACGATATCACAATCGATCCGACGTATATCAAGAATGATTCCAATTACACCCTTGAAATCACGCTCACAACCACTGGTATTACAGATCCATATGTTTTCAGCGAATTCTACGAGCAAATTTATTCAGCCATGAACGTGCTGAATGATTCAAGCGGTACCGGTCTTGACCTTGATGCAACCGTTACGGTTAATAAATCAACACCGACAGCACCGACTGCTACGATATCTTTCGCGATCTCTAAGCTGTTTGACAGTACGACCAAGGGTCAGAAGGTCAGCGTAATGCCGTTCTACTCTAAGCTGGAATACAAATATAAGTACGATTTCACTTATAAATTCACCACACGTAAGCTGATTAAGGACGGCAAGATGTCTAACGACACCTTGTGGGGCGATCAATCCTATAGGTCGACGGGTTCGTTCACAAATGAAGAGGTTAAGACATATCTTGATTTAACCGGTGATAATCCCGTATTCAAGGCTGATAAATCAGCTGAATTCCTCGCTGCGAAATCTCCCTACGAAACAAACTTCATGGAAGACTTGACTTGGACATTTACAGGTCAGACGATTTCGTATGATCCCGAGACATTTACATTCAGCTGTGAAGATCTTACGGCCGGTCAAGACCTTGATACAACCATTCATGTAAGCTTTATGATGCCGTTCGAGTATACTCTTGACACGTCAACACCAAACAAATATACCTTTGCTGTCACAAAAGAAAATGACACCGACAAAGAAGTATACAAGGATTATGACGATGTTACTACTGTGCGCCAAACTATCAACATGGACTTCCTTGATTGGTTCTCGCTCAATGATGTTCATAATCAGTCGGAAATGACAGAGGATAAACAGCCTGAGCTCCTTAAGGTTCCCGATGTGCTGTATAACGAGGCGATCAATCCCGATCAGAAACGCACGTTCAGGTATTGGGAGTACTATACCGAAAATGCTGACGGCGATCCAGGAGTCTGCTATCAGAAGAGCTATTCTTCAACTCTGAACCAGGCGATTTATCAGAACACCATTTTGAAGCCTGTTTATTCAGAAGAGAAGGAAATGTCTGCACAGGAACAGAAAGAGGTAATGTCTGATAAGACCGCGTCCATCACCTTCCTCGGCACGACACGTGACCAGTGGAACTACGGCGGCGGCGGCGACGCTAACGGTCTTTGGGGCAACTCTAAGTTCGGCGACAGAATCTTTACTGACTTTATGCTCAGCTTTGAGTATGAAGGCAAGCAGATTAATACGATTATAAATTCCAACTTTAACACCGGCTTAATTATCGAAACCTTAGATGTCGGAGATATCACCGATCTTGAGGACGATTGGGTTGATACCTATCAGTCTAAAAATGGCGATGGTACAGAAGCAGCGAGAACTAAAATAAAAGCTACCACTGAGGATACTGCAGGAACTGCAACGGCAGGAAGCTACATGGTTTCGTTTGTCAATAAGAGTAAGCTTGACCCGAGAAACGGCATTGAGTATTACTACGGTATTGCAAATGTCAGCTCAACAACAAATCGCGGTAACGATACTTACACTAAAGCAACAACCCGCAGAAACTTTGGTTACAGAGCGTATTCGTTCATCAAGTATGGTACGGGAGATTCAGCAGAAGTAATTATCAGCAATCCGGTTTACTTTACGATTTACGACATTGCTACAATAACCGACGGTTCCAGGCAAGCTAAGGCTTCCTAAAGGAGGAATGTGAAATTGAAAAAAACCTATGATGAGCCTTCATTTGATTTGGTGAAATTAAGTTTTTCAAGAATTATGGATGGCGATGGAGATGACATCGGAGGCGAACAAATTCGCCTAAGCGGTTTGGCTACCGGTGCAGGCGGCGGCGCAGCAGGCGGCGGCGACTAATCCTATACAACTTTCGCAGGCAGTACAATCTTGTGCTGCCTGCACTACTAAAAACGGTGATTGATATGAATAAAATAAAAAAAACAGTTCTGCCGTTCACCATTGCGGCTATGCTGTGTATAATGTCTGTGTTTCAAATCAACGCAGAAACGATTTATGAAGTAAACGGATATTCTTATACAATCATTAATAATTCATCTGTTTCGCTTTATGCCTGGGACTACAGCTCAGATACGCTTGTGGTTCCTGATTCATTCGCAAATCGTTATGTAACATCTATTTCGGGCAGAGCGTTTAAGAACGATTCAAATATGACAGCGGTTGATTTTTCCAATGCTATTCACCTTGAGCTGATTAGCGTTGAAGCATTTTACAATTCCGGTTTATCGTCAAAGGTAACGCTCACACCGTCTATCACAACAATTGGTGTACGCGCATTTGAAAACTGTCAGTTTTTGCCTGAGATAGATATTCAATCAAGCGCAAAAACAATACCGGAACAGTGTTTTAATTCCTGTGCTTCGCTTTCAAAGGTTACGCTGAACGATTCGGTGGAAAGCATTAACAGACTTGCATTCGCAAATTGCCCTATGCTGGAGTACATTGTAATACCCCAAAGCGTGACAAGTATATCTACTATTGCTTTTTATAACTCCCCTAACCTCACCCTCGGCGTATGGTACGGCTCATATGCTCACCAATACGCCAAGGACAATAATATTCCTTTCAAGATCCTTGACGAATTTAAGCTGGGAGACGTGGACACCGACGGCTATGTTAATATCAACGATGTAACCTCTATTCAGCGTAATCTTGCTGAACTGGAAGACTTTAATGAGCTTCAAGAGTTAGCAGCAGACGCAAACCGCGACGGCGTTTTGGATATTTCCGACGCGACTGCAATACAGATGTTCCTTGCCGAGTATGAGATTCCCTATCCGATCGGAGAGATAATAACACAATAATTTCAAGAGCAACAGGCAGAAATGCTTGTTGCTCTAAATTTTTTGCTGTCTGCTCTGTGATATTTTACTTGGTGAGACCGGAAGTTTTACTACGCGGTTGTTCGTGCTGACGATATTCAAATTCTTTCGCGGCGGCTAAATCAATCGAGTCGTTGAGTGTTCTATCAGTTTCATGAATCGCGGTGAACAAGCTTCTGATACTGAAATTCTTTCCATAGGCGGATTGTAATTTGTTCTCAGCGGATAGCTGTTTTTCGGGACGGATTCTTAAACGCGCGGCGGCAAATTCGCCTTTATCAAAAGCTGCTGATTGTTTTTTCAAATCCTTGTATCGCTGAATTGCCTTGTTGAGCTTGGAGATGTTCTTCTTCTCGGCTTTGGCCAAAGTGGCGAGGGCGGTTTCGATTTTAGTGATTTCGCTCTGTACCTTTAGAACGCCGTTATCATCGGTGCATTTCAATTCTTTGAGCAGGCGCAGCTTTTCGGATTTCAGTTCTTCGAGCTCTTCTGTCAGCTCGGCGATTTGCCGGGATAAATCGCGCTGGATTGCTATCCGCAGGACGGGAGTGGACTTCTTTTTGTTTTGAAGTTCCTTCCGTTCTTTTTTCTTGGCTGTGATTTGCTCGCCGACGGCGGTGTATCTGGCTAAGGTTGCTTTTTCAGCTTGAATAGTGCGCTTGCCTTCCCGACTGACGGCGTTGCCGATTTGAATATGATAACGCAGGACAATCATCTTTTCTCGCAGCGTTTCCATCGCCTCTGCAAGGGCAGGGAGCGTGTTTTTGACGGTTTGCGAGATTTTCTTCATGGCAGCCTTTAACTCGCGGAGAAGGGCGTTATCTGCCTTTATTTGACGGTTGATTGCGCAGCGGTCGGCGACAAAACCTTTTTGCTCAATGGTTCGGGCAACGTAACCCTCGTGAATGGTCGGCTGTTCGTCAAGTCCTCTGTCGGCGTGGCTGCGGTGGTCGATGTGCGCGTCGGAGTGATTTGCTTCATCAAGATGTTTGTTTGTGATCTGCGCCCACTGCTCGCGCCATACGACAAGCTGCTCGTCGCTGTTCCAACGGGCGGCGATCGGATTCTGTCGCCCGAATCTGGTGCTTTTCGGATATTTATTGACGCGTTCATAGCCGTGCTTTTCGGCTTCTGACGGCGGCATGTACACCTTCTTTTTGCCGACAAAATATTGATATTGCTTCTCCCATCCTTTCGATTTTGCTGACACAAATTCCGAAGAAGTGAAGCCTTTTTCTTCGCCGCTTTTGACACAGAGATATTCCTTTTCGGTCTTGTTCTGCCACTTGCCTTTGTCGTCCAAAGGTCTGACCGTCAGCAGAATGTGCGCATGGGGATTGTGACCGTCGGTGTCGTGAATGGCGATGTCGGCACACATTCCGTCTGCAACAAAATTTTTTCGGATATACTCCATCAGAAGTTTTATCCATTGCATTTTGTCGAGCTCGATTGGCAGGGCAACGACTAATTCGCGTGCGAGTCGGCTGTCTTTGGATTTCTCGGCAGCTTCAACCGCGTTCCACAAAACGCTTCTGTCCGTCCATTCGGGCGGCGCGTTTTTCGGCAGAAAAATCTGTTGCCACACAAGCCCTCTTTTTCGCGTAAAGTCATGTGTCACGCCGTCGTATTCGTTGTGGATTTCGGAGCAACTCATATATGCGGCGGCTGCAACAGCGCTCCTGCCTGAGCCGCGGCTGACGGCTTTTGCTTCTAAATGATAAATCGCCATAATTAGAATCCTTTCACAAAATAGGCTTTCAATAAGCCGTAATCCCTCGGAGAGCGCACGGCTGCCGCGATGGCAGTACCACCGCCTGTTTTACAGGTGGTGAGTAAGTGCGCCCTTCGGGAAATAAATCACGGCTGCCTGTTACCAAAATACAAACGCTGTAACAGAAAATTCTTGATTTCTTCCGGATTCATGTGCTTGATTTCGGGTAAGACACTTTCCAGAATTGCGCCGACCTGAATCAATCTCCGTGTCCGTGCTTTTCGCTCCTTTTGGCGGTTTCGCGCCTGCGCTTCTTCCAGTCGATGCTTTGCCTGCAGCAATTCCTTATCGTTAAAATTGTTATTCATAAATCCTCCTTTTCAGCAGTCAGCAGTTTGCGTGCCGTGCTCAAAGTATCCGCCGCGTTGAGCTTTCTGATGTTTTGATTGTTCACCTTGAGCGGCACGCAGCGCTCCAAAATGCGGTCATAGATTCGAGCGTGCGCTAAGCTCTTTGGGTGTTTTAGCTCATCCAGTGTCAGATTAGTTGTGACGATCAACTGCTTCTTACTGCGGTAGCGGCTGTCGATGACGTTGAATAACTGTTCCAGCGCAAATTCAGAATTGCGCTCAACTCCGAGGTCGTCGATAATCAGCAGACTGTAGCTGTTCATGCTATCGATGTATTTGTTGCGATCTTCGTTGAACATGGCGGACAGTTGGTTCAGAATTTTTGAGAAGTTCGTCATCAAAACGGGTACGCCGTTTTCAATCAATGCGTTGGCAATACAGGCGGCAATGAA